>NZ_CAIFFF010000027.1:0-2278 GCF_903789625.1 uncultured Pseudoramibacter sp. | reverse complement strand
TTTATTTTACCAGCTCTCTTTTATCTTGTCAAGAACTTTTTTGAAGTTTTTTAAAAACTTTTCACAACCGAGCTGATAATTACTCTCTCTCTCGATGAGAACGTAATTAATTATACGCGGTGTTTACATTCTTGTCAAGAACTTTTTCAAATTTTTTTGATTTTTTTACAAAAAAACAGAACAGTGCCTATACACTGTTCTGTCGATCACGGTTTATTACCGTCTAAAATGATTCGTTTTTTATGTATATAATAGAAGACTTTTTCTCATGCTTAAGCTTTTACATTCTGCTGCCGCTTAATGGCAGAGATGGAGGTGTCCACGTGATGCGGGACCGGCGTCCAATTGACCTGCTTGAATAAAGCGGCGATGGCGATGGGCCCGTAGGTAAACATAAAGATTGAGAAGGTCAGACAGCACCAGATCTTTTTTCTAATGGGCATATAGATCTGCCGATGTTCTGAAATCATCGTGTAGACGCCAAGCGCAAAGATGACAATCGTGGACTTAAAGACGAATAGGCCGATGGACGTGAGGGCTTCTGTGATATTCCCGGCTGCCGCGATGTTGAGCGCCATCATCCCGATCCCCATGGCCATCGCCGCAAGCATCACGAAGAAGGCCGGCAGGTAGCTCATCAGCATATCGAAGGCGGCAAATCCACCAGGCCCACCGAGCCGGCCAATGAGCGGTTCCCCGTAAATTTTGAAGACCTGAAAATAACCCTTAATCCAACGCAGCCGCTGATGAACCGAATCCATGAAGCAGATGGGCTGTTCGTCGTAAAACACGGCCCGTTCGGCGTACCCGATTTTTTCACCTCTCACGATGCATTCCGCGGTGAGCTGAATATCCTCAGTTAAAAGGAAAAAATGCCAGCCGCCCAGGCGTTCGAGCAGGTCCTGACTGATCAAGTAGCCGGTTCCAGAAACCATGCAGCTGGTTCCAGAGTGCATCCGTCCTCGGTTGAGCAGCTGGGATTCGTGAAGAAACCACAGGGCGTACCCCGACGAAATCCAGTTATCCCCGAAATTTTTCGAATTGCGGTAGCCGGTTACAATGGGGTAGCCCGCGTTGTGCACCTTGTGCATTTCCAGTACAAAGTTTTCGTCCAAAAGATTGTCCGCATCGAAAATAAAATAACCGTCGTAGCTTCTGCAATCGCTTTCCAATTGTCTAAACAGCCACCCCAGGGCGTAGCCCTTGCCGACCAGCTGCCTATTGGAGCGTTCGTACACGACGGCCCCTGCTTCTCTCGCAATTTCCGCCGTATCGTCGGTGCAGTTGTCGGCCACCACGATGACGTCCAGATGGGAAGCGGGATAGCTTTGATGCTTCACGCTTTGTATCAGCGCCGCGATGACCGCCGCTTCGTTGCGCGCGGCAATGAGCACAGCGTAATCCCTAAGGGGTCCAGCGTCGCGGACTTTCCTGCTTTTCCAATGGGACGCGATGAAATACCGGAGCTGATAAGCGTAGCAAATTAAAACCGCAATGGCGAGACTCCGCCGCGCAATGTGTCCAAATAGCGTCAACATCTTTGAATTGTTCTCCTCTTTATTGATCCCTTAAAAGATCATTGATTGAAAAACAGTATAGACAACGCCTTTAAATAAATCGTAATCAAAATATAAACATTTTATAAATTTCTCGGGTATGTAAAATGAAATTTGCTTAATCGCTCAGAAAATCATATAATAATGGTAAACATTCTAACACTTGCGAAGTGATCGCAGAGAAAGGTGATCAGATGAAAATATCAACAAAGGGACGGTACGCCCTGCGCATGCTGACCGACCTCGCGGAACACAGCGGCGAGGGCTACATCGCGCTGAAGGACATCGCCGCCCGTCAAAACATTTCGAAAAAATACCTTGAACAAATTGTTATCCTGCTCCACGGTTCGGGCCTGCTGAAGGCCAGCCGCGGTCCCAACGGCGGCTACCAGCTGGCCAAGGCCCCAAGCGAATGCACCGTCGCGGATATTTTAAAGCAAACCGAGGGCTCCCTCGCGCCCATTGCCTGCCTCGAATACGACCCGCCTGGATGCGAACGCGCCGCCGAATGCCAAACCCTGCCAGTCTGGAAGGGCCTCTACAAACAAATCACCGATTACCTCGAGGGCATCACCCTTCAGGATATTCTGGACCACACGGCCCAGAACGCGCCACTGAATTTCGTCATCTGATTGTTTTGTCCGCGCCAACAAAAAAAGATCCGTTGATGATATGTACCCTCTTTACTGGACAAACCAGTAAGGAGGGTATTTTTAATGCGA
>NZ_CAIFFF010000026.1:0-2444 GCF_903789625.1 uncultured Pseudoramibacter sp. | reverse complement strand
TGTCCCCCCAAAAAATAAAGGCGTGTGAAAAATTTTTGTTTTTTCACACGCCCTTCTTTTTTTTGTCAAATGGTATTGAATTCACAGATTCATACCGTATAATGAAAAATAAAATAGATAAGGATTAAAATCATGAGACAGATTCCAAAAGCCAATATAGATAAGATTCGAAAAGACAAAATGACATCTCCTCCAATTCGATTCGTGCTCTTGACTCTTTCAGCAGTTTTATCTGGGATTGTCGTTCAGGGATTTTTAAATCCCGGACATTTATATCCGGGAGGTCTTAGCGGGGTGACGCTTTTAATTCAGCGCATTGGCAAAAAATACATGGATGTTTATATCCCTTATGGTCCAATGAATATTGCATTGAATTTGGTGCCGATTTATATAGGATTCAAATATCTTGGCAAAAAGTTTACAGCATATTCTTGCTTCAATATTGTTTTGGCCTCAATTTTTGCAGATGTGATGCCGAGGATTACCATCACGACTGACCCACTCCTTTTGTCGGTCTTTGGCGGTATCTTGTACGGTTTAGTCAGTGCGCTTTGTTTGTGGGTCGATGCAACAGCAGGAGGAACGGACTTCATTTCGATATTTCTCTCGTCTCAAAAGGGGATTGATGCATGGAATACGATACTTGGATTTAATGTGGTGCTTCTTGTTATTGCAGGACTAATTTTCGGTTGGAAGTCTGCTTTGTACTCAATTATCTTTCAATTTGCGTTTACCCAGACCCTTCACGCGACCTATCATAAATACCAGCAGCAGACACTTTTTATCATCACGAAATATCCAGAGGAAGTATGTGCGGCTATTTACGAAGTTTCTAATCACGGCGCAACGATTCTGGACGGAAAAGGGTCTTACAAGAAAACAGAATTGGAAGTAATCTATTCGATCGTTTCGAGAGGAGACGTGCCAAAGATTATGAAGGTGGTTCATTTGATTGATGCGGACGCCTTTGTGAATTCAATCCGGACGGAACAAGTTAAAGGGTATTTTTATCAAAAGCCGACAGAATAAGAGAGCAAATTTTGCACAAAAAATTTTTCCCTCGAGATGAAACACATTTACATAAAAATGTGTGCCATGGTCTGCGTGGCCGCGTTGCGGGTTACAGCGCTTTAGGATATTCAAGACGATGTCATCCCTGTCGATTCTGCTTTATTATTTTTTCGGTCACTGGCGGGAAAAGAGTGAGCAGCTGGATCGCCATCTTCTGGGAAAAGAATAGCGCTTAATGATTTTGCATTTGTGTTATAATAGCAAGCGAGGTTTTTAAAATTAAGGAGGTTCATTTATAACATGGACATGCAAATGAAATTTTATCGGAAATTGCCGACGCCTCAGGAGCTGAAGGAAGAGTTTCCGATAGATGACCATATTAAACAAATAAAGGAAGAACGGGATCAACAGATCACGGATATCTTTACCGGTAAAGATGATCGTTTTCTGTTAATTATCGGGCCGTGTTCGGCAGACAATGAAACAGCCGTTTTGGATTACATCAACCGCTTGGCAAAGACCGCGGAACAGGTGAAAGACAAAATTTTCATCATTCCTCGGGTTTATACCAACAAGCCGCGCACAACGGGCATGGGGTACAAGGGCATGCTCCATCAGCCGGACCCGGACGCAAAGGAAGACATGCTTGCCGGATTGATCGCCATCCGCGAAATGCACACCCGCGTCGTCAAGGAAACAGGGCTGACCTGCGCGGACGAAATGCTGTATCCGGAGAACCACCGCTATTTGTCTGACCTGCTCTCGTACGTGGCGGTCGGCGCACGTTCGGTGGAAAATCAGCAGCACCGTTTGGTTGCCAGCGGGATCGGCATTCCGGCTGGGATGAAGAATCCGACATCTGGAGATTTTTCAGTTATGATGAATGCAATGGTTGCGGCGCAGAACAGCCACACGTTTTTATACCGCGGCTGGGAAGTCAAATCGACAGGCAATCCGTTGGCGCATGCAATTTTGCGCGGCTACGTTAATCGCTATGGGCGTTCTTATCCCAATTATCACTACGAAGATCTTCAGGCGCTATTAAAAGCCTACCGCGAAAAACCGGAACTCAAGAATCCGGCTGTCATCATTGATACCAACCACTGTAATTCTGGGAAAAATTTTCTGGAACAGATTCGCATTGCCAAGGACGTGCTGCATAGCTGCAAGCACTCCAAAGATATTCGCAAACTGGTTAAAGGATTGATGATCGAGTCCTACCTCGAAGATGGGCGCCAGGAAATCGGAGAAGGCGTTTTTGGAAAATCCATCACCGACCCGTGCCTGGGCTGGGAAAAAACAGAACGGCTGATTTACGATTTGGCGGAATTGGTCTAATCATAGGCGTTATAAAAAATAAACCCGCTTTGCTGACAAGTGATATGCTACCCCTAAGTAGGACAGTAAAATATAAAAACCTACTTGGGGGTATT
>NZ_CAIFFF010000025.1:0-5312 GCF_903789625.1 uncultured Pseudoramibacter sp. | reverse complement strand
AAATCAAACGAGGCTCTGAGTATTTTCTCAGAGCCTCGTTTGTCTACAGTCTGAGGCATCGCCTCCGTATTTTCATACGGTTGCGATGCCTTTTTGTCTGTCATTTACAAAATAGCAGTGCGTTCAAAACTCAAACCCCTGCTCCGGAATCTGATCGGGCGGGACGGGTTTGCTGAACAGGTAGCCCTGGGCGTAGGTACAGCCGATTTCTTTGAGGAAGGCATAGTGTTCGGCGGTTTCGACGCCCTCGGCCACGGTCCGGATGCCCAGATCGGCGGCCATCCGGCAGACGGCGCGCACAATGGTCTTGGAACGCACGTCGAATTTGCGCATGAAGGCCATATCGATTTTGATGACGTCAAATTGATAATCCTTCAGGACGTTGAGAGAAGAGTACCCGGAACCGAAGTCGTCCATCCAGACCTCCAGCCCCATGTCGTGAAACCGGCGGATGGCCCGCCGCATAACGGCCGAATCGCCGTTGAGCGCAGTCTCGGTAATTTCCACATGGACCAGCCTTTTCGGGATCTGTTCTTCCCCGATGATGGTCTCGATTTCTGAGAACAAATCGATGTCGGCCTCGAGATCGGTCCGGGAAATATTGAAGCTGATGGGCAGCACCGGCCGTCCGGCCGCCTGCCATTCCTTAAGCTGTCTGCCATATTGGCGCAGCACGTTGAGATCGACCTTGTAAATCATCCGGACGGTTTCCAGGGGCTCGACAAATTGGTCGGGCGTGAGGAAGCCGTATTGGGGGTCGATCCAGCGCGACAGGGCCTCGCAGCTGGCCGCGGTTTTGGTCTGCACGTCGACGAGAGGCTGGTAATAGACCTGCAGCCAGCCATCCTTGACCGCCCGGTCGACGTTTGAGAGAACGTGGAGCCGAATCGCTTCATTTTTGCGCATGGCGTCGTCGTAAAACTTAACCGCCGTCCGGGTGCCGGCCAAGTGACGGTCGGCGACCGCGGCCAAATCGATGAGCGTGGTCAGCTGGCTGTAGTGAGTTTTGTCCATCACCTCATCGAGATCGGCCGCCGGGCAGAGCCCCACATTAAACGTCAGGGTTTCATCCAGGCTGAGGGCCTCAACCTGCCTTGCGACCTGGTCAAAGCGTTCCGCGGCCTGATCGCAGGGCACGATACCGGCAAAATGGGTGCCGGAGATCCGCGCGACGATCCCGTTTGGGAAAGCCGCCGTCAAGTACGCCGCGGTTTGGCGCAAAATGGCTGTCCCGGCGTCGTAGCCGTGGAGAATGTTCACATCCCGGAAGTTGGCGATATCGGAATAAAACACGGCTAACGCCGGCCCGCCCGCCTGAGCGCGGCGGATCATGGCGCCGCCGTGCTCCAGCAGATAGCTCAAACTTCTGGCGCCGGTCACCGTGTCGTCATCGTGCTCCCGGATGTAATTTTCGTATTTCATGATGGCGAAAAAATTGAACTTCATGAAAATGACGAAGAGAATCACGAGAAGCGCCCCCGCAATCGCAAGGGCATACGCCAGCTGATTGCCAATGGTGTCCGCGCCGCCGTTTAAGGCGATGCGCGGCAGTTCCGCCTCGACTCCGATCAGAATCATAAAGGCGATGGCCGTCCCGTGGAAGCGCCGGTCCATCCGCAGCATTGATTTTTCAAAAAGAATATAGCGGATTTCTTTTTTGAAACAGAAGACCAGCGCCATGCTGAGGGCCACCGTGATCAGCATGCGCTGCAGCGACGTCATGGCGATGAGCATCGCCATACAGTTGGCGTTGAAAAACAGCGTGTAGATAAACGCCGGAGCCGGCCCCTGAACGCCGACGATTTCCCGGTACAGGCCCATCAGGAAGAAAACCGGCAGCAGCAGACACCCCGTCGCGATCAGGAAATCCAAAAGGGTGCCTGTCACCTGGCACTGGCTGACGATCGCCGTGTACAATAACCCCGACAGCATCTGCGCCGTGTTGTAGGAGACCAGGAAGGCCAGCAGCCCCTTCTGCCATTTGGTTTTGACATCAGCCCCGCGAAAGACCAGCCAAAGGGTGACCCACGCGAAGACCACGCCTTGTACCACGTCGGTGTAATTTCGCGACCAATAGGCCGCCATTCTACGCTCCGTAGGTTGCCGGCGCGCCGAAACCGTGCTATCCTCAACTCATCAAACAGGAGGACACCCTATGAACAATTACGTCACCGGGGCCACAATCAAAAGGCTCCGCGAAAAACAGAACCTGACCCAAGCTCAGCTGGCCGAAAAACTCGCCGTCAGCGACAAGACCATCTCCAAATGGGAAACCGGCAAGGGCTTTCCCGATATCTCGCTGATCGAGCCGCTGGCTCAGGTGCTCGGCGTCTCCGTGCCGGAGCTGCTCTCCGGCGAGGCCATCGTCAACACCAACCGCGCGGGCAATCTGCTGCGCTCCCACCTCTACGTCTGCCCGGTCTGCGGGAATGTGCTGTACGCCACCGGCTCGGCGATGATTTCCTGCTGCGGGATCACGCTGCCGCCTCTGGAGGCGGAGGCGGCGGACGCGGCCCACACCGCAGTCTGCGAAAAAATCGAAGACGAGCTTCACGTCTCCGTCGACCACCCGATGACCAAGGATCACCACCTCACCTTCATCGCCTTCCTCAACGGCGGCCGGTTCGAGTTCGTCCGCCTCTACCCGGAAGGCCCCGCCGAGGCGCGGTTCTTCTCCCGCGGGCACGGTGTGGTGTTCTGGTATTGCAACCATCACGGCCTTTTTTCGCAGAAAATATAAAAAGAATTAGAAAAACGAATTAAAACAAATAGGAGAAAAATATGAAAGTTACTGTATTTAACGGCAGCCCGGCCGGGCCGAACAGCGCAACCCAGGCCATTGCCGACGCCTTTTTGAAGGGCGCGGCGTCTGCCGGCGTCAACACCCAAACGATTTATTTGAGAGACGAAAAAATCGGCCACTGCCGGGGCTGCTTCGCCTGCTGGTTCAAAACACCCGGGCGCTGTGTCCAACACGATGACATGGCGGCGCTGCTCGATCTTTACAACACGTCCGATATCGTCTGCTTCGGCACCCCGGTCTACACCTGGAACATGACGGCGTATTTGAAGAATTTCGTCGACCGCCTGACGCCGCTCAAAGCGCCGAAAATTCAGGAGGCCCACGGGCATTTTGATCTCGAAGATGCCGAGGCGAAGACCCAGAAATTCGTCGTGCTCGCCAACTGCGGCTTCCCCGGGGAAAAGAATTTCGATGTGCTGCGCGCGGCCATGGCCTGCTGCAATCCGTCCCTCGAAGTTTACCGCAACTGCGGCCGGCTTCTCAAATCGCAAGACCCAGCCGTTCAGGAAAAAGTCGCCGAGTGGCTCACCGCCGTCGAAATCGCCGGCGCGGAAATGGCCGCCGGGCAGACGGTCTCACCTGCGGTCCACGAAGCCCTAGACGCGCCGCTGATGTCCATCCCGGATTACGTGAAGTATATTCAGATGGGGTGACGCCGATTATGGTTTTAAGCAGGAGACCGGCACGACACACACGCCGTCTCGCCGTTTGTACGCAAAGGGGGCTACGCCGCATAAAACCATGAGAAATGCGGGTGCTTTCATTTTCGTCGTATCAATTTTTTTCGCCAAGGCGATGAGGTTTTTCGCCCCTTCTTCTATAAACGGATCCCCGCCGAGCTTCACCTCAATCAAGCCATAGGCGCCGCCTCGCAGATGTATGACCGCATCACATTCGAGATTTGTTTTGTCGCGGTAGTGATAAATACTGCCGTCCAACGCGTCTGCGTAAACACGCAAATCCCGAATGCACAGATTTTCAAAGATCAACCCCATCGTGTTTAAATCATTGATGAGATCATTCGGGCCAAGTCCGAGTGCCGCCGCAGCAATGGACGGATCGACGAAATAACGTGTATCCTTTGAACGAATAGCTGTTTTTGAGCGCAAATTTGGATTCCATGCTGGAGCATCTTCAATAACAAAAATCTTTTTTAATGCGTTAATATAGTCATACAGCGTCGTCGCACTAAAGCTTTCTTCTGTATCATTCGCAATCACATCTTGACGAATGGCCTCAAGCGACGCCTGTGACGCAATATTTCTGGCATATGAGCGCAGCAGCCGTTTCGTCCGCTCCGCATCGCGCGCGGTCCCATCGACGCGGCGGATATCGTCCGAAACCACGGCGTCGACATAATCAATGGCCTGCCTTAATGCGACCTGCTCGCTTTCGCCAATCGCTCTCGGCCATCCGCCTCGGCAAATTTCAAAGGCAATATCTTCAATGGTATGATCGTCCATGCCTGCAATATCTTTTCCATCAAATAAGTCTTTTAACGAAACCTGTCCGTTGGAGTCGCCGGATTCGTACAAGCTCATCGGACGCATTTTCAGCCTCGCGATGCGTCCTGTTCCCGTATGGGCGGATGCATCCAACTCCGCCGGCACGGCCGATCCTGTTAAAATAAATTGGCCGAAATCATAGCGTTGATCCACTTCATATCGAACCGCATTCCAAAGATTTGGCGCGAGCTGCCACTCGTCAATCAGACGCGGCACCTCTCCTTTTAATAACAGCAATGGATTGATCGCCGCCATCTCTTGATATTGCCGCGTTTGATCCGGACGATCCATCTCAAGTACACTTTTGGCAAATTGTTTACCTGTTGTCGTTTTGCCGCACCATTTCGGACCTTCTATCAAAACAGCGCCTTTGGATGCGAGCCTGTTTTTTAAGATACCATCCGCCGTTCTCGGCATATATTTTTTCATTTTTACGCTCCATTAAAGTATTTGGACTATTTCTAGTATAGCATTTGGCTCATTTTTATTAAAGTGTTTGGACTGTTTTTATTAAAGTATTTGGCTTTTTGCGTTCAATTTTTTTAAAAATTCATAATTTTTTTTAATAACTTGATTGAAATCAAGGTACGCGCGGGCGAATCGCTCTATACTCTAAGCATCAACAAAAAACATTGTTTTCGGGTCAGCCCCCGAAAACCGAAAGAAGGTATTGATTATGAAGAGAGAAGCATTAAAACGTTTATACGGTCATCCGGAAGATGTAAGACGCGCACTCGGCGCAGGCGAATCGGCGTTCAAACGCCTCTACCGCACCCCGAAAAACGTCTGGACGCTTGGCAGACACTAAATTAAACAGGAAAGAAAATCCTCACATAAGTCATATTTCCCACTTTTACAGACTGCGCCGGCGCTGCCGGCTATGTCCTTTTTGCAGAAGACCCGCCGGTGATATGTGCCCTCTTTACTGGACAAACCAGTAAGGAGGGTATTTTAATGCGATACAGTTATGAGTACAAAAGAAAGGCCGTAGAATTATATCGACA
>NZ_CAIFFF010000024.1:0-7658 GCF_903789625.1 uncultured Pseudoramibacter sp. | reverse complement strand
GTTTCCGGACAACATAAGAAAGCAGAAACAGGTCATTCCGTTAGAGCATTAACAAGCACAATAATGAATTTTAATAACCGAAAGATTGACCGATACTTTTTCGACTTTTTCTTATTCACATTCATATTTCACTTTTTATTGTACACAAAAATATCTTTTCCGAATATTAAGGTATACTGGTATCATAAGTTACGACATAAATATGAGTGAGAAAACAAAAGTTAGTGTTGCTATTGCTACCTACAATGGCGAAAAATTCATAGAACAGCAATTGCGATCCATTCTTTCGCAAATTCATGCAGAAGATGAAGTGATTGTTTCAGACGACCATTCTACAGATCATACTGTTGAGATTATCCAAAGAATAAACGATCCCCGTATCCAATTGATCTTTAATGAATGTCGGAAAGGAACATGTGGAAACTTTGAAAATGCATTAAGACATGTACGCGGAGATATTATTTTTCTTGCTGATCAGGATGATGTCTGGCTCCCCGGCAAATACAATATCATGACCAACGCTTTAAAAGATTATGATCTTGTTCATTCGGATTCAATTGTTACAGACGAATCTCTGCACCAAACTCATGATTCTCTGTATGCTTTTTATCATAATGGCCCAGGTGTATTAAAAAATATAATCCATCATACCTACTTCGGATCTCATATGGCTTTTAATCGCACCGTGCTGACTGCATGCTTTCCATTCCCACAAACAGATGAAGTCGGGCATGATACTTGGATTGGCATCATTGCCGAAACAATTGGAAATGTCTGCTTTATCAATGATAAACTCCTTCTCTATCGCCGGCATGCGGATGCCCATAACGGATATTTTGAGCGCAGCCATAGAAAGCTCTTCACAAAGATATTTAGCCGCATTCAATTCATGTACTATTATCTCGAATTCAGAAAAAGATATAAACACAATGGAAAACATAAACAATAACAAAATTAGCGTTATCATATCTACATATAATGGTGAAAGATTTATTACACAACAACTAAATAGTATTTTTGCACAATCGACGCTTCCTGATGAAATTATTATCTGCGATGATTGTTCGATTGATAAGACTGTTAGCAAAGCAGAATCCTGTTTGCTCTCGACATCTATTAGCTTCAAAATCATTCAGCACAAAAAAAATACAGGCGTTCGAAATTCTTTTTCAGAATTAATGAAGCAAGCTAATGGCGACTATATTTTTCTATGTGACCAGGATGATGTTTGGATGCCAGACAAAATCGAGAGATTTTTGCAACTATTTAAAAGTGAGAATAGTGATCTGGTCTATTCAGATGCTTTCATTACTGATAGCAAGCTTAACAAAAAAGCCACAACTATGTGGCAGGAAAATCACTTTTTCCTGCCCAATGCTGCTTTTGGAAAAAAGGAAATCATTAATGAAATGCTGAAACGTAATTTGTTTACGGGAATGTCAATGGCGGTTAGCAGGGACTTGATTAATAAATCAAATTTTAATATGAATCATATGCTGCACGATGAAATACTTGGCTGGACAGCTCTTAGATATGGAAAGATTAGTTTTCTGGACGAATGTACAGCATATTACCGCCAGCATGGCAACAATACTGTTGGAGTTAGGAAGTATACGAAATACACAAACATGAAACAAGCCGTTGCTAAAGTACAGCAAAGCACGACATACAATTGCAAGCGCATAAAAGAAGCATTTTCTTTGTTTTCTGGGACCGAATATGAATCGCAGTTAGAAAAAGCTATCCAATATTACGAAAAACGGATTACTCTCTATTCCGAAAACAGGTTTAAAGCACTTTCAGATTATTTATTTTTATTACCATATTATTCGACTTATTCACTCCCAACTGCTCACGAAAAGCCTAAAGACCTTGCTTGTATATTGTTTCATCAATAAATTAATGATCTATTAACTCTTCCGCCATGGAAACAATACGTTTATATGATTTGGATCGGTCAAATTGTTCTTCGCATAATCGTCTCGCATTAAACCCATATTGACGGCTTAAAGTACTGTTGTTGTATAAAATCAATATTGCTTTTTTTAACTTTTCACTATCACCCGGTTCAATGTTTAATCCAATCTGTTTTTCTTGTACCAGTCTACAGAAAATTGGATTTTCCAAAGTATTGATCATTGGCTTGCCACTGGCAAGATAGTCTCCTACCTTATTGACAATGCTCTGTGGAGCTCCCTTCACAAAACTATTTACCACTATATCCGATTTGCTTAGAACTGCTGCCATATGATGATATTCTGTGAATCCCCAGAAATGGATATTTTTCATATTCCTGCTGTATTCTTCTAATTCATCTTTCAATGAACCTGTTCCCAGGATCTGAAGCTGTATATTCTCACTCTTCAGTTCATTTACAGCGTCAATCAAAGTCTTAATATCATAACTTGTACTGATGCTTCCAGCATATGTTACCCAATACTCATTGGCACCTTTAATGATCTGATTTTGAAATTGTTTTACTCCATTGTCAAATTCTTCAAGATGACACCCAACATAAACAGTTTCTGCCGGAATAGTCCTTGCTCTATGTTTGAATGCTCTATCTGTATAATCTTCAGAAGTGCCAATTATGCCAGACGCATTCCTATATGCAGTCTCAGCATCCCTGGTAAACGAATGAAGCAATACATTTCTGATCATACCATTCTTTATTACCATAGCCATTGCTTCTGGCCAGAGATCTTCCACATCAACAATACAGGGAATGTCATGCTGCCTGGCAGCCTCAGTTACTATAGCCGCAATATTATTTGCAGGAATTGATACATAGATCAAATCATACTGCTCAATATTACCTTCAAGATACGCTTTCAAATTCCTTGCAGCTTTTGAATTACTGTATACTCTCTTCAAGCTCACATTCTTGTCATAAGCAGGTGCTTCAATAAAAGTAATCTTAAAAGGATAGTTCTGAGCAAGAATATTCTTCTGATCACGCGGTTCTTTCTTAAAATGCTGAAAAGAGGTGGTAATACATTCTACTTGCCATCCGCTTCTTACAAACTGCAAAGCAATATCAAAGAATCTGGAGGTCCCAGATTCACAAGGAAACCATAAATACCCTAATGAAATAATCGCTATCTTTTTTCTAATCTTCTTTATCATGTTGTTTTCACTAATTCATTACTTGAATTACAACAAAATGTTATCATTTTAACCTTTGAAAATGAATTTTGTAATATTTGATAACAGGAACCCTTCTACAATGACTAAGGGTACAGCAATCAGCCAATTCATGAAAGGAGACATTGTACCAATTACTGCAACAAGAATCTGCTGCGTAGGCCAGCCAAGCAAATACATTTCATACGATAATTCAAACATTTTCCAATTGCATTTGATCTGGGGCAATCCTAATACAATTGCAATTATCGAATATGAGAAAAGCAATGGCAGCAATATATTAAAAATCGGAGAAATACGAGCAGCAAGAATAAGAATTGCCATACCTGCAGTGCCAATCAATGGGCTTAGCACCACACGATCAGAATAATCAAACATCAGAGCGCCAACCCAGAAGCACACAACAGGGCGAAACACGGAAATCATCATAGAATTATTCAAGTAAATCGATGCCAAGAATAATAATTCAAAAGCAATGATAGATAGAATATCAAGATTAATACGATTATTTATTGTATGATTCTTTGATTTTTCTGCAATGAATGCATTTATTGCCAGAAAAACATAGCAGGCAAATTCAATCGGCATAGTCCATAGAGGTCCATTAATGGTCTGATAGGCATTATTGCTGAAAACACCTGGTAAATTATGAACAGGAAGCAAAACTAGATTCAGCAAATATTTCCAGGTTTCAAAAGAGCAGAAATATGAAGATAATTGAAGATTTGTAAAAAACGGGCCAAGAATAAGAACAGATAGAATTACAACGATCCAAAGCTGCGGAAATATTCGTTTGCATCTTTTCCTAAGAAAAGTACGTGTGGAGTGCTCTTTCGATAGTGATTTAGCAACATACAATCCACTCAACACAAAAAATACCGCTACTGCTATACCGCCAAGATTGCATTGCCCGTTAGTATAAACACTAACTAAGTCATCTCTATTTGATGTTATCGCATAGGAGTGGCAGATAATCACTGCTATGGCAGCAATAAATCTTAACAAATTAACATTTGAACTTCTCAATCTTAGTTTGTCTGATAGCAGCGTTTTCATATACTTTCCCCTGATTAATAATAACCGTGAGCCTTACTATAAAACTTCATCAAAAATTTTGCGAACCATTCAGGCCAATAACGGCAAAAAATCTCATATTCATTTTTCGATCTGATATCAGTTGTTTTCAACAATTTTGCAGTCTGATTCTGATCATTCATTCGATGATATAACAGTATTTCATCCACATACACAAATGACCCATTTTCTTCAGCAAGTCTCGTCCAAAGATCCCAATCCATAGAAGCTTTAAATTCTTCCCTGAAAGGATTTACTAGCAATTTTTTCATTACATGAACAACTGTAGGATGCGTAATAGGATCGCCAAAACGAAGGATCAAGCGTTTTCCAAATCTGGTTCCAGCCAACTTTTTTGACTTCATTGGCAAAAGCATTATCTTCTTTATTCTTACCAAAGAAGACTGCTTCTCATCGACTTTATCATTGTGCATTTCAATATAATCAGTAAATGCAATAATAGGATCCTTTGAATGATTTATCGCAAAAATAACCTTTTCTACGAATTGAGGCTTCAATATTTCATCTTGATGAGCAAGCATTGCAAGCGGGGTCTCAGCCTGTCTGAAAGCAAAATTATAATCTTCAATCTGTCCACCATGTGGGTTAATACGCACTTCAATATGATACTTCTCAGCAATGCTGGAAATAAGATCATTTGGTGTCGATGTTGAAATAATGATATTTGCTTTTTCTGTCTGATTTACCAGCGCGCTCACTGCCTCATCCAGATATGGACATTGCCCATATGCACATACAAGAAAAGTTAAATCACGTCCAGAATAACTGTTATACTGTTTCATCGAGTCTTTGCATTCTCCATAATCTGATTAATTAATGTCGGATCACCCCATTCACCTGGAGAATCATATGGCCGATCAGGATAAGCACCATATTTCAACTTGATGTTAAAATGATGCTTTTTAATGTAACTTTCCACTTTATCAGCCAGACTGACCGGTTTTCCAGTGCATACATTAATGACACCATTAATCTGGTCCTGCACACTGGCCGCCTCAATTTGTTTTGCCAGCTCATCTATATGAATAAAATCATATTTGTTCTTTCCAGATGTAAATGGAAATTCCTTCTTGCCATCTTCTTCTGCCTGATATAACTTAGCAAAAATAGAACTTCCTCTCATATCATCCCCATAAATGTAATATGCTCTGAGCCAATGAAGATTGACGTCTTTATCTTTGCAATAAAGCAATAGTGTCTGCCTTAAAGCATTTTTTGCAATCCCATACATAGACATTGGATTACATGGAGTATCTGCATTTATCGAGCCTTCCCAATAACCAATCTCATGCATGCTACCCATAACAGTGAGGTATTTTAATCCTCCATCGATCATGTTTTCAAGAAAAATTACGTGTGATGAAAGATCTGCCATATGCGCGTGTGAATTATGAATAAACCCATCCCGCCAAGCTAAATGTACAAGGACATCAGGAGAGCCCAGCTTTTCAAAAATATCTTTGTCCCCAGAAAAAATAGGCTCATCAATAATCTTTGCCCTTTCATCAATCCCTTTATATTGAAAATCCGAGACATATACATCATGTCCCGCATTCAGGAAAGCTTTAACAACATGTTTTCCCATATATCCTGCAGCACCAGTAATTAATACTTTCATAACTCTTCCCTTTTCAATTCCTTTTTCTTTTGTTTTGCAATCGTTGCTTCACACAACAAGATCATATACACAATATATATACTATACGAAATAATCTGAACAAAACTGACACCATTACTGCCAAGGCCATTAATAATGGGATAAACAATTAACAGACACAGCAGGAAATCTGCAATCATTCCAATCAACAGCCATTTGATCTGACGAATTGCCACTATGATCGATGACATAATCCAAATGATTGCCGTAAGAATTGTAACCCAAACGATAGGGAGAAATAAATCATATCTGGCTAATATTGATTTGCCAAAGAGCAAAGACAGTCCCCACCTGCCTAAAAGAAGGGCTCCAACTGTCACAATCAGGCATAACACAGCAAAGCCAAGATAAACCTTCCGCATATTTTTCGAAAAATGAGAATACTTTTTTTCGTCGTAAAGCTTAGAAAGTCCTGGCAATAATGGGTTAAATGCAACTGAAGCAAAGACTTGAACAACCAATGTTGGAGAGGCAATCGAAGAATAGACCCCCAGTTCCTCGGTTCCCAGTATTTGCTGCAAAACATTTTTAGGTATCAGATTCTCAAGACTGAGCAAAAACGAAAAGATTACAATCGGCAGGCATGTTAGTAATAATTTCTTTATCTTTTTACTGAATAATACGGGTTGTATATGTTCCAGCCGGCTTGTTTTTTCCCAATCATAAATAAATGCACTGAGAAGATTCAGAGCCGCCATGAAAAACAGTGTGATCAGAAGATTTTTTGTAGTTAGTAAACCAACAACAAAGCTGACGATTGTTAATAATCCTCTGAAAATATATGACTTGCCAATATAATCATATCTCTGAAATTTTTGGTTTTCTCCATGCAGTACATCTACGATTGCTTCTGCAATTCTGATGATCATATACGCAATAATACATAAAGCCTGATAACTGGAATTGCCCCATACAGAAACAATTGCACAACAGACAAAAGCAAGAATACATGTATCAATTCTACTTCCTACATATTCATTGCAATTGTATTCTCCTTTCACATCTGATACCTGAAAGTTTCGCATACTATACAAGGAAATTGCAGAAAAAGAACTGCTTGTTGTCATTGCCAAAGACAGATAACCTGCAGATTCATACGAAGAAAGATGAACAACAAGAACTGTTATCAGCCATTGACAAGCACTGTAAAAAACACTGCCAAAAGTATTCCAGGCAATATTTTTTGTCATTTGCTTTCTATCATCCATTTTGCATTTCCTTATCCAAAACGTCCGAAATCACATTCCATGCATCATCTACGGTAATTAAGTCAATACATGGAAAAACTCTAAAATTCTTATAAATGCAATTATTATTGCAATTATAGCAAGGCATTTTATGTGTAATTAAGTATGGATCTTTACGACCTTGGTCTGCATATTGATAATGAGCGTACCGGTCATACGTATAACCGCCGCAAATCATGAAGGTAGTTACATTACGCGCAACAGCAATATGATACGCACTGGTATCATTTGTTACAACCAATGATGCCCGTCCAATCACCTCTGTAAACTCCATGATGTCTGTTTTGCCTACAACATCAATATATTTGATATCACCTGCACACTTCATCATTTCTTCAAGGGATGGGCGGTCATGCTCCGTTCCACACAAGACCATTGGCAAGCCCGTCTTACGCTGGATCTTCAAAGCAATTTCAGCATAATGCTGCACATTCCATTTTTTTACATCCATGCTTGCTACTTGTTAAGATTTTTTGATTTTGTCACCGTTTGTTAATTGTTACTGTTTTGTCACG
>NZ_CAIFFF010000023.1:0-12155 GCF_903789625.1 uncultured Pseudoramibacter sp. | reverse complement strand
CCATGTGTTCCGCCTAGTTCGTCAATATGTGTCCAGGATTCTGGGTACATATCATGATCGTTGTCAACGGGTCTTATTTTTTTGCCGATGCTGCGCCGCGATCTGAGACTTTTTCCGAGTCTCGAAGGTGCGCTCGCGCTCCTCCATTTGGCGCTTCTGCCGCTGCTCCCGTTCGTCGCGGGCGCGCTGGGCGCGGATCTTTTCTGCGCGTTTAGCCATATCGCGATACACCCGCTGCTGCCGGGTCATATTTTTGCTGGCCTGTTCTTCCTGCGCAGCGTTTTGACTTTTTTCTTCTGCTGCGTCCGCCGCGTCGACAGTGTCCTGTGCGGGCTGCGGCGCATGAGGGGCCGCGGTGTCAGGCGTCTGGGCAGCCTGACGCTGCTTTTGAATTCGGCTTAGACTTTGAAAATGCTTGAGGTTGAGTTTGGTCATAGACCATCTGTCCTTTCTGGCTTTTAATGCATTTAATTTTACCAAAACTTTCTTTAAAAAAATAAAAGCAAAATTTGTTAGTTTTTTCAGATTGTTTGCTCACACTTCTTGACAAATCGGTGGGATGCTTGTATTATTGATATATGAACATATATTCATATATTATTACGTTGTAGTTTATTTTAAGGAGAACCATTATGGCTTTTAAAGAAAATTCACCAGCTGAACATGGCGCATCCTGCTGCCACGATCATCACGAACATCATCACGATCATGACTACTGCGGCCACGAACGCGATCACCACGATGAACACTGCTGCTGCGATCACGATCATCACCACCACGATCACGAGGCGGCTGAGCTGAATCCTTCCGATCTCACGGCCAGCCACATCACCTGCTCGAAATGCAGTCAGCCGATGGACCGCTGCACCTGCCCGCCTCAGGAGGCGACGACCAAGCTCTACAGCATTCAGGGGCTCGACTGCGCGGACTGCGCGGCCAAGGTCGAACGCGGCGTGCGCCAGATTGAAGGGCTCGAAGCCGTGTCGATCTCTTTCACCGCTGGCGTCGTCCAGGTCAGAGCGAAGGACCCGGACCGTTTCCTCGGCATCCTCAACACGGTAGCCGACCGTCTCGAACCCGGCTGCACCATTGCCGAACGCCACGCCCATCACGCACAGGAAGAAGAAACGGAAGCCGTCGGGCTTTCCGAATGGTTCTTCGGCGAAGGCTATTCGAAAATTCAGTTGATCCTCGGCGCGATTCTCTTCGCTTGCGGCGAAGTGTTCGAGCACACGGGCTTTTCGTCCTCGCTCTGGATCGGCTTTTACCTCGGCGCCTACGCCGTGATCGGCCTGCCGATTGTCGCCGTCGCCATCCGGATGCTCGTCAAGGGGCAGTTCTTCGACGAACACTTCCTGATGGCGGTCGCGACCCTCGGGGCCTTTGCGATCCGCCAATGGCCTGAGGCCGTCGGGGTCATGCTGTTCTACCGCATCGGAGAATTTTTCGAAGACAAGGCTACGGAACGCAGCCGCTCCCAAATCATGGAAGCTGCGGACCTAAGACCTGAAGTGGTGCATCTGGTCACAGAAGACGGCAAGACCGAAGTCATCCCCTCTGAAGACGCCAAGGTCGGCGATTTGGTTCTCGTCCACGCTGGGGACCGCATCCCGCTGGACGGCACCGTCGTCGAAGGCCATTCCCAGATCGACACCTCGCCGGTCACCGGTGAACCCGTGCCGGTTGCCGTCAAGGCTGGAGACGAAGTCGTCTCGGGCTGCGTCAACACCGCCGGCACGCTGACCCTGCGGGTCGACAAGCCTTTGAGCGATTCGATGGTCACGCGGATTCTCGACGCCGTCGAAAACGCGGCGGCCTCCAAACCAAAAATGGACCGGTTCATCAGCCGCTTCTCGAAATACTACACGCCTTTCGTCGTGTTTGTCGCCATCGCCACCGCCGTGCTGCCGCCGTTACTCGGCGGAGCCAGCTGGAACAAATGGATTTACACGGCGCTGTCCTTCCTCGTCATCTCCTGCCCCTGCGCACTGGTGCTCTCGGTGCCCCTCGCTTATTTCTCCGGCATCGGCGCCGGGTCGAAGCTCGGCATCCTCTTTAAGGGCGGGCTTGCGCTGGAATCCATGGACACAGTGAAAAACGTCGTCTTCGACAAGACCGGGACGATCACCGAAGGCAATTTCGTGGTGCAGTCCGTCACACCGGCAAACGACATGAGCGAAAGCGAACTCCTCGCGCTGACCGCTGCGGCTGAAGCCCACTCCAACCACCCGATCGGCATGAGCATCGTCCAGCGCGCGAAGCACGACGATCTGGACATCGCCTCAGCCGCCGGCGTCGTCGAAACGGCCGGGCAGGGCCTCACCGCCGACATCGACGGGCAGACCGTCCTCGTCGGCAACGCGAAGCTGATGGCCGCAAACGGCATTCCAAATGTGCCGGCGGACACCGCCTACGGCACCCCAGTTTACGTCGCGGTGGACGGCACCTTTGCCGGCACGCTCGTCATCGCCGACACCATCAAGCGCGAAGCGGCCGACGCCATCGGCCGAATCAAGCAGGCCGGCCTCACCACCGTGATGCTCACCGGCGACACGGAAGCCAACGCCAAGGCCGTGGCTGAAAAGACCGGCATCGACACCGTGTACGCCAAGCTGCTGCCGGAAGACAAGCTCGCAGCCCTCAAACAGATCCGCGAACAAAAGGGCAGCGCGATGTTCGTCGGCGACGGTATCAACGACGCGCCGGTACTCGCCGGGGCTGACGTCGGTGCGGCCATGGGCAGCGGCGCGGACGCCGCCATCGAAGCGGCCGACGTCGTCTTTATGAATTCGGACCTCGACGCGATCCCGACCGCTCTCGACATCGCCGCCCAGACCAAACGGGTCTCTTGGGCCAACATCATTTTCGCGCTGTCAGTCAAGGCCGCCGTCATGATCCTCGGGCTCCTCGGCTTCGCCGATATGTGGTTCGCGGTTTTCGCCGACACCGGCGTCGCCATGCTCTGCGTGCTCAACTCGATTCGGATTCTCTACAAAAAGCGCCGCCTCGAAACGAAGACGCAGACAGTTTCCGCATAAATCCCCTTACAGCGTATAAAAAGAACAGCACAACAGGCTTAATAATCTGCTGTGCTGTTAGGTCTAACTTTTTGGGGTCAGGTCATTTGTCTGGTCTTTATTTTTTTACTTGAGTAACCCCTCCCGATTGAGGAAATCCCGTGCTACCTCGGCAGGGTCTCTTCCCTTGACGTCCACCTCGTAATTCATCTGGCGCATCCGCTTCTCGGTGAGGTGAGGCGCCAGCGCGTTAATCGCCTTTTTGAGTTCCGGATATTTCTGAAGGGTTGTCGTCTTCACGCAGGGCACCGCGTAATAGGGCGGGAAGACGTGGTCCGTGTCCTTCATCACCGTCAAATGGTATTTCTTCAGCATCCCGTCAGTGGCAAAGGCGTCGGTCACGTCGATCTCGTGGTTTTGAATCGCCGTGTACCGCGGCGAGCTGTCGATGCCGGACTGCTTAGCGAAATGAATCCCCGGATACTGCCGCTCGAGGGCCTTTAGGCAATCGTTGCGGTTTAAAAATTCCAGTGTCGTGCCGAGGCGCAGCTGCCCAGATTTGGCCGCCACGTCCCCAATGGTGTGCAGGTTGTATTTCTGAGCCGTCTCCGGCAGCACCGACAGGGTGTAGGTATTGTTGAACGCGCACTGGTGCAGCAGCGTGATCCCCTGAGGCTTCAAATTTTCTTTGCAGATTTTGTAGACCCGATCCATATCGGTCTCGCCGCTTTTCTTTAAAATGTCGCCGTACAGCGTCCCGGTATAATCGACGTACATGTCGATCTTTCCGCTTTTCAGCGCTTCGTAGCAGACCTGGGTGCCGCCGAGGTTTTCCTTGGGCACGCATTTCAGATTTGTATGTGCCTCAATATAATCCGAATAAAGGTGACAAAGCACCAGCTGCTCCGTGTAATCCTTGCTGCCGATCACGATTTGACCTTTCGACGATGCCCGCGAGCTCACCGCGCTGCCGACGATCGCCGCGCCGATTAAACAGGCCGCGGTGATTAAAATGATTTTCTGATGTTTCCGCTTCCGGCGCAGCACTTTCCGGTCCGTGCCGAAATCCTTCTGGAGGCTGATGGGCGTCACGAGCTTTTCCACCAGCCCCATCAGCCAATCGACGATCAGCGCCAGCACACAGGCGGGAATGGCCCCAGCGAGGATCTGGTAATTGTTGACCGTCCGGATCCCGGAAAAGATCATGTAGCCGAGACCGCTCGCCCCGATAAAGGCGCCCATCGTCATCAGGCCGACGGCGGTGACCGCGGAAATCCGCACCCCGGCCATGATCACCGGCAGGGCCAGCGGCAGCTGCACCTTTCTTAAAATCTGGCCCCGGCTCATCCCGATACCCCTCGCTGACTCGATGGTCTGCGGATCGATGTCCGCGATGCCGATGCAGGTGTTCTTGATAATCGGCAGCAGCGAATAAATAATGACCATCACGATCGCCGGCTTCTGGCCGATGCCCAAAAGGGGAATCATCAGCCCAAGGAGGGCCATGCTCGGGATCGCCTGCACCACGTTCGCCGCACCGATAATGGGCTTGTCCAGCTTTTTGACGTAGCTGATCAGAATGCCCAGGGGCACGCCGATTAAAATCGCGATGCCGACGGCGATGGCCGTCATCTCGATGTGCTCCACTGTCAGCCGGCCGATTTCCTGGCCGTGATTAACCATGTACATCCACAATTTCATCACTGTCTGTCACCTCCCTCGGCCTCTGTGTCGGCGAGCCAGGGCCGAATGAATTTCGACACAATATTGTTGTTGGTGACGAGGCCGACGAGCCGGTTCTCGCTGTCCACGACTGGGATGTCGTTGATCCGCCCGACGTCCTCCGCAGGGATCGCCTTGACGATGTCGATCAGCTGATCCTCGGGGTGCACGCTGAAGCGCACTGGCCGCATCACCGCGTCTGCCTGTGCGTCCGGCTTCGGCCGCTTGATAAGCACGCTCTTGTCGACGACGCCGATCAAACGCCCGGCCTTGTCCACCACCATCAGCGAACTGACCCGGTATTCCTGGAGGCGGATGATACAGCCCTCTACCGTCAAATCGCCCCGGCATTTAACCGGGTGATCGATCATGATGTCCTGGGCGCGGATAAATTCCGGCGCGCTCCAGATCCGCCCGCTGCCGACGAATTCCGAGACGAAATCGTTGGCCGGATGGCGCAGGATGTTCTCCGACGTGTCCAGCTGGACGATCTCGCCGTCTTTCATCAGGCAGATGCGGTCTGCGATTTTGATCGCCTCGTCCATGTCGTGGGTCACGAAGATCATCGTCTTGTTCAGCTTCTCGTGGAGGCTGATCACCTCGTCCTGAAGGGCCATCCGCATCGGCGGGTCGAGGGCCGAAAAGGGCTCGTCGAACAGCACGTACTCGGGATCGGTCGCCAGTGCCCGGGCCACCCCGACGCGCTGCTGCTGGCCGCCGGACAGCTCCGCCGGGTAGCGGTCCAAATACTCCTCGGGATCCAGGCCGATCATGGCCATCAGCTCCCCGGTCCGCGCCGTCATTTCATTCTTCGGCCGCTTTTCCAGCTTTTCGATGATTTCGATGTTCTGCCGCACCGTCATATGGGGAAACAGCCCGCCCTGCTGAATCACGTAGCCCATGTTGCGCCTGAGCTTCACCGGGTCCAAGGCGGCAATGTCCTCGCCGTCGACGTAAATGTGCCCGCCGGAAAGGGGCAGCAGCCGATTCATCATCTTCAGCGTCGTGGTTTTGCCGCATCCGCTCGGACCGATCAGCACCAAAAGCTCTCCGTCGTGCACCTCTAAGGACAAGTCTTTGATGACCACCTTGTCCTTAAACCGTTTCTGAACGTGTTCTAATCGAAGCACCGCTCTCTCATTCCCTTCTATAGTTTATTTTTACTAATAGATTAGCAAAATACATTTTATAATATTATCACAACTAAACTATTAATTCAAATGCCTTAAATGACAAAGCCCCCGATCCGGAAGGATCGAGGGGCTTTGCCTTTTTTGAGCTTGTCATGTATTGTTTATTTATGAAGAGAAAAATTGAGCTTACATTACAGGTGTACAGGGGTGTTTAGATGTCGAGAATTTCTGCGAAATTGTCCTTCAGCTGCGGGTACAGCTTGTCGAAGGCGGCGTAGGTCTTGTCGTAGACTTCGCGGTTTGCCGGATCCGGCGTAAAGGATTCGTCGCGCATCTTGATGATCTTGTCGCAGGCTTCTTCGACAGAGTCGTACATGCCGGCGCCGACCATCGCCAAAATCGCGCCGCCGAGAGCCGTCGAGTTGGCTGAGTTCATATCCGGCAGCACCACCGGCAGGTTATAGATATCGGCGCAGAGCTGACGCCAGAACGGGCTCTTGGAGCCGCCGCCGCAGAGGCGCATCACATCCGGATGGACGCCCGATTCACGAATGGCTTCAAGCACATCGCGCATGGCAAAGGTGATCCCTTCCATGACGGCACGGGTTACGTCACAGATGGTGTGCGTTGCGGATAACCCGACAAATCCGGCACGGCATTTTAAATCAAAATGCGGTGACTGTTCACCGGTCAGATACGGCATATAAATCAGGTTATTGGACCCCGGCGCGGATTTGAGGACGTCCTTGTTGATCTGTTCGTATTCCTTATCAGACGGATAGAAGGTGTTGCGGTACCATTTCAGGGAGTTGCCCGCCGAGTTGACCGAGCCCATGAAGTGCCAAGCGCCTGGCACGGCCATGCAGAAGGTGTACACTCTGGCTTTTTCGTCCATCATCGGTTCGTCGCAGTAAGCGAAAACTGTGCCCGAGGTGCCGATGGTCGTCATCGCGCGGCCCTGGGCGACAACGCCCGTGCCGACGGCGCCGGCCGCGTTATCCCCAGCCCCGCCGACGACGATGGTCTTTTCCGGCAGGCCGAGGAGCCCGGCGACGTCCTTGGTCAGCTGACCGGTCACGTCGGTGGATTCGTACATCTTGCCCAGCTGGGATTCCTTGATTTCCATCGCGGCGAGGAGTTCAGGCGACCAGCAGCGGTTGCGCACGTCCAGCAGCTGCATCGCGGACGCGTCGGACACTTCTGTCGCGTATTCGCCGGTCAAGCGGTAGCGCAGGTAATCCTTCGGCAGCAGAATGTGCGCCGTCTTGGCCCAGATTTCCGGTTCGTTTTCTTTGACCCACTGGATTTTCGCCGCGGTCAGGCCCGGGCGCACCGGGTTGCAGTTGATGCGCATCATCGTGTCGTCGCCGATGAGCTTTCTGACCGATTCCGCCGCTTCCGACGTTCTCGCGTCGTTCCAGAGAATGGCCCGGCGCAGCGGCTGGCCCTTGCTGTCCAGAAGGACCGCGCCCATCATCTGCCCGGCGATGCCGATGGCGGCGACGTCTTCGCCGGCCACCCCCGAAATGTCGAGGCAGTAGCGGATCGTCGTGACCCCCGCTTCGTACCAGTCGTCCGGATCCTGCTCGGACCAGCCGTTGTGCGGCTGATAGACGGGATATTCCACGCTGCGTTGTGCCACTTCTTTGCCATTTTGGTCAAACAGCACCGTTTTGATGCTGCTTGTGCCCAAATCCAGTCCCAATACGTATTTCATCTGTGTATCTCCTTATTCGTTTTGGGAGGATTGTGCCTGTCTGGATAAACGGCTCCCCCTTCCGTTTACCCGGCCTATTCAATTTTGATTGTTTTTTCCGTTTAAATTATTTGAGCGCGTCCCGCGTGATGGTCTGGAAATCCTTCCACGGGATGTCGACCTTCGCGCCGTGGTTCAGGCATTGATCCACGTGCATCAGAAGCGGGAAATCCGATTCCTTGACCTTGCCGGCCTTGGCCATCGCCTTGACCGCACGGGCTGTTCTCGTCGCGATGACCACCGCTTCGAGGGTCTGACCCGCCAGTTTTTCTTCGATTTCCGGCATCGAGTAGCCTTCGCCGAGGTACTGTCCGACTTTGCGGCTGCGCCCGCCGGCCACGGTGACGTCTAAGTCGCCGGCCGCGTACATGATCATTTTCTGATTGCCGCCGACGATGTCCAGCAGCTGGTACATTTCCCAGACGGACTGCTGGAACAATGCGGACTTCGAGTTGACGTGGGCGATGCCGTCGTCGCCGAGGCGGTTCTTCAGCCCGATGGCCATCGCGGTGCCGAGGGCGTAGCCGTTCTTCAACGCGACCGCCGCTTCGAGGCCGACGACGTCGTCCGTCAGCGCGATGTGGTAATAATCCGTTTCAAAGTGGCTACGAATCCATTCCAGTTTTTCGAGATCCTTGCCGCAGTAGGCGACGAAGGAGTGATCGTGATCAGACAAATCGCGGGCGGTACACGGGCCGCCGATCGCGAAGAGTTCCACGTTGACCCCTTCCGGCATGTGTTCCTGCCAGTATTCCGGGAAGACCTGGAGCGTGCCGTCCGGCAGGTCGATCATCCCTTTGGTGACGGAAATCACCGGCACCCCTTCCGGAATCAATTTGAACATATTGTTCAAGAACCAATCGACGCCGAAGCTCGACACCCCGCAGACGACCAATTCCGCGCCGTCCAGCGCTTCTTCGACCTGATCGACGGTGTAATATTTGATCCCTTCGTGCAGGGTCCGGTCCAGATTGATGTGATAGTTGTCTTCGCGCAGTCTGGCGATCACATCGCCGTCCAGCGGTGTCCCGACCAGGCGGACTTCATTCCCATTTTCAAACAGCGGAAACGTCAGCGCGGAAGCCATCTGGCCAGCGCCGATTAGTGTAACAATACCCATAGCTTTCTCCTTTAATCGTTTTATTTGAATAAGCCCATTGTAAACGGTTTTTGGGAAATTGTCAATATTATTTGGGAATTTTTGCACGTTTTAACCTTCTTTAAAGTTTTTATCGATTTGGCCGCATTTTCGGCTATAATGAAAACAAACAGACAACGCGCAAAATCAAGAAAAAGGAGAAAAGAAATGGAAAAAGACGCCTACCGCATCAACCAAATCATCCGCATTTCTAAGCTCTACTACGAATGCAATATGGGACAGGTTCAAATCGCAGAGAAAGAGGGCGTCAGCAAGTCGACGGTCAGCCGGCTGCTCAAAATGGGCAAGGATCTGGGCCTCATCGAGGTCCGCATCAAAGAGCCGGCCCTGATGTACACTGACCTGGAAGACGAGCTGACCTCGCGCTTTCCGGTGAAGCGCGTGACCATCGTGCCGGTGATGGTCGACAACCCGCAGATCACCCTCAACGACGTCTGCTCCGCGCTGATCGCCGACCTGCCCCGGTATATCGACGACCACACCACGCTGGGCATCGCCTGGGGCACCACGCTGGAAACGCTGTCCCGCATGCTGCCGAAGCTCCACCGCCGGGGCGTTTCGGTGCTGCAGCTGACCGGCGGCTACTCCCGCCTGGCCCACGAAACCAGTGCCCTGTCCATCCTTCAGAAATTCGCGGCCAGCGTCGACGGCGACGCTTACGTGATCCCGGCCCCCGCCATCGTCGACACCGCCGACATCGCCCAGGCGATCAAAAAGGATTCTCAGATTCAAAACATCATGCAGATGGCCCAGAGCTGCCAGACCGCGATTTACTCCGCCGGCGCCTTCGGCCGGCCCTCCGTCATCTTTGAAATGGGCATCATCGACGACGTGCAGTACGCGAAAATGGCCGCCGATGGCTGCGTCGGCGACTGCTGCGGCCATTTTCTTAACGCCGACGGCGGCCTGTTTGACGAGGACCTCGACCGCCGCGTCGTCGGCGTCGCCCTCGACACCATCCGCCAAATCCCCAACCGGCTCCTCATCGCCAGCGACCCCCGAAAGGGCAAGGTGCTGCGCGCAGCCTTAAAGGGCGGCCTGGCCAGCCATTTGTACGCCGACGTCAAAACTGCAGAAGCGATCCTGAAATAGGACCGCTTTTTTTATTTCTGCCCGGATGCCATCCGCATGACCTCCGCTGCCGCCGGCTGGTCGATGTACAGCTTATCGACCATGCCGCCCCTGAGGGCCGCCAGAATCGCCGGGGCCTTGTCGACGCCCACCGCAGCCACCATTTTATTGGGAACCGCTACAATCTTCGACAGCGGCGTCGCGACGACCCGGGCGTCTAACAGCGGATCGGCGATGCGCCCCTGGGCGTCGACGAAATGGGAACAGACGTCGCCCACCGATTTCTTTTCAATGGCCTGATAGGCTTCGTCCGAAAAATACCCCATTTGATACAGCGCGGTGCCGTGGCCGATGGTCCCCACCGAATAGATCGCCGTCCGGCAGTGCTCGGCCATTTGGATGATCCGGCTGACCGACGAATCCCGCTCGATGCTCACCGCAATGTCCGGCGTGTCCACGAGGGCCGGTGCCGGCAGCAGGTAGCCCTCGCCCTCAAAGCAGTTCACCAGGGCCCGGACGATTTGATCCGCCCCGGCGTCGTACAGCGCCTTCGAGAGCCCGCCGTTGAGCTGGATGATCCGGATGCCCTTTTTGCCGATGCGCTTCGGCAGCACGCTCGCCAGCACCGACATCGTGTGCCCCCAGGCCACGCCGACGATGTCTCCGTCCTGGACGTCGCGGCTCAAATCGTCGGCCAGCGCCGCGCACACGTCCTTCCGCAGCACGTCCCGGTTGCCCACTACGTCGGGCAGAATGGTCACCCGGTTCAGGCCAAAGGCCTCGGCCATCGCGTTTTCCAGCTCGACAAAGGCGTGCTTGGGCTCGACAATCGAAATTTTCACCATTCCCATCTCCTGAGCCTGAGCGATGAGCCGGCTGACCGTCGATTTTGACAGATGCTCCTGGCGCGCGATCTCGATCTGGCTCATGCCGAGCTCGTAATGCAGTTTGGCTACCCGCAAAATTAAATTGATTTTGTATTGATCCATAAAATTTCCCGCTTTTTCTTTTTATTTTAACACAGATCCCCTCATTAAATTTCCGCGTTTTGGGATTTCTCCCAATATGAGAAATTCGTCCAAATTCTATTGACGCTCCGAAGGGATGCCGATATAATAAAGCCACTATCAAGCAAGACACGACCCATCACCCAAAAAATTTGATCAATGAATGCTGGAGGTAATATTATGGCAACTTTAACCTTTATCGGCGCTGGACAGATGGCTTCTGCACTGACATTCCCGACCTTTGAAAACGGACATGAAGTCCGCCTCGTCGGCACCCCCCTCGACCGCGACGTCATCGACGGACTCCGCGAAAACAATTATCACATCAACCTGAAGCGCACCCTTCACGATGGGATCAAATACTATCAGGTCGAAGAAATGGAAGAAGCGATCAAAGGCGCTGACGTCATCCTCGGCGGCGTTTCCAGCTTTGGCGTCGATTGGTTCGCTGAAGAAGTCCTGCCGAAGCTGAACAAGGACGTGCCGGTCATCACCGTCACCAAGGGCATGATCGACCGCGAAGACGGCTCGATGATGACTTACCCGGATTTCTGGAAATCCACGGAAGCCGGCAAAGACCTGAACTTAAACGCCATCGGCGGCCCGTGCACGAGCTACGAATTGGCCGACAAGGACGACTCGGCGGTGGCCTTCTGCGGCACCGACATCGACACGCTGCGCTACCTCAAATCCTTGTTTGAAACAGACTACTACCACGTCAGCCTGTCCACCGACGTGACCGGCGTCGAATGCGCCGTCGCGCTGAAAAACGCCTACGCCCTCGGCGTCTCCCTGGCGGTCGGCCTCGCTGAAAAACACGAAGGCATCGGCGCCATCCACTACAATTCCCAGGCAGCGCTGTTCGGACAGAGCGTCCGCGAAATGCGCAAGCTCCTCGCACTAGCTGGCGGACAGGACGACAACATCGTCTACGGGGCCGGCGACCTCTACGTCACCATTTACGGCGGCCGCACCCGCAAAATCGGCACCCTGCTCGGCCGCGGCATGAGCTTTGACGACGCGATGCAGGAACTGGCCGGGGTCACCCTCGAATCTATCGTCATCGCCACCCGCACCGCCCGCGCTGTCAAGGCCCTCGCGAAAAACGGCAAGGCCGACACCAAGGACTTCCCGCTGTTGATGCACGTCGACGAAATCATCAACCAGGGCAAACCGGTCAACATTCCTTGGACCGCTTTCGAAACCGAAACAATTCTCTAAATCCCTTCCAAACCAAAAAGGGGCTGTGAAAAAACACAGCCCAATGAAAGAAGGACCTGAGACTCTTGT
>NZ_CAIFFF010000022.1:0-14616 GCF_903789625.1 uncultured Pseudoramibacter sp. | reverse complement strand
ATATAAAAATAAGTGCAGCAGGATGAAAGAATTTCTTCTCTGTCTTGCTACACTTATATGGTACTAAAAACCCGCTGAGAAATCAGCGGGAACGCCGTCATTTGCCGGCGAAAATGTGCCTCATGTAGCGCACGGCGACGCAGACGACGAAGAAACCGGCCACCACGGTCTCGATCATCACGACCGGCGCGAGGGGCAGCGGGTGCCCCGAGGCGGCGGCCCAGGCCGCGCTCTGCTTGAGGGCGTTGGCCGAGATCACAAAGGGGAAGGTCATCCCCGCCCAGCTCGGGTAAAAGGGGCGCGTCAGGCAGCGCAGCGCGCAGACCAGCGCAAAGACGTAAATCGCACTGGCGATCACCAGCAGAACGAGGAGCAGCGTCAGGTTTTTGGCCGCGACGGACTGGATGTAGGCCACGATACACAGCGACAGCGGCGCCGTGTAAATCGCCGTCAGGGGTTTCAGGGGTTGAGCCGGCTTGTACTTGATCATCCGCACCGTGACGACGCCAAACAGCACGGCGAAGGCACAGAGCCCGAACCAGAACGCGAAGGTGCCCACCGACGCCTGATAGCCGAACACCGGCGCCGTGACGCCGGCCGCGGCGAAGCCGACGAACACGATGAAGCACACTGTGTAAATCTGTTCGAGCTTCAACCGGCGGATAAACCGGAAGACGTAGTAAATCATCAGCACCGCGTGCAGGCCGACCGCGGTCTGCCAAAGCCACAGCCCGAAGGACGCGGCACCGAAGTATTGGGTCAGATAGACCGCGCAAAACATCAACCCCATCGTGAAGGTGCCGGCCACCCCGGCCGTCACCGGCTGATTTAAATCTTCCACCAGCGCCCGGGGAAACAAGATCATCTTGAGCAGTAAAAGCACCAGCATAAAGCCCGCCGCGGCGCCGCAGGCGATCCGCCAGCCCTCACCGAAGCTCTGAAGGAGGTTGCCGAGGGCGAAGGCCGCGAGCATGACGCCGCTTAAATTGATCGGCACCCGCCCGATGACGGCCTTGGCTGCGGCGAGTCCCGCCGCCAGCGGCCGTTCAATGGAGAGGCCCTCAGTCCCAGCCAAGCGCTTCACGTTTCGCCTCCACGTCGCGGACGCATTTTTCACCGAGGGCTACCGGGTCGGCGTCGACGACCATGACCGACCCTAAATCCGCCTTCGAGCCGTATTTCAGGTACTCGGTTACGTTCTTCGAGCCGTAAATCGGCGCTTCGACACAGTGGTAGGAGCTGATGCCGAACAGGCGGAAGGCCAGCGCCGCGTCGAGGCCCTTTTCGTTGGCCCATTCCGGGGACGCAAAGGCGTAAGGCATATCCTTGATCGGAATGCCCAGCGCCCCGGCGATGCCGCCGAAGAAGGCAGTCGAGCGGGCGTTGTCGATGCATTCACCGACGTGGAGCACCGGCGGCAGATTGTGCGCCTTCAGCCACCCCTTCAGGGAATCGCCGCATTTATCCCACGCCTGATCCGACGCCTGGGCGTAGCCCAGCTTGATGAGCGGGTAGGACGCGCAGCCGTTGGTCAGGATCAGGAAATTGTTTTTGAGCATCACGTCGGTGTAGTCGACGATCGTCTTTTCGTAGACGACTCTCGGGTTCGTGCAGCCGACAAGGTTGACGATGCCGCGGATCGTCCCATCCTTCACCGCGTCGACCAAATCCTGCAGGCCGCCGAAGGCCTTCTGGAAATATTCCACCGAGAAGCCGACGTCCGCCGTGATTTCGTAATTCGGGATCGACACCGGCACGTCTCTGCGGTTCTTAAAGCTTTCGATCGCCCGGTCGACGATTTTTTCCGCAATGGCCTTCGTTTCGGCGATATTGGTGTGATGATGGTCGTAGCCGATGTGTTCCGCGCCCGGAAGCCGGCCGGAATCGTGGGTCGTGACAACCGTCGTCTTGAAGCAGTGGGCCACGTCCATAATCGCCGGGTAGACTTCCTGGACGTCGGCCACCCAAAGGTCGAGGGCGCCGGTGGTGATGACCATTTCCGCGCTGATCGCGTTGGACAGCGGAATGACCCCGTCGTAGCGGTACATGGCCGAAAGCCCGGAGCAGCAGATCCCGTAGAACTGGATGCCCTTGGCGCCGGCCGCCTTGGCTTTGTCGATAAACTTCTGGGTCTGGCCGGTGCGCACGATTTCCCGAACCAGCATCGGCAGGTGGCCGTGCACCGCGATATTGACCGTATCTTTTTTTAACGCCCCTACGTTGACCTTCGCTGTCGCGCGGTCGCCGACACCCAGCAGGCTGTCCGTCGCGATGGACGCGCCGAGCACCGTGCTGAAGGTAAAGGCCAGGCCGTCCCGCAGCATCTGCTGCATGACGCTCTTCCAGTCGCCGTTGACGCCGACGCCGGTGATGTGGTTGGATTCAAAGGCTTCGTGGTAGGCGCTGACCGGGATGATATCCAGATCCTGCCAGACCTTCTGGCGTTCCGGCGGCGCGCAGGCCGCGATCGTCTTGTACTGGCCCGGATGAGGCGTCGACAAATCGTCGAGGAGCACCTTGCAGAGATCGATCGTGATGTTTTTCAGCTGGCGGTTTTTCGTCTTGATGCCGAACTGTTCCGCCGTCGCCTTAATTTTGTATTCCCCCTCGATCGGCACGTCTAGCTTGCCTTCCGCTGCCCACATCAAATTCAAAATGACTTCGCGGGCGTGCATCCCGTGCTGAGCGACGCCGGCCGCGGCCATGCGGCACAAGTTGCGCGCGACGATCAAGTCCGCGTCCGCGCCGCAGACGCCCTTTGGCGCTTTCGGCGTGATCCGGCACGGCCCCATCAGGCAGTTCTTGCAGCAGATCCCCGCGATGCCGAAATTGCACTGGGGCTTCTGGGCGTCAAACCGGTCAAAGACGCAATCGATGCCGAGGTCGTCCATCCTGCGCACCATTTCCCGAACGGCCGGGTCCGGCGTTTCTTCCATCTGGCGCGCCTTATCCGGGAAGGTTTTCTTGTACGCCGCGACGGCCTTCATGTAGTCGTCCTGATAATCGGCGTCCGTCGTGTGATCGTGTTCGTGATCCACCACCTTCGGAATCCCGTTTTTATCGAATAAAATGATTGGGCGGTGGCTGTGGTCCCCCTTGGCGTGGGAATGGCCCTTTAAATATTCAGCCTCGTTTTTCGGATCAAAAATGTGCGGATGATGATGTTGATGCTTACTCATGTGATTCTCCTCTTCGTTTGTCGGTTTTCATCTGTAGTGATAACTATTTATTAAACCTATTGGTTTTATATATTATAGGAAGCGTAAGAGATAATCAACCGCTTGTTAAATTTTTACCCTGAATTTATGTCAAATATTATAAAAAATCCGCCACCGGCCCTGCCGATGACGGATATGCACACTTATCGTCCGTTGTGGTCTGTCTTTTCTTTTTCTTCTTTGCGTCGAATGCCGCGCTCTCTGTCGCTTCGGCCGACGCCGCCCCGCCAGGCGATGACGGCTGCCGCCGCGATCAGCACGACGACGAGCACCGTGAGCACCTTGGTCGAGCGGATCAGGACGATGCCGACGATGCCGAGAATCAGCGGCACGAGAATCGCCGCCAAAATCAGCCCGAAAATCAAAAGCAGGCGGCGGCGCTGTTCCTTATTCATCGAAATCCGCTTTCCCGCCCTTGGCGTCGTAATAGGCGATGATCGCCTGGGTGCCGAGCTCGCCCATGCCCTGGCGGCGCAGATCCTTGTACATCGACAGCACGGTGTTGAGCACTTCGAGGTGCAGTTCCCGGTCTTCCGCTTCGTCACTGGCGATGGACAAGTCCTTGATCAGATGCTTGACGAAAAAGCCCGGTGCGAAATCGCCGGCCGCCATTTTCGGCCCAAGGTTGGCCATCTGCCAGCTGCCCGCCGCGCCGCCGCCGATGCTCTTGAGCATCTTGTCGACGTCGAGGCCGACGGTCTGGCCGTATTTCACCGCTTCGCAGACGCCGGTCACCGTGCCGGCCAGCGCGATCTGGTTGGCCATCTTCGTGTGCTGCCCGGTGCCCGGGCCGCCTTCCAGCAGAATCTGCGTGCCCAGGTGCGCGAGCACCGGACGGACGGCTTCAACCGCGTCCGCATCTCCGCCGGCCATGATCGACAGCGTGCCGTTCTGGGCGCCGACATCCCCGCCGGAAACCGGGGCGTCCACCGCCGCACAGCCGCGCTTCGCCGCGGCTTCGGCAATTTTCACCGACAGGCTCGGCCGAGTCGTCGTCATGTCGACGAAGATCGTGTCTTCGTCCGCCGCGGCGATCGCGCCCGCGTCGTCATCGGTCCCGAAATAGACCTCTTCGACATCCTTCGGGAAGCCAACCATCGTGAAGACCACGTCCTGGCCCGCAGCACATGCCGACGGGCTGTCCGCCCAGCGCGCGCCCTTTTGAATCAGCGCTTCCGCCTTGGCCTGGGTTCTGTTGTAGACCGTCAGGGTGTAGCCTGCGTCCATCAGCCGGCCGGCCATCGGCGCGCCCATGACGCCCGTCCCGATCCATCCGATTTTCTTTATATTTTGCATTTTCATTCGCCTCTTCTTCGGTTTTGTATAAATTTTCCGGCTAGTCTATCACAGTTGATTTTAAAATTCAAGAAAAACGGTGCAAAAAAAGACAGCCCCGCAGAGCTGTCTGTTTCGCTGGATCAGTGGCAGCAGGTGTGGCCGCCGCCTTCTTTGTGGTGGTGATGCCCGCATTGGTGGCCTTCGCCGTGGTGATCACAGTGCACGTCCGGATTGTAGCTGAGTTCACCCTTGAGCAGGGCGTCCACCGCCGCGTCCGCGTCACCTGAAACGCCGCCGTAAAGCTGAATCCCCATCTGGGCCAGCGCGTTTTGAGCGCCGCCGCCAATGCCGCCGCAGATCAGCACGTCCGCATCCAACTGCGCCAAAAGCCCGGCCAGTGCGCCGTGGCCCTGCCCGCCGGTGCCTGTGACCTGGGCGTTGACCACCCTGCCGTCTTCGACGTCGTAAACCTTAAAGGCCTCTGTCCGGCCAAAATGCTGAAAAATCTGGCCGTTGTCGTACGTTACCGCTATTCTCATCTGATTGTCTTCCTTTCGCTTGATCTTTTTAATTAGCCGAGTATCTGCTCTCCAACAATGAGGCCGGCCGCAGCAGCCGAGGGCCGTCCCGTCGCACAATTTGACGTGGCCGCCGTCGATGGTCAGCGTCATGCCGCCGACGATAGCCTCGGCGATTTTATGGCGGGCACTCTCGTAAATCTCCGTCACCGTCGTCCGGGAGATGCCCATCTGCTGCGCACATTCGGCGTGGGTGCGGCCCTCAAGGTCGATCAGCCGAATGGCCTCGTATTCGTCCAGGGTCAGCACGATCTCGCCTTCGGGACATTCCCCGTCCGGCGCGAACCGCGCCCAGCCCGGCCGCCTGCAGATCCGTCTGCATTTCGTGGGTCTCGCCACATCCTCACCTCATTTCCGACATATGTCGATAATATTGTAGCGCATTTTGGTGAAAAACGCAAGGGTGATCTGCTATGCTTGATTCCATCCCGAAGCCACAGCATCTGGCGCATAAAAAACAGGCTGAAAGCCGCAGATTTATCTGCACTTCCAGTCTGTTTTGTTTGGTGTTGATTGTCAGGGGCGGCAGCTCACCAGATCACAACCGCCAAATTCTAAAACCCGCGTCTGTCAGCGCTTTGCTGTCGTAGATGCCCTTGACGTCGATTAAGATCTTTTCGCCTCCGGGCTTGTACATTTTGTTCAAAGCCTCGACATCGAGGGCCTTGAACGTATCGTGGGCCACCGCTGCAATGATGCAGTCCGCGTTTTGGACCGATTCCAGCGGCGTCAGGGTCACACCGTATTCGCGCCGCGCTGCCTCTGGGTCCGCCCAGGGATCGCAGACGAGGGGATCGACCCCGTACTGCTGCAGCTCTTTGATGATGTCCTTCACCTTGCTGTTTCGGATGTCCGGGCAGTTTTCCTTGAAAGTCAAGCCCAAAATCACGAATCGGCACTTCTTAACCGCCAGCCCGGCGAGAACCGCCTGTTTAATGGCCGCCTGCGCGACAAAGGCCGCCATCCCGTCGTTGACTTCTCGGCCGGCCAGCACAATCCGGCTGTGATAGCCGAGCTTTTCCGCCTCGTAGATAAAGTAATAGGGATCGACCCCGATACAATGCCCGCCGACCAGCCCCGGCCTGAAGCCCAGGGCATTCCACTTTGTGTTCATCCCGTCGACGACCTCGTTGGTGTCGATGCCCATCCGGTCAAACACCATGGCCAGCTCGTTCATGAAGGCGATGTTGATATCCCGCTGGCTGTTTTCGACGACTTTCACTGCCTCGGCCGTCTTAATGTTGGATACGGCGTAGGTTCCCGCTTCGATGACAATGCCGTAAACCTGCTCGATCGTGTGAAGAGCATCCGCGTCCATGCCGGATACAATTTTTTTAATGTTCGCAAGGCGGTGCACCTTGTCGCCTGGATTGATGCGCTCCGGACTGTAGCCGATTTTCCATTCACTTCCACATTTCAGCCCCGACTGAGTCTCGATGATCGGCGCACAGATGTTCTCCGTGACACCGGGATACACGGTGGATTCGAACACGACGACCGACCCGCAGCTCAAGTTGCGGCCGACCAGCTCCGCCGCCGCCTTGACTGGCGTCAAGTCCGGCGTGTGGTCTAAATTGATCGGTGTCGGCACCGCGACAATAAAGAATTGGGCCGAGCGCAGGTCTATCTCATCAGCTGTAAATTGCACCGAAGTCTCGGCGATCGCACGATTGCCGACCTCGTCGGTCGGATCGATGCCCTTTTTGTACAAGTCGATTTTTTCCGCGTTGATGTCAAAGCCGACGACATCGATGCCCTTGGCCGCGTAGGCCAGCGCGATCGGCATCCCGACATAGCCCAATCCGACCACCGCCAGGCGGGTTTGACGCTGCCGCAGTTTTTCGTATAGATTCATAGACGATTCCCTCTCCATTTCAATCAAAGCGCTCAAAGCCGCCAGAGCGCGACCGTCACCTTTCGATTGGCCGCCTGATCCAAGGTCTCTGCCCAGGTGGACAGGGTTTTGGCGTCGGCGTACCACACCGTGTGGCTGCCGTACTTGAAGTACAGCGCCCCGCTGTCCTTGTCCCGTTTCGGCTTCGCGTCGTGCTTTTTCATCAGCGCGGCCGCTTCGTCCGCGGTCACCGCCTCAGCCTGCTGCGACCCTTTGAAATTAAAGCCGCCGTTGGCCAGCGCGTAGGTCACGTTGCCGAGCTTTTCAAACCGGCCTGCGGTTTCCTTCAAAAACGCGCGGTCAGCCTTGGGCCCCGGCTTCGTCCCGTTGCCGTAAAGGTTGTAGCACATCACCACGTATTCCGGACCCGACGGCAGATTGATGCTTTCCATCGGCGTCAGCGTTTCCAGCACGATGCGCAGCTTCAAGCCGTTTGCATTGCACTCAGCGATCAGACGGTTTTCAAAATCGACGAACCGCGCCCAAAGTGCCGTATCCTTTCGGATTTTTTCAAAGTCGATCTCGACCCCGTCACAATTGTAGCTTTTGGCCATATCCACAATGGCGTTCGCCGACGCCTCGGCCTGACTCGACGTCCCGATCAAATGATTGAGCAAAGTGACGCTCTTTTCTTCATCCTTCGTGTCGTTGACGACGGACAAATACACCGGCATCTGCTTTAACGTCTCGGACGCCTTGATCTGACCGACCGTACTGGCCGATTTTTCGGGCAGCGTCAGGGTTTTGCCGTCCGGGTAATCGGCCGCGAACACGCCCACGCTGTCGATGCGGCCGGCGTTTTTCGCAAGGGTCCGCACCGCGCCGCCGCCATCCCAGTACACAGTCCACGTTCCGAGGGTTCTGCCATTGCGGCTCAGACTCTTGATTTCCTGGGTCTGTTCCTGGCGCCCGGTCGCTGCGGACGTGGTCGTCGTCTCACTTTTGCTGCCGCAGGCGCCAAGGGTCATCAAACACAGGGCGGCGGCCAATGCCGCCGCGGCGCACCTTTTGATCTTTGCACGCTTCTTATGATTTCTCGTTGATTTCATGCTCACTCCTCTAATTTCAACATCTCCTCTTTACAAATGATCGATAAACCAATTCACCGTCGCGTTCCAGGCGAGGCTGATGCCGTGGCCCAGCTTCGCAAAGCCGTGATAGGTGTAGTCGTAATAAGGTTCCCCCGGAGAAACCGGCGAAATGGTCAGATTTTCAAAAGCGCCGTCGTACACGTCGTCGGCGATGTTCCGCTGGCTCTTCTGGAAACCGCCGAACTTGCTTTCCAACGCGATGCCGCCGCTGGCCGTATCCGAAACGCGAAGGTCGTCAGCCAGCTCGATATTGTCCACGCGGATTGCCATCCGGTCCCCCCGCAAGGTGACTTCGACCTTGACGTCGCCGGGATCGCTGATTTGAAGCTCCGGTATGTATTCCTTCGCGCCGTCCTTGACGCTCGGCACCTTTTCCCGCGCCACCCGCGAAGCCTTGAGCCGATACAGGCCCGCGGTCAGGTTGTCTCTCGAAAACTTGCCGCGCACCTTGAGCTCGGCCACATGGGCGGCCTGACTGTCCTCGGGCACCGAAACCGGATGGGTGTCGTGCAGCTTGTACATGTCCTGGGTCAGCAGCGTGCGCGTACCGTTTTTGCCCCGTTCTCTGACGTACAGCACGTTGTTTTCAACCGACACCGATAGGTAACGCTTGAAGGCGCGCTTGGCGCTGTAAGCGCCGCCGGTGCGCATATAAATCGTCTGCCCGCCGATTTTGTTGCCCTTCAGCCGGCAGCTCAACTTCATGTCCTGGCACTTCGTTTTCTTGAGGATCAAAACGCCTTTGGACCGCGATTCCGAGGTCAGCGCGATCAGGTTGTGTTTAAATTCCGCCGCGCCCTGAACGAGCCGCCATTTGGCAAAGCCCTTCCGGTCGCCCTTTTCAAAGACGATGTTGTGCCGGTCTTTTTTCGGCAGATCGTCTCGGATGCGCATCAGCAGATGGTTGGTGTACCACCAGGGCTGGGGCTCCAGCCGCGTAAGGTCGTAAATGGACGACTTTTTATTGTTGTAGGAAAAGCCTTCCCGGTTGATGTTCATTTTGAACAGGCCTTCCAGATTTTCCGCGTTCGCCTCAGACACGCTGGGGTTGTTGCCGTAGCGCCCCGTATTGGAATGCATCAGACAGTAGAGATCGGGCACGTAGCCGACCCGCTTTTTGTAAATCTTTTCCATCAGGTCGTAATCCCGGGTGACGCGGTGATTCATTTCGTCCGTGCTCTCCGTCGGGACGCGGTCTTTGTCTCGGATGTAGTCCATCAGGTAATGGTTGTAGTCCCGGTCGATGTATTGATTGATTTCGACAAATTCCCGGGAATCCAACTGACCCAAAAAACGGTTGTAGCGGTCGTAGGTGTTGATGTACGACAGCCGGTAGCCATTGGTCCCCAGCTCCCAGAAGCCTTCCGCCTCCAGCTTTTTTAAATCCTCCGGTGAGACGAATTTTTCGTCGTTGTGTTCGAATTTTTCAGCGTAGGTCAAGATTGAGGCCTTGTCGTTGAGCTTTTCGAGGAGCTTCTCCGTGAACAGCACCGTGTCCTTCCGGCCGTCCTCAAACAAGAGAAACACGGCCTTGTCCGGCAGAGGCTTGCCGTAGTAATAGTAATTTTCCACATCCTCCTGGGTCACCGTCACGTAGCCGAGCTTTTTCAGCGCCGTCAGCTCTTCATCGAGCCGTTTCAAGGCAATCAGCTGGCTGGTGCCGGTCCGGGCGACGCCGAAGTAAGACAGCGCGATGAAGCCATGGTCCTTCCCGGACACGATCTTTGGGTCTGTTTTGTCGTAGGGCTTGTAAGTTTTAGAGACAATCAGCGCCCGCGAAACCATCCAGGCCACAAGGACGATGATCAAAATTTCCAGGCAGGTCCGCAGGATTTTGACGACGTCCTTGCGCGTTTCGATTGAATAAAACAGAAACTTTCTTTTTTTATCCTTCATGCTCGCTTATTTCCGCTCTCTCTTTTGTATTTTTTTCTTTTTCTTTTCGTCGCGCTTCGCCTTAGCCTTCACGTCGCTCGGCGTCATCCGAGTGCCCCAGGTGGACTTCCAGAAGGTGAACCACGCGATCGGCATCTGCCACAGCAGTACCAATTCGTAGTACACGCAGAACCAAAAGCCGAACAGCCAGGTACTGCTCTTTCTGAAAAACAGCTGGGCGATCGACATCATCATCGACATCAATAGCAGCCCCATCAGGAAGGTTTTTGGGAAAATGTGCTGGGTGAAGGGCACATACATCAGATTGTAAACGACGATGGCCGGCGCCAGCATCGGCACCACGAGCCCGATGTAGAAATTGATCATCGCGAAGGGCTCCTTGCGCCACATGAAGGTCCCCGCACTCAGCGACTCTCTGAGCCACGAGCGCTTCCAGCGCATCTGCTGCTTCAAAAAGACCCGGTGAGCCTTGGGTACGATGGTCGAGCAGACGGCCGTGTCCTGGTAGGTGCATTGGTGATGGCGGAGCACAAAATTGGTCATCGCCCGGTCGTCACCAAAGGTCGCCTTGTGGCCAAGGAAGCGCTGATTGATCCACGCGTCTTTGTAGTGCATGACAATGTCCCGGCGGTAGCAGGACAGCGGCCCGCTCAAACAGGTCACCGCGTCGAAATAGCCTTCGGCCGCTTTCATGATCCGAAAGGCGATGTAATACCGCACCGACTGCATCTTGGTCAGGGAATTGGTGTAGGTGTTGGCGACATCGCACCGGCCGGCACAGCCGCCCATTTTCGGTTCCTTAAAGGGCTGCACGAGATTTCTGACCGCGTAGGGATCGAGAAAGGAGTCGCTGTCTACAAACATGACCAAATCGGTGTCGGTGTTTTCGACCCCGCGCACCAGCGCCGCGCGCTTGCCGGCGTTTTGCGGCTGGACGAAATACTTGAGCCGATGGCCCACGTCGTACCGAGCCCCCTCCTCTTCGGTCAGCTCGTCGACGATTTCTTTAATTTTTTCAACCGAGTGGTCGGTCGAGCAGTCGTCTACCACAATGACCTTCAGCTTGTCCGGCGGGTAATCCTGATCGAAGCAGGACAAAATCGTGGTCTGAATCCATTCCTCTTCGTTGAAGCACGGAATGATGACGGTCACCGACGGCGTGAAGTCCGGATCGATGGGCACCGGCTTGTACAGCATGCCGAAGAAATACCGTGACAGCAAAAACATCGCGGCGATCAAGGAGTACATGTACAAAACCGCGTTGTATTTGAAGTAGATCACCGACTCCGCGCGCATCAGCACCACGCACAGGCTGACCAGTCCCAGACTGGCCGCGGACATCAGCAGCAGGTAGCGGTCCCGATGCCGCCGCTTAAAGGTCTGGAGGTCTTCGGTAAATTGAAAGGCGATCTGCTGCGCGTCGTCAACCTGCCGAATTCTCGAAGCCGGAATCTTGAATTTCGTCTCGTGCCCTTCCGGCATGGCGCCCGGCGGCACGCGGAACTGCAGGGTGACCTGTTTTTCTTTTTTGACCCATTCGTAGTCCTTTTGTTCAGGGAAGCGGATCAAAATGCCCGTGTCTGAGATGTCGACGCTCCGCCCCTCTAATGCCGTGCCGCCGCTCAGAATCACCCTCACCTTGAAATCGCCGAGATAGCGGATGCCTTTCTTCTGCTGCGCGATCCACGCGTTTTCATCCGTGATCTGCCCTTGACCTTTCCAGCCGCGCCGATCGGACGCCGACCGCTCGCCCGTTGGGTCGGGCACGTGGGAAAGCAGCCGGCGGTCTTTTTTGATCTGTGTCAGTACGTCCTCTTGTTCGTTATGTTTCAATTTCTCTCCCGCTTTCCTCTTGGTTTAAATTGGCTGACGTAATCGTCCACCCTTGCAAAATGATAGCCCTCCTGCTGCCATTGCGGAATCATTTCGTCCAGCATCTGCGCGGTGTATTTCGCGTTTTCCGTCATGTGCATGACGATCACGCTGCCGTTTTTCACTTTAAAATCATCTTCGTCTGATGGCGACCCGTTGCGCATCGCGTTCAGGTAGGCGCTGAGATCCGTGCGCTTGTAGTCGTTCGTCGACACGTCGCCTGAAATCGCGTAGTTAAAGCCCACGTCGAACACCTCGTAGAGCCCCGCCTTGCTGACCGCCAAGGTCGGCGGTCTGAAATCTTGGGACAGCGCCTTTTTGCCGCCGACTTTGACGTCCCCAACGTAGTGATTCAATTTGGCGTAGGACGTGACCAAATCCTTGCGCATCAATTGTTGTTCTTTCTTTGTCAGCGACGTGTACTGGGTGTAATCTGCGTTGGCGTCAGAAAGGGGCACGTGGGTATTGGAATGGCAAGCGATTTCGTGGCCGTCCATCGCAATCGCCCGAAGCAGGTTGGGATTCTCGTCGACGTGCTGAGTCAAGACGAAGAAAGTGGCTTTGACGTGATATTTTTTGAGCACGTAGAGAATCTTATTGATCGACTGGTCGGTGCCCCAGTCGTCAAAAGTCAAAAACAGCACCCTGTCGTCGGTCAGGCGGCCGACCTTGTCCAGCTGTCTAATTTCACTGGCACTGAAGCCCGGCAGCTTCTTCGCGTTGACGACGAAATTGCTGCCGACGTAGTGGTTTTTCATGTACGCAAACTGTTTTTTGGAACTGCCCATCCTGCCCAGCACGTCTTTATGACTGGTGACTGCGGTCTGTTTTTTCGCGGAAAGGCGATACACCTTCTTTGACGCGAGCAGGCTGCTCACCGTCTTAAGCCGGTAGCGGCTGCCGTCCTCGATTTTGTTGGTTGTCGGCGAGACAAAGGCAATGGCGTCGACGTGCTGATCGATCACCTGATCGATCAAATCGCCCATGATGGTTTTCTCGCCGATTTGTTTGTCTTGGTCGTTGACATAATAGCCTAAATTGATGTATTCCAGGCCGCCCCGCGTAAATCGCACAGACTGTAATTTGCCCAAAACCTGAGGCAGCGTGGCGTCTGTCGTATTTTCCGTCCCGCTTGTGATCAAACTTTTAGAAGCGCCGACCGCCTTCAAATGGTAGGCGTGGACCGCTTCCAGTACGCTCTTGTTTCTCGCGCAGTCCTCCGGCAGCATGATGACTTTCGGCTTCTTGTCGTACCGCCACTTCATATAGGTCAGGCAGTCGTGAAGGTAACGGGCCATGCCGTCGTAATCGGCCGAATAGCCGGTATTTTCGTTGTAGGCGATGCCGATTTCATCCCCCATCGCGATCAGCTTTTCGACAGTGTCCGAATCCGTCTGCAATTCGTCAAAGGCCGCAAAGAACGTGCCCTTCGCTCCTCTGCTTTTGAGCCGGTTGGCCACGTCCAAATCTACAGCCTGATTACTTAAATTGCCGAAGGTCAGCCCGAGGGCCTTTTCCGTCGTCATCACCGTCTGCGTGTATTTGGCGCTTTTCCCGGCGTTGGCATTCCTGCGCTTGGTTAAATCCGCATTAGACAATGCCGGGATCGTGCCGCTGCTGTCGATGAGGTCACCCACGCTGTCGACGTGATACCCTTCGCGCTTAGCCGTCTTCAACAGCTTCTCAATGTCAGATATATCCTGGGCGTCGTAGAGATAAAAGGCGCCCTTTGCGATTTGCTTAGGATTCTGCGGCTCAACCGGAATCTGTCCGGCCGCAAAGCAGGCCGCGCGGATCTGGGACAGGTATTTCGGCTCGTACACCAGGTACGCGCTCGGGTTGGCGCCGATTTTTTGCAGCGACTGGGCGCCGCTGTCGATTTCCTGATACATTTTGTGCACATCGCCGGAGGCGCGTCCAGTCTTGCCCGCGTTTTCCAGCGCGTACCCGTCCGCTCGAATCTGTTTTTTCAAATTCCCGTCCGTGGCGGCGATCACGAAAAAGGCGGCGTCGGCCTTGTAGCGCTTCAACAGCTTCTTCAGCTTTTCGTACTGGGCGCGGGTGCCAATACCGCGCACGCACAGCGCCACCCGTTTTTCGTTGGTCAGCGCGCTGCGGTACAAGACGGCCTGATCCGAATTGTCTTGAAGATTTGCGCCGATAAAGTCAGAGGCCTTCTGCGCCTTTAAGCTGCTTAACGGCTGAATGTCCACATTCTGCACACTCAGCGAATCCAAAATCCATTTGGTCACCTGGTCGATTGTCGCAGTCTCCTCGGCCTTCGCCTTGCCGTCGTCCAAATCTTCCTGTTTATCGATGGCCGGCGTCGCCGGTTCGACCGTCGGTTCCTGCGTGACTGGGTCTGCCTTGCCGTCAAGGCTGATCAAAATAATACGCTCGCCGGTCAAGTTCTGCACGTAGGCCGCCGCCTCGCCGCTGTCCGCAAAGGTGCTGGCTTTGATCAAGTCTTCATCCGCCGGCAGCACCATTTGTTGATAACCGCCCGCCGCGACAGCCTTCAGCGTCGAGGCGCTGCCCTTCATGCCCGGGCAGTAAATGGTTTGAATGCTGCCGCCGGTTTCTTCGTTTAGGATCTGCCGGGATTTGTACAAATCGCCGCACAGGGTCTTGATTTTCTTGGTGTTCTGTTCTTCCCCGTTGAGGCCGCCGCTGATCACGGTACAGCCGCTCTTTTTGACCTTTTTTAAGAACTCGCTGTTGTCCCGAGCGTGAATTGGTGTGCTACCCGTCAAGAGGACACTGAATAATTAACAATTTTTGTACCGCCA
>NZ_CAIFFF010000021.1:0-20105 GCF_903789625.1 uncultured Pseudoramibacter sp. | reverse complement strand
AATGACTGACTGCTATAAAAAAACAAAGCCTAGAGCGTTTGCCCTAGACTTTGTCTACAGTCTGAAAGCTGCTATTGTAATAATTTGCAATAGCAGCTTTTTTGTTTAAACTAAATCAAAAAAGTGATTTTGCCGTAATGCTTCGTACAAAACGATATTGACAGAATTTGCTAGATTCAGTGATCTGGCTTCAGGATGATCCCGCATCGGTATTCTAAATCGCCTATCATAAAAGCGCTTATGAATGTCATCTGGCAATCCAGCCGTTTCTCTTCCAAACATGAGGAAATCATTATCGTGAAATTTTATATCCGCATAATTTTTTGTTGCATGAGTTGTTAAAATATATGGCTGTGGATAATTATTTTTTTCTAAAAATGTCTCAAAATCAACATATACTGAAATATCAACTAAGTTCCAATAATCCAAGCCTGCTCTTTTTACAGCTTTATCACTAATTGAAAATCCAAGGGGTTCGATTAGATGCAGCTTTGTTTCTGTGAGCGCACAAGTCCTTGCTATATTGCCGGTATTTTGTGGAATTTCTGGTTCATAAAGAACAACATTTAACATAATAATAAAATAGCCTTTCTATCGATCACTACAATGCGTATTTTGGAAGAATAATTGTAAATGTACTTCCCTTCCCCAATTCAGAATCTATTGTTATTTTTCCGCCATGCTGCTTGACTATTAAATCGCAAATATTTAATCCCAAGCCAAAACCACCTTGTTCTCGATGCCTGGCATCGTCAACTCGATAAAAGCGTTCAAAAATTTTCTTTTTATCTTCTTCAGACAAACCCACACCAGTATCTGTCACTGCAATTTGAATAGAGCGCATGGCTGCTGTCAATTTAATCGATACCGTTCCTGGTGCAGTTGTATACTTTATGGCATTATCGACTAAAATACGTATGGCTTGTTTAAGCTTGTCTTCATCACCTTTATATTCAATATCTTGCTGGATATCGCTTTTTAAAGTAATTTCTTGCTGCTTTGCAAAATCAAACATTAAATCGTACACTTCTGCACACAATGCACTCAAATCAAACACTTTTTTATTAAATACAAGTCGATTATTGTCCGCCTGCGCAATGGTCAGTAAATTTGAGATCAATTTTGACATGGTCTCACTTTCAGATGCAATATTATTTAGCCAATGGATATTTTCAGATAATACTTCATCTTCTTTCATCCGCAGCACTTCAATGTTTGTCTGAATTACCGTCAAAGGTGTCCGCAATTCGTGGGAAGCATCAGCGATAAATTTTTTCTGATTTTCGTAGGATGTTTTAACAGGCTGAAGCGATTTACCAGCTAAAAAATAACTGATAGGAATCAATATTAAAATCCCTGCGGAACCAAAAAATAACAAAATAACAAATACGGTCTGCGTAAAATTTTGTTCATTGCTGATTTGTTGAAAAACCTGCAGCGTTTTGACTTCATTATCTTTTTTAAATCGTTTTGAATAAACACGATAAGTAATATAATTGGTTTCAAACGTGCGAAATGTTTTATTAAACTTCGTGTCTTGAAGAAGTTCATGCCCTCTGAGAATCAAGGAATCGTTAAAAACTTTCATATGTTCAGAATGATGATCTCCATCCCATAGGATAAATTCATAATTGCTGGCACGACCATCGTAATTCGTGTTTTTTCTTGTTTCGTATTTTTCGCTGTTAATAATATTCTGGGCTGTTTGGACTAAAAAACGTTCACTGAAATTAACGTACGTCCATCTCCACATGAACATGAGAAGTGCAATAAAAAAAACTAAAAAGACAATTAAAATTAATATATTAAAAAGCGTGATCTGCTTTTTAATTTCTCTAAACATTGACGTCTCCTACAGCCTTATTAACGCTTGCCCATCGTATATCCAACGCCTCGAATGGTGTCAATTTTTACATTTGTATCCGCTAATTTCTTTCTCAAGTTATGGACATAAATTTCGATGTTATTTTCATTCACTTCTTTATCAAATCCCCAGACACGGTCTAAAATTTGTTCTCTCGTGAAAACTTGATTTGGACGTTTGATCAGCATTTCCAAAATTTTTGATTCTTTTACAGATAATTTGTATTCATTTGATTTCGTAATTAAAGTATTTTTCTTTGTGTTAAACGAAACATCTTCGAAATCAATGCATTCCCCTTTTATTTCATTGTCAGGTCTTCTGCTTAAAGCACGAATTCTTGCAAAAAGTTCCTTTGCAGAAAAAGGTTTGACCAAATAATCATCCGCACCTAAATCAAGACCCTTAACTTTATCATCAACAGTGCCTTTTGCTGTCAACAGCAAAATCGGTGTTGTAATGTCATGATCTCGCACTTCTTTTAATATTTCCAAACCATTTTTTCCCGGCAGCATGATGTCTAAAACAATCACATCATAAATCGGATTTAATGCAAAAAGGAGTCCTTCTTCGCCATCATTTGCAACGTCACAATCTATATTTTGGATTCGACACAGTTCTTTTAATGCATCCGTTATTTTCTTTTCATCTTCTATAAATAAAATTCGCATTACAATCACCTCATACAATTTTATGAACGATTATATCTATTCTGTCTTAATTTTGTTTGAATGGATAATACACATTTTTTATCTAGTCGATCGTCCTACCAGTCTTTCTTACATACATAAAAAAGCCAGCAGAATAATCTGCTGGCGTGAAAACAAAGTTTCAATCAAAATTATGCATTCTGTTTAATTGCTGCTTGTGCTGCGGCAAGTCTTGCAATTGGAACTCTAAACGGTGAGCAAGAAACATAATCCAGACCTAATGAATTACAGAACTCAACAGATGTCGGGTCGCCGCCATGTTCACCACAAATGCCGCAGTGAAGATCAGCACGAGTAGCTTTACCTTTTTTAACCGCCATCTTCATAAGTTGACCTACACCATCTTGATCAAGTCTTGAGAATGGGTCATTTTCATAAATCTTATTGTCATAGTATGAATTCAGGAATTTACCCGCATCATCACGTGAGAACCCGAATGTCATTTGAGTCAAGTCATTGGTTCCGAAGCAGAAGAATTCAGCTTCTTTAGCAATTTCATCAGCAGTTAAGCAAGCACGCGGAATTTCAATCATTGTCCCAACCTTGTATTGCATGTCAGAACCAGCTGCCTTTAATTCAGCGTCTGCTGTCTTAACGACAATATCTTTGACGAATTTCATTTCTTTGACTTCGCCGACCAAAGGAATCATGATTTCCGGAACAATTGTCCATTCCGGATGTGCTTTCTGAACATTCAATGCCGCACGGATGACTGCTTTTGTTTGCATGACACCAATTTCTGGATATGTAACTGTCAGACGGCATCCACGGTGGCCCATCATTGGGTTGAATTCGTGTAAACTGCTGATGATCGCTTTGATCTGTTCAACGGTTTTGCCCTTTGCGTCCGCAACCTTTTGAATTTCTTCTTCTGTTGTCGGAACAAATTCATGCAATGGTGGATCTAAGAAACGAATGGTTACTGGACGGCCAGCCAAAGTTTCGAATAATTTTTCAAAGTCACCCTGCTGCAGTGGCAGAATCTTATCAAGAGCTTCTTCTCTTTCTTCAACAGTATCAGAGCAAATCATTTCTCTAAATGCATCGATACGATCGCCCTGGAAGAACATATGTTCAGTACGGCAGAGACCGATACCTTCTGCACCTAATTCAACAGCCTTTGCTGCATCTTCAGGTGTATCCGCATTAGTTCTAACCTGCATGGTTCTGAATTCATCTGCCCATTCCATAATGGTAGCAAAATCTTCATCATCGATAGAACCTTCTTGAACATCTAACGGTCCATCGTAGATATTCCCTGTCGAGCCGTCGAAAGAAATCACATCGCCTTCTGAATAGGTGTGGCCACCCAACTTAAATGTGCGATTAGCTTCATCCATTTCAATTGCAGAGCATCCTGCGACACAGCAGCTGCCCATACCACGAGCAACAACAGCAGCGTGAGATGTCATACCGCCGCGAGCGGTCAGGATCCCTTGTGCAGCCTTCATCCCTTCGATGTCTTCCGGTGAAGTTTCGAGGCGGACCAAAACAACCTTTTCGCCATCAGCTGCTGCTTCTTTAGCATCTTCTGCAGTAAAGACGATTTTACCACTTGCAGCACCAGGTGCAGCTGGGAGGCCTTTACCAATCAGTTCTGCTTTATCTAATTCAGACTTAACGAATGAACCGTGGAGCAAGGTATCCAGGTTTCTCGGTTCAACGTCGAGGACAGCCTTTTTCTTATCGATTTTGCCTTCTTTAACTAAATCATTGGCAATCTTCAAAGCGGCTTTTGCTGTTCTCTTACCGTTACGGGTCTGGAGCATAAATAATTTACCTTCTTCAATGGTAAATTCCATGTCCTGCATATCACGGTAATGATCTTCCAGCGTATTTGCAATGCTGAGAAGCTGATCATAGATTTTTGGCAATTTTTCTTTGATTGCATCAATCTTCATTGGTGTACGAACACCAGCAACAACGTCTTCGCCTTGTGCGTTCATCAAAACTTCGGCGTAGAATTTGTTTTCCCCTGTTGCAGGATCTCGCGTAAAGGCAACACCTGAACCGGAAGATTCGCCCATGTTACCAAAGACCATTTCCTGAACGTTTACAGCGGTCCCCCATGAATATGGAATATCGTTGTCGCGGCGATAGACATTGGCTCTCGGATTATCCCATGAACGGAATACGGCTTTGACCGCTTCAATTAATTGTGTTTCTGGATCTTCTGGGAAATCTTGTCCAAGCTGTTTTTTGTATTCAGCCTTGAACTGGTTTGCGAGTTCTTTCAGATCGTCAGCATTCAAGTCGACATCCTGTTTGACACCGCGATCTGCCTTCATTTTATCGATCAGGGTTTCGAAGTATTTCTTCCCAACTTCCATAACCACGTCTGAGAACATCTGAATAAATCTTCTATAGCAGTCCCATGCCCAACGTGGATTCCCCGATTTTGCTGCAATCGCTTCTACAACATCTTCGTTCAGCCCTAAGTTTAAGATGGTATCCATCATCCCAGGCATTGATGCTCTCGCACCTGAACGAACAGAAACCAATAATGGATTTTCCTTATCACCGAATTTCTTGCCGGTAATTTCTTCCAGCTTCTTCATGTAATCTTTGATTTGTCCGATGATTTCATCATTGATTTGTTTACCATCTTCATAATACTGTGTACATGCTTCTGTCGTGATTGTAAATCCCTGTGGAACTGGCAGACCTAAATTAGTCATTTCTGCAAGGTTTGCGCCTTTACCACCGAGAAGTTCACGCATGTTAGCATTACCTTCGGTAAATAAATACACCCATTTACTCATAAATTAACCTCCTAAATCCTAATCGTGATTAACTCATATAAGGTTTAAATTTTCTAGACATTAGTATACCATTAAATTTTTTGAAAAAAAACCAAAATATGGAAAAAATAAACATGTATTTATATTTTTTGAGAAAACCAGTCTTTTCCGTTATAAACCATTACTGTATCTTGTCCATGGTTGGATAAATATCGAAGTGATTCGTTGATTAAAAAATCCATCGCTTCTGGGCAATGTGCGTCTGTATTGACGGTTAGCGGAATTTGCATTTGAATCGCTTCCTTCAAAATGGCTTCGCTCGGATACATACAGCGCATACCATATCGAAAGGCGCCTCCAGTATTGATTTCTAATATAGATCCAGACTTTTTTATTTTTTCTAATGCATGATGCCATGCGGTTTGATACCATTCTGCTGATTCATCAAAAAAGTAAGATTCTTTATTGTTCTTTTTGATGATATCGATGTGTCCGATAATATCGGGATGGAGACTCTCTGCCATTTCACCGATTCCCTCGTAATACTGACAAACGGCTTTTTTGCTGTCTCCACCATAGAGTTGATCGATTCCCCTTTTTAAACTTTCCTTCGTATCATCTATATATGCGACTTCTCCGTCATTAATTACGCCCAGACAATGAATGCTACCTATCCAATAATCCAATTTTTTTAAATTTTTTTTGCATAACGGTGAAAGATCATGACTTGCCAGATAATAATCAATTTCTAAGCCCTTATAAACCTTTATTTGCGTCTGATATTTTTTGATAACTCGCTCTAATTCCTTGAAATATTGCGGCAATGCGTTCTCAGGCATCGTCCAATCATTTTTATACTTTAACGGTGCGTGACTAGAAATACCAATATTATCAAAATCTCTAGAAATAGCAGCTTGAACCATCTCTTCAATTGAATTTTTTCCGTCACAATAATTTGTGTGAATATGATAATTTGTCTTTTTCATTTTCTATTTCACTAAAAAAGACTATCTCCTTTCAATTAAATTTATAAAGAAGACAGTCTTAATTTGTTTGAATACTAAGCTTACAAAATTTTTTTCAAAAAGCTCTGCGTTCTTTCTTCTTGCGGATGGTCAATCACCTGTTCAGGTGTCCCTTCTTCGCAGATGACGCCATTGTCCATAAAAATAACACGATCTGCCACTTCACGCGCAAATCCAATTTCATGCGTCACGATGATCATCGTCATCCCATCGTCGGCAAGCTGACGCATAGTTCCTAAGACATCTCCAACTAATTCCGGGTCTAAAGCTGAAGTCGGTTCGTCAAACAACATGATTTTAGGATTCATGGCCAATGCTCTTGCAATAGCGACGCGCTGCTGCTGACCACCAGACAGGCGGACTGGATATTCGTAAGCCCGATCTTTTAAACCGACCATATCCAGCAGTTCAAGCCCACGTTTTGTGATCTCTTCTTTATTTGCCTTCAAAACCGTAATCGGCGCAACTGTTACGTTTTCAATAACATTTAAATGCGGAAACAGATTAAAATTTTGAAATACCATTCCCAAATCGCAGCGAAGCTGCTGAAGGCGATCTGCATTGATGTGGTTAATCGTTTTGTTATTCTTGCGCTTATCCATCAATTCGCCTTCAATGTATATTTCACCATCGGTAATGCGTTCAAGCTGATTTAAACAGCGCAGCATAGTACTTTTCCCAGAGCCGGATGGTCCGAGAATACATACAACTTCGCCACGATTGACTTTAAAGTTAACACCTTTTAAGACTTTTAAATCGCCGAAATATTTCGTAATATTACGAACTTCGACCATCGTTTCACTATTGGTTTGATTTGTTGTAGCCATCTCTTACCTCTTTTCATACGCGCCGAAACGTTTTTCCAGATGGTCGAAAAGCACCTGCAGAATTGTCGTTAAGAACAAGTATATTGCCGCCGCATATAAATAATAGACCCAATTCCCTGTTGACGTGGCCATTGTTTTAACTGTTCTCAAAACATCAAAAAGAGCAATTGTTGAAACCAATGACGTATCTTTCAATAACATGATCAATTCGTTACCCAGCGGTGCCACAAGGCGTTTGAACGTCTGTGGGATGATGATTTTCCGCATTGCTTGATGATAGTTCATCCCAAGAGCCTTTGCTGCTTCCATTTGCCCTTCTGGAATAGATTCTATCGCTGCACGAATAATTTCTGCCATATATGCGGTGGAATTCAAAGAAAATGTAATAAAAGCGCACAGCATCGGATCTACAACCAATGTACTTCCTGTTACATTTAAATAAATGATTGGAACTGCAAAATAAATCATAAATAGCTGCAGCAGCAATGGTGTTCCACGGAAAAACCAAACGTAAAACCATGTGATTGCTTTTGCAACTTTGTTGTGGGAAATACGTCCTAACGCAACAATGATACCTAATACCACACCAAAGAAAAGTGCGACCAAGGCAATTTCAATGGTCAAAATTGTGCCATGAAAAATTTCCCATCCTTGAGCTGAAGTTAACAAATAAAACTCCTCACTTCCTAATTAATTAAAAAACAATAATGAACGGTATAATTATACGATACACATTTTTGATTATCAACTTAAAATTTTATTATAAGAGCCGTATTTATGGTTAAATCCGCGCTCTTTATATCAAATAACGCAATTGAATTATTTAAACATTATTATCACCTTATTCTTTAATTTTGTATCTCTAATATCTTTAAAAAAGAGACTGCCCTCTTGTGGAAGACAGCCTCTTTGCTAAAATCATTATTTATCCTTCTTGTTTTTATAATTATAACATAGGATTAAATATTTAGGGCTATTTTTGAATAAACTTTTATAAAAAGAAAAAAGCACCGAATCTCTAAAAGAATTCGGTGCGATTTTACAATGGTGATCCATCGGGGATTTGAACCCCGGACACCCTGATTAAAAGTCAGATGCTCTACCAACTGAGCTAATGGATCAGATTCGTTATGGCAGGGGTAGCAGGAGTCGAACCTGCGAATTCCAGAGTCAAAGTCTGGTGCCTTAACCACTTGGCCATACCCCTAAATAAAAAAATGGGGTGGATGAAGGGACTCGAACCCCCGACAACCAGAACCACAATCTGGCGCTCTACCAACTGAACTACATCCACCACAAGCAAATGGCGCGCCAACAGGGATTCGAACCCCGGGCACACGGCTTAGAAGGCCGTTGCTCTATCCAACTGAGCTATTGGCGCTCGTGCCTCAACCATAATGACTTTCTGGAGCGGGTGAAGGGAATCGGACCCTCGCGACTGGCTTGGAAGGCCAGGGCTCTACCACTGAGCTACACCCGCAATTTCACATTGCGAAATACTTCTGCAACAGAACGAAATTAATTATAAGTGAAATTTCTCGCTTTGTCAATACCCTTTTATACATTTTTTATTATATTGAAATGATGGGCAGCGGCAGCCTACTTAATAAGCTGCCACTATACAAATCAACACTTATTCACTAATACCCTTAACCGAATCACGAACCTTAACTTCATAAGGAACGTACAAAGTTTTCATTTCGGTTTCTTCTTTTTCACACATTTTAATCAGCATACGTGTCGCAACTGCGCCTATATCATACATCGGCTGAGAAATGGTCGTAATTTTAGGCGTGACCCATTCAGACATCCAAAAATCGTTAAAGCCAGCTACTGAATAATCCTTAGGTACGTTGTAGCCCTTTTCTTCGATCGCACGGATTGCACCCAACGCCATTTGATCATTAAAACAGAACACATTTGAAAAAGAAACTTCTCCTTTTTCCAAAATATCTTTCATTTGGTTATACCCACCTGAAATAGATGAGAGGCAATGATAAATTCGGTCTGGATTAAATTCTAGTCCTTTTTCTTTGTATGCTTTCTGGATCCCTTCAAGGCGTTGTTCGACAATATAACCACTGCCACTTTCATCACTGAAGATAATATTGTCGCGATGTCCAGCATCAATTACCTTTACAGCCAAATCATAAGCTGCAGAAGCATTGTCAATCAATACACCAGAAAGTTTTCCAGTTACGTCGGGCACACAGCCTAACACCACTTCACAGGAAGCAGATGTTAATCGATCTCTCATTTCATCTGTCAGATTTTTCCCAACATAAATAATCCCATCACATTGTTTTTCAACTAAAACGTCGAGCGATTTTTTTTCTTTTTCCGGATTAAAGTCTGTGTCACTTAAAATAATATTGTAATTATATATGCCGCAGACATCTTCTGCTCCTCGGACAATCCAGGTATAAAATGGATCCAAAATATCTGGGATCATGATACCTAAAGTATTCGTTTTTTGAATTTTTAAGCTTCGCGCAATCGCATTAGGTTTATACCCCGTTTTTTTAATGGCCTTTAAAACTCTTTCTCGAGTTTCTTCATTGACTAAAGGGATATTATTGACGACACGCGAAACGGTTGCGACAGAAACATTCGCTTCTTTTGCAACATCAACAATTTTTACTTTCATGAGCTTTCTCCACTTGCTAAATGATTAATCAAATTTATCAATTGCTGCTTTAATTAATGCAGGAGCTCTGCCGCATTTTTCTTCGTTAACTGCACACGGTGCAAATCGAAGACCTTTCTTCAATGCGACAATAAAGAAATTCTTCTGGTCAGCTAAATAATCTCTAATCGCTTCTCGATTTTCACATGGAATAGAAATGAAGAAACCGTCGCGATATGTACATGTTTTTAATCCAACTTCCTTCGCAGAATCCATAAACGCTTTAGCACGAGTCTGAAGCGTATCTCTCCAGTCTGCTTGTTCAGCTTCGTATGCTTCTCTCAATTGATCGTTAGAAATAATCTTTGCCAATGTCGCTTGCGCTGATCTCGTCCCATTTGACCAGGTGCCTCGATTTGAAAAGGAACAAGAAGCTTTAAATTCATCTGCAATTTCCTGAGTCGGTGCTACGCATAAAAGTGCGCCGTTTCTTAAACCATACATTGTCATCGCTTTAGAAGCAGAATATGCGTAAAGCGGCAGAACATTTTCCGGCATTCCGGAGAGGATTTCCATGAACTGGCGGGCACTTTCACCCTTCCCTGCAAAATCGATATAAGCAATATCACAAAGAACGATAATACGCCAATCTGGATGTTCATTCGCTGTTTTGGTGTAAAATTCAACCAACTGTTTCCATTCATCGTCAGAAATATTATATCCTGTTGGATTGTGCGCCGGCGTATTTAATATCGTTAAGATCCGTTTTTGCTTTTCAAGAAGTTCTAAAACTTTATTTTCATAAGATTCAAAATTAAAATTGCCATTTTCGTCAAAAAGCTCAAACGTTGTGATCTTTCTGCGGTTTTCTTGAGCGATTGTGCCATACGGTGCCCAATGCCAATCCTGAACTAAAACTTCATCGCCAATTTCACTATAATTGGCGATCGCATTTCGGACTGCGCCTGTCCCACCTGGCGTTGCGACCGCTTCAATGTAGCCGTCTGGTTTATGATGTTTAAAGCAGGCATAGACAACATTTTCCAAAAATTCAGGAATACCTGCAATGCTTGCATATGCAGCAATTTCAGTATCCTTTAAATTGCGGAAGGTTGAATAGACGCTATCGAATGCAACTAAATTACCATCATCGTCCATTAACGAACCGATTGTCGAATTGATTACAGGTTCATGACCTACTTCGGCAATTCTTTTCTTTGCCAGTTCCGCAATATGAAAAATCGGATCGTTGCCAGCTTCTCTAACCGATGATGAAATGACCATTCTATTACTCATAAGTTCCTCCATTTATATGATTGTCAATTATGTATTTACGAAATAATTTAGGACCGTTGTCGTAAATATTATTTCCTTTTGCATCTATTGCGACAAAAATTGGAAAATCTTTAACTTCCAATTTTCTGACCGCTTCTGTTCCTAATTCCGGATACGCAATGATTTCTGAATGCTGAATATGTCGTGCACAAAGGGTTCCGGTTCCTCCCACACACGCGAAATATACAGCTGAATTTTTTCGGATACTGTCAATAACAGGAGAGGTACGGTTGCCTTTTCCTATCATACCTTTTAAGCCTAAATCCAACAGCTTAGGCGTGTATTTATCCATTCTATGCGAAGTTGTCGGCCCTGCCGGTCCAATCACCTCTCCAGGTGCCGCGGGGCAAGGACCCATGTAAAAAATAATTTGTCCATTTACATCGAAAGGCAGTGGATTGTGCTCGGCAAGATCTTCAAGCATCTGTTTATGAGCAGCATCTCTCGCAGTGTAAATCGTTCCAGATAAGAGGACCTGCTCGCCGCAGACCAAATCTTTGATAACATCATCTGTAATTGGTGTTCTGATTTTTTTCATCTACAAGATCACCGTTCCTCTCCGATCGACATAACAGCAGATATTAACAGCAACGGGAAGCCCAGCAATATGTGTTGGATAATCGAGAATGTGTATGCCGAGCATCGTCGTCATCCCTCCCATTCCCATGGGACCAATTCCCGTTTCATTAATCGTCTGCATAATAGCCTTTTCCATGGACCGCAAATGTGGTTTTTCACTATATTGATCCAGCGGAATCAACAATGCCTGTTTTGACATGATTGCGGCCTTCTCAAAATCACCCCCGACGCCAACGCCAACAATAATCGGCGCACAAGCATTTGGCGCTCCGTTTTGTATCGTTTTAACAATAAAATCCTGAGCGCCATCTATGCCATCAGATGGCTTGAGCATTTTTAGAGCACTGGTATTTTCACTGCCAAAACCTTTAGCCATAACCGAAATTTTGAGATTGTCTCCTTCAGTAATCTGATAATGAATAACAGCCGGTGTATTGTCGTTTGTATTTTCGTCCCGAATTAACGGATCCGATACAATCGACTTTCTCATATAGCCTTGACAATACCCTTTTTTAACGCCAGCTTGAATCGCATTTTCAAGGCTGCCGCCCTCAATATGTATCTCTTGGCCATACTGAACAAACACAACCACCATACCTGTGTCTTGACAAATAGGCCGCTGGCAGTTTAACGCGAGTTCCCGGTTCTCATTGATCACAGACAATATATTTTCAGCTAAGGGATAAGATTCCTTTCGCTGCGCCTTTTTAAGGGAATGATCAATATCGTCTGCCAACTTCGCATTAATTTCAATACACAGTTGGGCGACTGCTTCTGTAATATCTTTTGCCTGAATATTTTTCACAGTATTTCATTTGATCCTTTCAAAAGATTTTACATTAATATTATAGCATAGCTTTAAAGGCTTTCATTCGGTTTTTTGAAAATTTTTCATCTTTTTTATCGTGATGAAAATTTATTATTACATAAAAAAAGACTGCGTCATTCAACGCAGTCTGAGTACACATCACGATTCGTGATCCGCACCACTCCACTTCAACAATTCATAATAGTCCGGATACGTATCTTTCTGAAAAATTTCACCATCAACAACAGTAACCGGAAAAGCATCTGGACCATCTGTTAACAGTACACGCTCTACCGGCCCGTTTGTGTATTGAGATTGATCTTGTGAAAAATTCCGCAAATGAATATCAATGCCTTGACGTTTCAAATCTTTAACAATCACTTGAATAGCTAATGCCTGTTGAGATTTTAAATCAACATCAATGGGATTATAAATATTTATTGTACACATCTGACCAACCCCTTCGTATAATCTACTGTTAATTTAACATAATTTTATTAAAATTGCTTGGTATTTTTTTGTCACATCTTTTCACTATTATTTCAATAGACACGATTGCACACAAAATCTGCCATCTGAATATAAAATGAAGTATCAATAGAAAGATTTGACAAAGCTTCTATTGCAGTACGATGATACTCTTCTACTTTTTCCTGAGCGCTTTTTAACCCATAGAGAGAAACCATTGTGGTTTTATGTTCTTCCTGATCGCTGCCCACAGGTTTTCCAAGCACCTCCGTATCTGACGTGACATCGAGTATATCGTCAACAATTTGAAAGGCCGTTCCAATTGCTTCTCCGTATTGTCGCATCCATTCTAAAGACTCTGAATCCGCATTTGCCATTACTGCACCGCAGAGCAATGCCGCCGTTAACATCGCACCTGTTTTATGAGAGTGGATATATTTTAATTTTTCTGCATTCATTTCATCATCGTCTTCAGCTAACACATCACCAACTTGTCCACCAATCATACCGCCTACACCCGAAGCCTGCATTAATATTTTCAAAGCCTGAATGCCATTGCTCTGCTGCTGAGCAGGCAATCTCTGCAATCCGTCAACTGCCGTTTCTACCGCGTAATTGAGCAAGGCATCTCCCGCTAATATAGCGATATCTTCGCCATAAACTTTATGATTAGAAGGCTGCCCCCTGCGCAGGTCATCGTCATCCATCGCCGGCAAATCATCATGGATCAAAGAATATGTGTGAATCATTTCAATGGCACACGATAAAGCGCGGACATTTTCGACATCGCCTCCGAATAATTCACAAGTCTTCCGCATGAGCACTGGCCGTATTCTTTTCCCCCCGGCAAATAAACTGTATTTCATGGCTGAGACGATAATAGCAGGCGCATCAAATGGTTTTTCAAAGCAAACGAGCAAATCGTTTTCGACGTCCTTCGCCATTGTTTCTAAAGTATTTTTAAAGTCTTGATTCATGAGATTCCTCCAAATCTTTTTCTGTTATTTCTTCTAATTCAGAATGACCAGACTGATCTTTTGTTAATAACGCAATTTTCCCTTCTGCTGACTTTAGATCATTTTCGCATTTTTTTAATAGAGTCATTCCCTCTTCGTAAAGTTTAACAGATTTTTCAAGACTAAGCTGATCGCTGTTCATTTCTGCTACAATTTCTTCTAGTCTTGACATTTTTTCATCAAATGTTTTCTTTCGTGCCATGTTTATTCTCTCTTTCCTGATCGAGCCGCACACTCACTTCGCCATCATTAAATTTGAGCATCAATCGATCAAACTGAGCCGCTTTATCTGCCGTCTCGACAACCGTTCTATTAGGCGAAAAAACAATTGCGTAGCCGCGTTCCAGTACCTGATTTGGATTGAGCAAATGCAATTGTTTTCGAATAAGCTGAGTCTGCGTTTGCGCCGATAATATTTTTTTCTGAATCAACAACTGAAATTGATGAAATAATTGATTGAGTTGAATATTTTGTACCTTGATTTTCTTTCTTGGATTGTTGATCCCAATCATTCTTTGATAATACTGTATCTGTTTGCGATGGTTTTGAATTTGTCGGTTAAATGCATACTCAATATCGTTTTCTATCTGTGTAATTTTTTTAATTTGATAGGTTCGATCTTCCGCAACTAATTCGCCAGCAGCTGTTGGCGTGGCCGCACGAATATCAGCCACAAGATCTGCAATGGTTACATCTGTTTCGTGCCCAACCGCAGAGATAATAGGCTTCGCTGCGTTGTAAATCGCATCTGCGACTTTTCTTTCATTAAATGCCCAAAGATCTTCAATTGATCCGCCGCCTCTGCCCACAATAATTACATCAATATCATCTCTTTGATTCAGACAGCGGATTCCCTCTGCAATTTCCTCAGCTGCATTTTCTCCCTGTACTTTAGACGGGAAAAAAATAATATTAATGCTGGCATTTCTCCTCCGAATAGTGGAAAGGATATCATGAACGGCCGCTCCTTTCCCAGAAGTTACAACGCCCACTGTATGAATATTTGGAGGTAGTCTTTTTTTTCGTTTAGAATCAAAATACCCCAGCTTTTCTAACTGATTTTTTAGTTTTTGCAGAGATACAAATAATTCTCCGACACCAGCCGGTTCCATCGAATTTATGTATAATTGATACTGCCCGTTTTTTTCGTAAACGTCAATTGATCCATGGCAAATCACGTGCATGCCATCTGACGGAAGAAAAGAGAGATGTGCAGCTTGATAAGAAAACATGACACAGGAAATTCTGCTTTCCTCATCTTTTAAAGAAAAATATAGATGACCGCTATAATATGCCTTGAAATTAGAAATTTCACCTTCGATATCGACATTTTTCAGCAGACTATTCGTGGAAATCACACTTTTTACAAAGTGGTTTACCTGTGTAACGCTTAAGTGTCTGCGAATCAATTGATCTTCTCCTGTTGATTAAACATTTCCTTTGTTAAAAAAGCGCACCCTACGCCGTTATCCGTGGCATATTGTGGTTTGGCAAATATAGCACGGTATTGACGTTTCATTCGCTTTCGTATCGTTTCTTTTACGATACGATTGGCCATCACACCTCCCGAAAACACAGCAACTTCTATGTCTAATTGATCGCATAAGATATTGATAGCACGTCCAATGGTTCTGCCGATACATTCAAACAAAGCATATGCAATTTCCGAAAACGGCATTCCATCATCAATTAATTGATGAATCTGATTTTCCTGACCAGAAAAGTGAAAATCACATCCATCAAGTCGTGAAGCGATTTTAATTTCGTGTTGATTAGACGTCAATGCCAGTTTTTCCAATTCTTTACCTGCTGGAAAAGAGCAGCCCATTGCGACACCAGTTCGATCAATCAATTGTCCTGCATTTAAATCCAACGTCTTCCCGACAATCCGATTGGTGTGGGTCTGCGGGTCAACTACCACAATTTCAGAGGTGCCTCCAGATAAATGAACTGCTAAAAAAGGTTTGTTTAATTTTTCGCAAGCATCTTCATTTTCAATTAATGCTGCTCGGATATGGCCTTCCTGATGGCTAAAACAATATAATGGGACCTGTAACAAATCGGCATATGATTTGGCAACAGCGTATCCCACACGGAAAACTGGCATATAAGATCCTTCTTGAGGTCTTGGTGAAACCGAGACGCCAACCGCCCTGACGTTATTTTTCATCTCTGGAATTGACGCAAAACGTGCCGTCAGTTCTGGGATATTGCGGATATGTTCAAAAACAGCTTCAGACTGCCGCAATCCTCTCTGCCCTTTCTTAACTGGCAAAACTTTTCGTTGATCAGCTACGATCCCATTTCTCGTATCCACAACCGCAACAGATGACGTATAATTACTTGTATCAATTCCTATAAACATAGATTGCCTCAGTCAGCTAATTTTTATTTGAAAGATGTTTACCTAAATTATTCAATATGCCATTGATATACCGATATGATTTTTCATCACAATACTTTTTAGCCAATTCAACAGCTTCATTCACTGCAATTTCAATTGGCAGACCTAAATACATCATTTCTGCCGCGCCAATACGCATAGCAGCAAGTTCAGCGCTTGGAATGCGATCAAAGCGCCAATCTTCTCGAAGATATTTTTCGATTTCAGAATCAATTGTCTCTAAATTGTCAATAACCGTTTCTACTAATAAATGAGCATACGTATATTGGTCGTGCTGAAAATCTTCTTTTGGATCTGCAAAACCAGCGCCATTGTCTAATGTGGCAATAATTTTTGCCTTTAAATCAGATTGTCCACGATCTTCAAATCCAATTTGAAAAACTGCCCGATAAGCAAGCTCTCTTTCAAATTTACGTTTTTCTTTATTCATTTTTCTCCGTTAAAAAAGCCGCTTACTAGCGGCTTCATTTGTTTATTTAATATTTTCCGCAGCCTTTAACCAGAATGTTCACTTGTGAGACCGGTTTGCCCGCCATAATTTCTACAGACTCCTTAACCTTTTTTTGTACTTCTTCACAAACTTCTGGAATTTTTATGCCAAGGCTTGTAATGACATGAAGATCGATTTGATAGCCATCTTCTTTTTCTACAACTTTAACACCTTTAGAAACAGCCGAAGGATAAATGGCATCGAGTATTTCATCAGAAATACGCATAAACATTTTTTCGATCCCATCAATACCCAAAGCTGCCATACTTGCAATCGAACATATCATTTCATTTGATATGTCGTTTGAAGCTGTATTAATATTTTCTTCCATTTACATACCTCTTTTTAATGATGATGTTCGTCATGATCCTGAAGTTTTTCAAGGGTAGCATCGTCTAAATGAAATTGACTTTCACACTGAGGACATATGACGCGATCCTCAGCGAAATCTTCAAAATTTGCAATGAAGGTATGTCCGCAATTCGCACAGGTGACTTCGTAATAATCATCTTCTTCATCATGATGACACGCTTCCACCGTGTTTTCCAACTCAGCGACCCGACGCTCTAAATCATCTATACGCTTTGCCAGTTCTTCAATCGCTGTTTTTGTATGGTCGTCCATTAAACACGTTCCATGTATTCGCCAGTCCGTGTGTCGACACGAATGGTATCCCCTTCGTTAACAAACAAGGGAACCGTAATCTGGGCGCCCGTTTCAACTGTACACGGTTTGTTTGCCCCTGTCGCAGTATCTCCTTTAAAACCCGGTTCGGTTTGTGTGACTTTCAATGTCACGAAGTTCGGTGCCTTGACTTCAAAAGGTTCGCCCTTAAAGAATCGAATGGTCGCATTGTCGTTTTCTTTTAAGTACTGTAAAGCATCTTTCACTTTGTCGTATTCGATCGGAATCTGTTCATAAGATTCGAGATCCATGAAATAATACAGATCACCGTCCGCATAAAGATACTGCATTTCTTTTGTATCAATATGGGCACGTTCAAATTTTTCATTTGGTGAGAAAGTGGTTTCAGTGACTGCTCCAGAAATCACGTTGCGGATCTTTGTTCTGACAAATGCTGCACCTTTACCAGGTTTAACGTGCTGAAATTCGACAACCACATAAACCTGTCCGTCCATTACAAATGTAACGCCTTTTTTAAATTCACCTGCTGATATCATATCCGTTATACCTCCATTATAGAAAACAATTTTCTATTTCGTTCTATATTAATAATGATTATTTAGTATTTTATCACACCTGATATTTTTGTTCAATGACTTAAGCTCCTGCAAACTACCCCTCTGTCTAAGCCTGATAAGTCCCGGATGACTTTTTGAACGCTGAAATCATAATTTTTTGCTATACACGTAATCTCATTGACTTGATTCCAACCGCATTCGCAGATAATCATGCCGCCCGGTGTCAAATAATCAGAAGCCTTTAAAAATATGCTTTGATAAAAATCCAATCCAGTTTCTCCGCCATCGAGTGCCATCTTCGGCTCAAAGTCTTTGACATCTGAAGATAACTCATCAATTTCCCGTGTCGGAATATAAGGTGGATTGGTTACAATCAAGTCGTATAACTCAGAGAGATTCTGAAACAAATCACTCTGAATCAACGAGATGTCTGTTCGGTTCCTTTGTGCATTCGCTTTTGCTATTTTTAACGCATCAACTGACAAATCCGCGCCAGTCACTACTGCTTTTTTTTCATAGTGTGCAATCGCAATGCCAATCGCTCCCGACCCACAGCACAAATCTAGGACGCGAACCTTTTGCTGTGGCATTGCTTTTAAAACCTGCAGTGCATTTTCTACAATATTTTCAGTATCAGGGCGAGGAATCAACACATCCGGTGTCACAATAAAATCTAAGCCCATGAATTCTTTTTTGCCCACAATTTGAGCGTAAGGCTGATGATGGCTTCTTTTTAGCAGACATTGATCGTAACGCTTTTTTTGTTCTTCTGTCATTTCTAAATTTTGATCAATAAGCAAATGAATACGACTCTTGTCCAGCACGTAGGACAGAAATAACTCTGCTTCAAAACGAGGCTCAGGAATTTTGCTTTGTTTCAAGATCTCTGTTCCTCGGCGAAGTGCCTGTTCATATGTTTCACTTTTCATTTTATTTTAACTACAATTAAACAAAAAAATAAGCCGGTTTACCGACTTATTTTTCTTCGTTATTTAATACTTTAGCGTATTTCTTCTTAAATCTTTCAACTCGTCCGCCAGAATCGACTAATTTCTGTTTACCCGTATAGAATGGATGACAAGCTGAGCAAATTTCAACACGCAGTTCCGGTTTTGTGGAACCAGTTTCAAAAGTATTGCCACAAGCGCATTTTACAATGGCCTTACCATATTTTGGGTGGATGCCTTCTTTCATCGTATTCACCTCTTTCTCATTTGCATATTTAAGATCGAACTTTAGCTAAAATTCAACTTTTTTAGTATATCAAAATAAAATTCGAAATGCAATAACTTTTATTGATTTATTTATATATTTGCCGGCTGTGATGAGTGATGCTGTGTCCATGACATTTTAAAAGAATGAACAAATTCGCAAGTTGCCACACCTTTGTCAACTAATGAAACGATCCAGCTTTCAGCATATTTTGGCGGTGTAACTGTTACCGGGAACATGTGCCTTAAAATCATATTTTCTTCTTTTTTATTAAGATGATAATCTTTTTCCGCATTTCTTAATGCACGTTTGGGATGTGCAACTGCATGCATATTTCGAATTCGATCAATGCCGTGTTCATTGTGTTCCACCTTGCGCCAATCTTCAAAATAATAATCGTGTAAAAGCGCCCCTCTTGCTGTTGACAAACTATCGAGATGCATTTTTCTCGCAATGACATAGGCGTAATAAGCAACACGGACACAATGTGCGTATCTTCCCAATTCGTTACCATGATGGCGCTGCTGTTTTAATGTTTGGAATTTTGAATCGTTGATAATATCGGATGTAATAGAATAAAATTGATTAAAATATTTCTTTTCCCGAATGCTTTTCATATAGATAAATATTCCACCTCACTAAGATTCGTTTGAAATTCACTAAGATATATTTATAATCCATTTTTCTGAAATTAGCATTAATATTTACTAAAATTTCCAAAAAGAAAAAAAGCAAGCTTAAAAGCTTGCTTCAGACTGTCGACAAAGTCTAGAGGGAAACGCTCTAGGCTTTGTTTTTTTA
>NZ_CAIFFF010000020.1:0-21078 GCF_903789625.1 uncultured Pseudoramibacter sp. | reverse complement strand
AGAAATCAGCATTAAATTATTTTTATTTTACGCTTGACTTTTGTTAGCAGGTTTTATTTAACAGAATTTTTCACACTAATAAAAATAAGGCAGACCCTCAGATCTGCCTTATTTTTATTTTACGCCCCTTCGTTTTTCCGTTTCCGGGCCGCCTCTACGAGATCGCCAACACCTCTAAATATTTCTGTTGGACGGTAGGCGTAGGTTTTGATGGATTCCTGAGTCGACACCCCGGAAAGCACCAGCGCTGTCTGCGTGCCGCTTTCCATGCCGGCGATAATATCCGTATCCATACGGTCGCCGATGATCAGCGCGTTTTCTGAATGACAGCCGAGGATGCGCAGACCGGTGCGCATCATCAGCGGATTCGGCTTGCCGCAGAAGTACGCCTTCTTGCCCGTGGCCAGCTCGATCGGCGCAACCAGCGCCCGGCACGCCGGCACAATGCCGTCTTCAGTCGGCCCCGAGACATCGTAATCCGCCCCGATCAGCCGCGCGCCCTTCATGACGAGGTTCGTCGCGATAGTCAGACTTTCCATCGAATAAGACGGCCCTTCCCCGACGACGACGTAATCGGGATCGACGGCGTTGTTCGTGATACCGACGTCGTACAGTGCGTTCATCAGCCCGCCTTCGCCGATCACGTAGGCCGAGCAGCCCGGCTTCTGACTGTCGAGAAATTTGGCGGTGGCCAGTGCCGAGGTGTAAAAATGCTCTTCGCTCACCTCCAGCCCCATGCGTTTTAACCGCTGAGAGAGCTCCCGCGGCGTGTAAACCGGGTTGTTGGTCAAAAACAGAAAGGGCAGTTCGCGCTCTTTCAGCCACTCAATAAATTCCGGCACCCCTGGCAGAATTTTGCTGCCGTGGTAAATCACGCCGTCCATATCGCACAAAATACCCTTGATTTTGTCAAATTGGATCATATTGTCTCCTTTTTCTCTGTTGATTTTGCTTTTCTAATAATGTCTCTATTCTATCATCCGCACTTCGGACTTCAACCGCATTTGCGTAAAGCCCTGGTTAAATGGATTCGTCCGTATCGATGATAAACGGAAAAACCGCCGCGTCTTTCTTCGCCTTGTAGTTTTCCTCGAGCATCGCCTTGTGTGCGAGAAATTCCGAGTCGGTAAAGGCGAGGGCGCCCGGTTCACAGCCGCGCAGACACGCCTGACATTTGATGCAGATGCCGTGGACTTCGGCTATTCCGCTGACCGGGTTGACCGCAATGGACGCCATCGGGCAGAGTCGGACGCAGACACCGCAGCCTGTGCATTTGTCCGCGTCCACTTCCGGCTTGGCCTTGAGAAAATTCGCCGGCGTGCCGTCAGACTTAATGGGCCTGTAATACGGCGCTTCGGGATCGCCCGGCACTGCGACGCGCTTCAGCTGGCGTTCGTATTCTACCTGGCCGAGATTCACGCCAACCTGTTGTCCGAAAATAATCGCGTCCATCAAGTCCTGATCACTCGGACGGCCTGTGCCAATATCCGCGAAGGCGTGCGCACACGGGACGGCCAGCGCTGCGACAACGATGAAGCCGTTGTTCGAAAGCAGGTCTACCAATTCAGCCAAGCTGTTTTCGTAATCCCGATTGCCGTAGGTCACGACCGCAATGGCCGGCGTCTTGTTCCCCTTCAGATGATCTTTCAAGGATGGCGCGATGAGGTTGGGCAGGCGGCCGGCGTAGGTCGGCATCCCGACCACTACCGCTGTCTGATTGCCGAAAACCGCGTCCTGCTCGCGCATCCGGGGCCGCGCCCAATTTTTAAAATGCAGCTGTGTGCCGAAGACGCTGGCCACGCCCTTCGCCACTGCTAAGGTTATCCGGCGTGTGTTCGTCGTCGGGCTGAAATAAATCGCCATGGTTTTTGTAATTTCCATTGTCCCCCTCCTAATGATGATTAATTTAATTCGATTTTAATGTTCGATTTTTTCCACTTCGTCCATCCAGAGCCGCACCTTCGCGTCGGACGGCATCCGCCAGTCGCCCCTCGGCGACAACGCGACCGATCCGACCTTCGGCCCGTCCGGCAGGCAGGAGCGTTTGAACTGCTGCGCGAAAAACCGCCAGTAAAAGCTTCTGAGCCATTTGTAAATCACCGCGTCGGTGTACTCACCATCGAAAGCGCACTTCGCGAGCAGGTACACCTTCTGCGGGCCGTAGCCGTTTCGCACGACGTGATACAGGAAAAAGTCGTGAAGGGCGTAGGGCCCGACAAGGTCTTCGGTTTTCTGGGCGATCTTCCCGGACTGATCTGGCGGCAGCAGCTCCGGCGAGACCGGCGTGTCGAGGACATCTTTCAAAATGTCGCGGATGTCTTCAGAGCCCTTGCGGTCCGCGACGTAATCGACCAAATAGCGCACCAGGGTTTTCGGCACGCCGGCATTGACCGCGTACATCGACATGTGGTCGCCGTTGTAGGTCGCCCAGCCGAGGGCCAGCTCCGACAGGTCGCCGGTGCCGACGACGATGCCGCCGGCCTGATTAGCCAGATCCATCAGGATCTGCGTCCGCTCTCTGGCCTGAGCGTTTTCGTAGGTGACGTCGTGGAGCTCCAGCGGATGATCCAGAGCGTTCAAATGATCGGTCACCGCGCCGCCGATGCCAATTTCGTGGAAAGTCGCGCCGATGCCGTGAATCAAATCCACCGCGTTGTTGTAGGTCCGGTCGGTAGTGCCGAATCCAGGCATCGTCACCGCGTGGATGTGATCGCGGGACAGACCGAGACGGTCGCAAGCTTCCGCGCAGACGAGCAGCGCGAGGGTCGAGTCAAGGCCGCCTGAAATCCCGAGCACCATCGGCACATTGCCGATATGACGCAGCCGGCTCATCAGCCCGACGGATTGAATCGCGAAAATTTCTTCGCAGCGGCGGCGTCTCGCAGCCAGATCCGACGGGACAAAAGGCGCCGGATCGATGGTACGGTCAAGGGCGTCAAAATCCGCCAGCCGGCAGGAAATCTGCCCCAGCGGTTCCCCAGCACTGCCCTCGTCGGCAAAGCTCGTCTGTGTGCGGCGGTCGTGAGCCAAGCCCTCGATGTCTACATCGGCAAACACAATTTGCGCGCCGTCGACGAAACGCTCGGTCTTCGCGAGGCAGGCGCCCTTTTCGTAGATGTAGCCGTCTCCGCCGAACACCAGGTCGGTCGTCGATTCGCCGATGCCGCAGGACGCGTAAAGATAAGCAGCGTTGCACCGCGCCGACTGCTGACGCACCAGCTCTTCCCGGTACTCGCTCTTGGCGATGAGCTCATTGCTCGAGGACGGGTTGACGATCACCGTCGCGCCTCCAGCCGCGAGCCGGCCCGACGGCGGCATCGGCGCCCACATATCCTCGCAAATTTCAACACCGATTTTGATGTCGCGATTGTCCGTGTCACAGAACAAAAAGTCCGTCCCAATCGGGAAATCCTGTCCGGCGTATCGGATGGTCTGGGTGCCTCTCAGCGAGGCAGCCGGCGTAAACCAGCGCCGTTCGTAAAATTCGTGGCTGTTGGGCAGGTGAGTCTTCGGCACCGCGCCGAGAATTTGTCCGCCCTGGAGCACCACCGCGCAGTTGTACAGCCCCGCGCTGACGGGAATCGGCGCGCCGACGACAACCAGCACCTTTTTATCCTTTAAATGCGCCGCAAGGGTCTCAATCCCCGCTTCTGCCCGAGTCAGCAGCGCCGACTGCGCGAATAAATCCCCGCAGGTGTAGGCGGTCACTGAAAGCTCAGGGAAGACGACGACGGCCGCCTGACGAGCCTCCGCCTCATCGATCAGGTCCGAAATGGTCTGGACATTGGCCGACACATCGGCCACTTTGGTCTGCGGGACGGCAATCGCCGTGCGCAAAAATCCATATTCTTTCATAATTTCTGTCTCTTTTCTAATTCTTAATCGTAGATTCAAAGGGCCCCACCCAGATATGGTGGCATCCTCAGGTGCATCTTTCCTGTCAGGACAACTTTCCACTCTTTTGCACAATTATCCACAAAATGTGAGTGGTTTCTTTTAAAAATTGTGCACACTTTAAGAAAGGGTAAAGGTGGCGGAATTCAGCCGTTTTGCGAAAGTTATCCACAGTTTCCACGTTTTCCACACGATTTATCCACAATTTTCACGTTTTCCACAAAAAATGGAAGCCGTTTCAATGAAGTTATCCACTTTTCCACAGATTATCTACATCTTGTGTCAAGTATTTTCTGGTAAAAAAATCGGCCACTGTGCATTGACAGCGGCCGGTAAGTTGCGCTTACGCTTTTTCCTTCTGGTCCATCGCGGCCTGAATCAAGTGATCAAACAGCGGATGCGGACGGTTCGGTCTGGATTTAAATTCCGGATGAGCTTGTGTCGCGATAAAATACGGATGGTTCGGCAGCTCAACCATTTCAACCAGCACGCCGTCCGGGGATTTGCCGGAGAACACCATGCCGGCCTTTTCCAGCTGCGGAATGAATTCGTCGTTGACTTCGTAGCGGTGACGGTGGCGTTCTTCGATATCCTGGGTGCCGTACACCTTGTAGGCGAGGGTGCCCTTTTCCAGGTGGCACGGGTAAGCGCCGAGGCGCATGGTGCCGCCCATATTCTGGATCTTCTTCTGTTCTTCCATCAGGTTGATGACCGGATAAGGTGTTTCCGGATCCAATTCAATGGAGTTCGCGTCCTTTAAGCCGACGACGTTTCTCGCGTATTCGATGACCGCGAGCTGCAGCCCGAGGCAGAGTCCAAGGAACGGAATGTTGTTTTCTCTCGCGTATTGAATGGCGGCGATTTTGCCTTCGATGCCGCGGTTGCCGAAGCCGCCGGGGACAATAATCGCCTGTTCATTGCCGAGAATGCGGTCGACATTTTCCGCGTTCAAATCCTCGGAGTGGACCCATTTGATGTGCACTTCCGCGTTGTTGGCAATCCCCGCGTGGCGCAGCGCTTCAGCGACAGACAGGTAGGCGTCGTGGAGTTCGACGTATTTGCCGACGATCGCGACGTTGACGCGGTTTTCGAGGTTCTTGGCGCGGACGACCAGTTTCTTCCATTCGTCGAGCTTCGGTGTGCGTTCCGGCAAGTGCAGCTTCTTCACCACCAGATTGGCCAGGCCTTCCTTTTCGAGCATCAGCGGCACTTCGTAGAGCTCGCTGGCGTCGAGATTGCTGACGACTGCGTTCTTGTCAACGTTGCAGAACAGGCTGATCTTTTCTTTCAGGCTTTCTTCAACTTCGTGTTCGCTTCTCAACACGATGATATCCGGCTGGATCCCAATGGAGCGCAGTTCCTTGACCGAGTGCTGAGTCGGTTTCGTCTTCAGCTCGCCGGACATTCTCAAATAGGGCAGCAGGGTGACGTGGATGTAAAGCGTGTTTTCCGCGCCGAGATCCCCGCGGCACTGGCGGATCGCTTCGAGGAAAGGCTGCGATTCGATATCCCCGACGGTCCCGCCAATTTCCGTGATGACGATATCCGGGTTGAGCGGACTGTCCGCGACCTTGGACACGCTTTCCTTGATTTCATTGGTGATGTGCGGAATGACCTGAACGGTCCCGCCGAGATAATCGCCGCGGCGTTCCTTGGTGATGACGTTCCAATACACCTTCCCGGTGGTGACGTTGCTGTACTGGCCTAAGCTTTCATCGATGAACCGTTCATAGTGGCCGAGGTCCAGGTCGGTTTCAGCCCCGTCGTCCGTGACGAAAACTTCCCCGTGCTGATAGGGGCTCATTGTCCCTGGATCGTAATTGATGTACGGGTCAAATTTCTGGATTGAAACCTTAAAGCCCCGGGCTTTCAAAAGCCGCCCGAGAGATGCCGCTGTAATCCCTTTGCCGAGGGACGAAACCACACCGCCAGTGACGAAAATATACTTTGTCTTCATGCTGCCTCCGTGTTCATTAAATAAAAAAATCACTGCAAAAGGCGTTTTTTTTTTGCAGTGACAAATGGATTGCTTTTTCCTGTCAAACAATACTTATATTTTAAAGGATAACCGGTACAATTTCAAGGCCTATTTATTTTTCCAAATCGGCGCCAGCGCGCGGCGCAGTTCTCGGTAGCGTCTGAATCCGTCGACGTAGACCGATTTCGTGTGGGGCTGATAGACCTGTCTGAGTCTGGCGCACTGCTGGGCGGCGTCCTCAGGCGTCGTGTAAGCGCCGATTGCGAGGCCGCAGGACATGAGCGCGCCCCGGGACGGGAACTCGCTGCCGCCGGCGACCGACACCGTCGCGTCGAGCACGTTGGCGATAATCCGCGGCAGCAGGCTGTCTTGTTCCATCTCGCCGCCGAAGAAAATGTGGTCGATCTGATCCCGGTCGCCGATCGCGTCCCACACCGCGTAGCCGATGGACTCGTAAACCGCGCGGACCATCTGCGCCTTGGTCGTCTCCCCAGTCATACCGAAAAAGCAGCCGCATTCTCGGCTTTCCGCGCGCTTGATGCGCTCTGTCCCACTCATCAGATAAGGCAGGAAGAGCACCCCGCCGGCGCCGGGCTCGCTCTTCGCCACCAGCTGGTCGGCAAGGTCGAGATCGTATCCGCCGGTAAGCTCGTCGAGGGCCCAGGACACGTTGCGCTGAATGTCGAGGGTTGAGATGAGTTCGATGGCTAAGTCATCAGTCAAATGGGAGATGTAATTGCGGTTGCTCCGGCTCGGATCACATTGCCGGCGGTTTAAAATCCGGCCCACCGCCGGCGCGTCGCCCAAGAGAATGCCGAAATCTCCCTCCTGCACCGCGCCGATGCCGAACATGCCCGAGGCGATTTCACCGCCGCCGACGGCCACGGGTATCCCCGGCAGCAGACGCATCTGACGGGCTGCCTTTTCGGTGAGCTCACCCGCCGTCGTGCAGCCGTCCAGCACGCCGGGGAGCTTCGAAATCGCGTCGTGCAGCTCGAGCACCGTGAGCATCTGATTGGGAATGCGCCCGTTCGGGAAATGCAGCAGCCCCGCGTTGCCGTCGGAGAAATCCGTCACGATGCGCCCCGTCATTTTGTAGCGCAGCCAGTCCTTTTCCATCAGAATCGCCTGAATCTGGCGGTAAATTTCAAGGCGGTGGCGCTTGGTCCATCTGAGAATCATCAGCGGGCTGCCGCTGTTGGGGTAGAGCCCGAGGTTGCGGTGAACCAGCCGCCCCATGCCCGGGTTTTTCTGCGTGACGTATTCCGCTTCCTCTTTGGCGCGGCGGTCCGTGTTCAGCACGGCGTTGCCGACGGGTTCGCCGCCCTCGCTCACCGGCCACAGACCTTCGCCCGCGCCGGTGAGGCCGATGCCGACGACGTCCGAACCGTAGACGCCGCTGTGTTCCATTAACATGGCCACCGCGGCCGCGGCGTTGTCCCAAAAAACGTTCATGTCGATTTCCCGGTAATCGCCGACCGAAATGATTTCATTGTCGACGACAACCTTGTCGATCTCCTTCCCTCTCAGATCGAACAAGACGACCCGGGTTTTGTCTAATCCCCCGTCCAGGGTTACGATGTATTTCATCCGATGCTCCATTTTTCGCGTATTTTCTTTAATAGTATATCAAAGGCGCCGGGAAAAATCCACCGCAGACACACGCCCTCCCGTCCTTCCTTAACTTTACTTTTGACAGCCCTTCTTTTATAATTTTGGTAACGAAAGATTAAGGGAGAAACTAGGATGAAACTCTATTCATGGAACGTCAACGGCATCCGCGCCGCTGAAAAGAAAGGGCTGGTCGACTGGATCAAATCCGAACAGCCCGACGTACTCGGCATTCAGGAGCTCAAGGCCACCGAAGACCAGCTGCCTGACACGCTTAAACAGATTGACGGCTACCACGCCTTCTTCAACCCGGCGGAACGCAAGGGCTACAGCGGTACAGCCGTTTATTATAAAGAAGCCCCTCTGGACATTCACACCGGCCTTTCCGACGACCGCTTCAACCACGAAGGCCGCACCATCGTCATGGAATACCCAGATTTTACCCTCTACAATATTTATTTCCCCAACGGCGGCCAGGGCGACGACCGCCTTCAATTCAAGATGGATTTCTACGACTGCTTCCAGAAGGATGTGAACGCCCTCGTCGCGGAAGGCAAACGCGTCATCGTCTGCGGCGACGTCAACACCGCCCACACCGAAATCGACTTGAAGAACCCCAAATCCAACGCGAAGCGCTCAGGCTTTCTGCCCATCGAACGGGAATGGGTCACACAATTCTTAAATGACGGCTACATCGACACCTACCGTTATTTCCATCCGGATCAGATCGAATACTCGTGGTGGAGCTATCGGTTCAACGCTCGGGCCAACAACGCCGGATGGCGCATCGACTATTTCTTTGCCTCCGACAACGCCAAGGATCTGCTCGAGGACGCGGCGATTCACACCGATGTCATGGGCTCTGACCACTGCCCGATTTCGCTGACCCTCAAGCTTTGACGGGACGGCGCAGAAAGAGAGCACAGCCATGCTTATCGATACCCATTGTCATTTAGACGACCCCGCCTTTAAAGACGATCTCGACGCCGTCATCGCGCGGGCGCAGGCCCAGGGCGTGGCCTGGATCCTCGACCCCGGCACGACGGTCGCGACCAGCGAACGGGCCCTCTCGCTGTCCCACCGATACGACTGCGTCTACGCCGCCGTCGGCATCCATCCCGAGGACTGCGCCGACGCGAAGCCTGAGGATTTCGCCCGCATTGCAGCACTCGCCGCCGACCCGAAGGTGCTGGCGATCGGCGAAATCGGCCTCGACTACCATTGGGACGACAACCCGCCGAAGGCCCACCAGAAAGACGTCTTTGTCCGTCAGCTGGAAATGGCCGGGGAACTCGCGCTGCCGGTCATCATTCACGACCGGGACGCCCACGGCGACGCCGTGGATCTCGTCAAATCCCAGTCCTTCAGCCGGGACGCCGGCGGCGTTTTCCACTGCTACTCCGGATCGGTCGAAACGGCGAAAATCCTGCTGGATCTGGGCTTTTACCTCGGCTTCGACGGGCCGATCACCTTCAAAAATAACAAAAAGTCGCCGGAAGTCGTGGCTTACGCGCCGCTGGACCGCCTCCTCATCGAAACCGACTCGCCCTACATGGCGCCGGTTCCCCACCGCGGCAATCGCAACGAGCCGGCCTTCGTCAGCGACATCGCCGCCAAGATGGCGGAAATCAAGGGCCTGCCCCTGGAACAAATTCTGGAGGCCACCCAGGCCAACGCCGAGGCCCTCTTTAAAAGAAAGGGTGCAGACGCTTGACCCCGGAAGAAAAACGCCACGCGTTTAGGACAGGCTTCTTCGACGGCCTGCCCATCGGTCTCGGCTACATCTCGGTCTCCTTCACCTTCGGCATGATGGCCGTGGAAAAGGGGATGCCGGCCTGGGCCGCCATTTTGATCTCGTTCACTAACCTGACCTCCGCCGGGCAGTTCGCCGGGCTCGACGTCATCGCCGCGTCGGGCTCGATGATTGAAATGGCGCTGGTCCAGCTGGTCATCAACCTGCGCTACGCGCTGATGTCCCTGTCGTGGTCCCAGCGGCTCCATCCGGAATTTAACTGGGTCAAGCGGATGATCATCGCCTTCGCCGACACCGACGAAGTTTTCGCCGTGTCCTCGGCCCGAGCCGCCGGCGGCAAAAAGCTGCGCTTCGTCTACATGGTCGGGCTGATGATCATGCCCATCGTCGGCTGGACCGGCGGCACCGTCATCGGCGCGCTGGCCTCGGCCATTTTGCCCGACGTCGTGCGCTCGGCGCTGGGGCTCGCCATCTACGGCATGTTCATCGCGATCATTGTGCCGCCTGCCAGAGATCACCGGTCGGTGGCCGTGGTCGTGCTGGCTGCCGTCGCGGTCAGCTGCCTGTTCCACTTTGCACCGGTTTTAAACCGGCTCTCCAGCGGTTTTGTGATCATCATCTGCGGGGTCGGCGCGTCGGCCCTCGGCGCCTGGCTCTTCCCGATATCTGAGGATGCGGTCGACGCGGAGATCGAAGCCGACGGCGAAGCGCATTTGCAGAAAGGAGGCTGTGATGACGACTGAACACCTGCTGATTTACACAGCTGTGATGGCCGGCGTGACCTATTTGATCCGCGTGCTGCCGCTGGTGCTGTTCCGCAACGAAATCAAGTCCCCCTTCGTCAAATCCTTTTTGTACTACATCCCCTACGCGGTTCTCGGCGCGATGACGATCCCCGCCGTATTCACAGCGACCCATTCGATAATCTCGGCCTGCGTCGGGCTGGCCGTTGCGGTTATCATGGCCTGGCACCGAAAGGGGCTTTTGCCTGTCGCGGTGGCCGCCTGCGTGGCGGTGTTCGTCACCGAATGGCTCATGCGCGTTATTTAATGCCGAGATCTCGTAAAACAGCGTAAATTATTAGAAAGAAGGCTTTTATGAAACGTCAATGGCTCGCGGGGCTCTGCGCGGCGCTGATTTTGCTGCTCCCGGGCAGTGCCCTCGCCGCTTCGCCTGCGGCCCAGGCAGCCGGGACATGGATTGTCGCGCCGAAGACGAAGACGATCAATCACAACCTGCCCGTAGCCGTATTCAAGGCCAAGCCTGTAATCAAAATTCTGCCGGACAACCGCGGGAGCCTGAGCTTCAACGTCAAAAAGAAGGGCAGGAAAAAGCGCCAGACCTACAAGGACCGGCTTGCCTTTAAACAAAAGGGACGCGTCACCGTGACGAGCAAAGCCCTCAAGTACTGCACCCGCCATTCTGTGGACGGGCGCTACAAGCTCTCCCGCCACCGCAGCCGGCTGACGCTGTCCGGCGCCGGCGGGACAATCGTCCTCATCCGCAAAACCAGTAACCATTCAAATCATTCTGAAAAATAGAAATAGGAAGTTAAGGAAATTCAAATGAAAACTCACCGCAAATACTTTTTCTTCGATATCGACGGCACGCTGACGGACCGCGCCACCAACCAGGTCGTCCCTTCTGCCAAAGAAGCCATCCGCCTGCTTCAAGAAAACGGCCATTTCTGCGCCATCAACACGGGCCGGGCGGCCTACAAGGGCGCGCCGGTCATGGATCAGGTCGGCGTCGACAACATGATCTGCAACGGCGGCCGCGGCCTCATCGTCGACCGCAAGCTCGTCAAGAACATCCCGCTGGATTTCGACGCGGCCAAGTCCTTGTACGACCAGGCCCTTGAAAAGGGCTACGGCATGCTCGTCGCTCAGGACAACTCTGTCGACGTCTACGCGGCCAATTTCGACTTCATCCGTCAGGGCGGCGAACGGCTGGAGGCCACCCGCTACATCATCGACAAGGATTACGTGCCCCACCCGCCGATTTACAAGATGTACGTCTCGATTCCGCCGGAAGAAGAAGCCAATCTCCCGCTGCTCCACACCCCGGACCAATACGGCGCGCTGCGCTTCGAGAACGGCTACCTGATCATCCAGCCCGACGAAAAGAAAAACGGGATCCTCCGGATGCTCGAAGCAATCGACGGGGATCCCGCGAATACCGTCGTATTTGGCGACGATACCAATGATTTAGATATGTTTTCCGATCCGTTCTACAAAATTGCCATGGGCAACGGCCACCCGGATCTCAAGGCTGTGGCCGATGAAGTCGCCCCCAAAAATACGGACGACGGCATTTACAAAGTCTGCAAGGCGCACGGCTGGATTTAATTTCAAAGGCGGTGCCCCAGCGCTTCCGCCTGACGAAGGGCCGGATGCCCTTCAATTTCGCCGCGCCGGTTGACCCCGCCGACCCCGATGCTTTCAGCCCGTTCGGCTTTGGGGAAGGCGAGCAGCCAGCTCTCGACGCTTTGCCAAACTCCGTCAAACATCTCCGGCCGATTTTGATCGGCCGTCGCGAAAACGACAACCTTTCGGAACCGGTACGGTTGTCTGTACACCGCGTTCATCCGGTCGAATAGGGTTTTGAGCGGCCCCGGAATATTGCCGAAATAAACCGGCAGAACCAGCGCCACCACATCCGCCTGAACCATTTTGCGCGCAATCTTTTCTCCATCGTCATTTAAAACACAATGCCCCGTGCGTTTACAGGCTTCACATCCAGTGCAGTACTGAATGGTCTGATCTCGGAGGTAAATTTTTTCAACCAGATGCCCTGCCGCTTCCGCACCCTCTGAAAAAGCATCGCCGAGGCGTTCACTGTTGCCTCGGCGATAGCTTGTATAGATGACGATGATTTTTTTTAATTGTTCTTGTTGTTTTTCCATGTTCCGATTGTACCACAATCGGGTTTTTTTGTCTTTAGCCGATCATTGCTGCCAAGTCGTCGTCGACATTGGTAATGCCGCCGATGCCGAATTGTTCAACCAGCACGTTGGTCACATTCGGTGAAAGGAAGGCCGGCAAGGTCGGTCCGAGGTGGATGTTCTTCACGCCGAGGGAAAGCAGCGCCAGCAGGACGATGACCGCTTTCTGTTCGTACCACGCGATGTTGTAGGCGATCGGCAGATCGTTGACGTCGTCGAGGCCGAAGATTTCCTTGAGCTTCAAGGCGATCAGCGCCAGCGAGTAGGAGTCGTTGCACTGGCCTGCGTCGAGGACGCGCGGAATGCCGCCGATGTCGCCGAGGTTGAGCTTATTGTATTTGTACTTCGCGCAGCCCGCTGTCAAAATGACGGTATCCTTCGGAAGCTTTTCTGCGAATTCCTTGTAGTAGGAACGGGATTTCATTCTGCCGTCGCAGCCAGCCATGACGACGAATTTGCGGATCGCGCCGCTCTTGACCGCGTCGACAACTTTGTCCGCCAGCGCGAAGACCTGTTCATGAGCGAAACCACCGACGATTTTGCCAGTTTCGATTTCTGTCGGTGCTGGGCAGGTTTTCGCCATTTCGATGATCGCTGAGAAATCCTTGTGGCCTTCAGCGTCCGCGTCGATGTGCTGGCAGCCCGGATAGCCTGCCGCGCCAGTCGTGAACATGCGGCCTTTGTAGCTGTCTTTCGGCGGCACGATGCAGTTGGTGGTCATCAGAATCGGTCCGTTGAAGGATTCGAATTCTGTCACCTGCTGCCACCAGGCGTTGCCGTAGTTGCCCGCAAAGTTGTCGTATTTCTTGAAGAACGGATAGTAGTGCGCCGGCAGCATTTCGGAATGGGTGTAGACGTCAACGCCAGTGCCCTTCGTCTGTTCCAGCAGCATTTCGAGATCCTTCAGGTCGTGGCCTGAGACCAAAATACCTGGGTTGCTTCTGACGCCTAAATCCACTTCTGTGATTTCCGGATTGCCGTAGGCGCCTGTGTTGGCCGCATCGAGATCAGCCATGCCCTGCACGCCGTATTTCCCGGTTTCGAGGGTCAGCGCGACGAGATCGTCGACACTCAGGCTGTCGTCCAAGGTCGCTGCCAGTGCGCGCTGAATGAACGCGTCGACGTCTTCGTCGTCCTTGAGCAGCGCGTTGGCGTGCTTCGTGTAAGCGGACAGTCCCTTTAACCCGTAGGTGATTAATTCTCTCAATGAGCGGATGTCTTCATTTTCAGTGGCCAGGACGCCGACGGTTTTCGCCTTTTCTGCGAACTGATCACGAGAAATGCTTTCCGTCGCCGCAGCCGGCAGGTCTTCCGGATTGTCTACCTTCTGAAGCCACTGTGCCTTGTAGGCTTCGGTCTGAGCGACGCGTTCTTCAATGGCGTCGAGGTCGAAGTTGGCGTTGGTAATGGTCATAAATAAGCTGACTGTCACAAAATGGTTGATTTCCTTTGGCACTTCGCCGCCCTGTTTTCTCACAGCGGTCGTGATGGCTGAAAGCCCCTTTGTCGAATAAATCAGCAAATCCTGCATGTTGGCCACGTCTGCCGTTTTGCCGCAGACCCCGCGGACGGTACAGCCCTGGCAGCGCGCCGTTTCCTGACACTGATAACAAAACATTTTCTGATCCTGCATGTTGGTATTCCTCTCTTTCATTACGCTACGAGTGATCCGTTTGATTTCATCTGATGGTTTTATTATAGTGCTTTTTCTTTAAAATTCTGTGGTTATACCAACAAATTTATAAATTTTTATAAAAAAACGACAAATAACGCATTTCACCCGATTTTTTTCTTTGACTTTGCCATCACATCTTTTTATAATGAGTATGTTGCAATTTTATCAAGTCAATCGGCAAAGGCGCCGGAAGCTTAGGGCTTCTGACGCCTTTTTTTGTTGACTTATTTAAGTGATGGAGGTTTAGTAATTATGAATTCAGGTAATACGGCTTTTGTTTTGATCTGCGCCTGTCTGGTGATGATCATGACGCCGGGACTGGCCTTTTTCTACGGCGGCCTCGGGCGGCGCAAGAACGTGCTCAACACGATGATGATGTCCCTGTTCATCATGGGGCTGGCGTCCGTTTTGTGGATCGCCTTTGGCTATTCTGTCAGCTTCTGCGGCGATCACGGCGGCATCATTGGCACATTCCACCAGGCGTGCATGCGCGGCATGTTCAAGGGCACCAGCACCTACGCGCCGTCGATTCCGAAAATGGCCTACGTCGTCTTTCAGATGATGTTCGCGATGATTACGCCGGCGCTGATCACTGGAGCGGTCGCCGGACGCATGAACTTCAATGCGATTTTCTTCTTTATCTTGTTTTGGCTGATCCTCGTGTATTTCCCGCTGGCCCACATGGTCTGGAGCGCCGGCGGACTGATCGGCTCGAAACTGCACGCCCTCGACTTCGCAGGGGGCGACGTGGTTCACATTTCTTCCGGCTTTTCCGGCCTGATTTTGGCGCTGATGATCGGACGCCGTCAGGGCTACAACCGCGTCTCCTACCGCACCCACAACATTCCCTTCGTCGTTCTCGGCGCGGCGCTGCTTTGGTTCGGATGGTACGGCTTTAATTCCGGATCGGCCCTCGCCGCAAACGGCTTAGCCGCCCACGCCTTTGTCACTACCAACACGGCGGCCGCGACCTGCATGATGGTCTGGATGCTCATCGACGTGATCGTTTCCGGCAAACCGACGGTTGTCGGCGCATCCACCGGCGCGGTCCTCGGCCTGGTGGCCATTACGCCGGGTGCCGGTTTCGTTCCGGTCTGGGCGTCCTTTATTATCGGCGGTGCTGCCGCGCCGATTTCCTACTTTATGATCTCTTATGTCAAGCCGAAGCTCGGCTACGACGACGCCCTCGACGCCTTTGGCTGCCACGGCGTCGGCGGGATTTGGGGCGGAATCGCCACCGCTCTTTTCGCCAGCAAGGCGATCAACCCCGCCGCGAAATGGAACGGTTTGTTTCTCGGCGGCGGCAGTCATCTGCTGCTGATGCAGCTGGCCGGCATCGCCCTGACCATCGTCATCGCTGTCGTCGGCTCCCTCGTCATCGCGAAAATCCTATCGCTGTTCATGCCCCTTCGAGTCAATAAAGAAGATGAACGCCGCGGTCTCGACGAAACGCAGCACGGCGAAAAGGCCTACCCAGCGTTTACCGGTATGGATTAATGAATGGAAAAGAGAGGTAAATCAAATGACAAAAATTGAAGCCATTGTGCGGGAAGAAGTTTATCAGGATCTGCTGGACGCGCTGAAATCCGTGGATATTAACGGCATCACCGTGTCCCAGGTCATGGGCTGCGGCACTCAAAAAGGCTACACCCGCGTGGTCCGCGGTTCAAAGGTAGATATCAACATGCTGCCCAAAATCAAATTTGAAATCGTCGTGTCCAGCGATGCCTTTGCCGACGAGGTTGTCCGCATTATCCGAAAAACGGCGGTCACCGGTCAGCCGGGCGACGGAAAAATCTTTGTTTACGATTTAAAGGATGTGATTCGCATCCGCACCAACGAACACGGTGTCGACGCGATCAATTAAATCGACCATCAAAAAACTGCTGTGGGGTCAAAGCCCCGCAGCAGTTTTTGTTTTGTGCTTATTTTTTATGTTACATCGATTCCGGTGCACTGACGCCGAGAATGCCGAGCACATTTTCGAGCACCTGTCTGGTCGCGAGGATCAGCTTCAGTCTGGCGTGCATCAGCTTCGCGTCGTCCACACGGACGCGGCAGTCGTTGTAAAAGCCGTGGAAGGCCGAGGCCAGTTCCTGTCCGTAATGCACCATCCGAGACGGATCGTTCTTGCGTTCCGCCTGGACGATCGTGTTCGGCAGATCGGACATGACTTCGAGCAGTTCCATTTCCTTCGGATGGGTCAGCAGGCTCAAATCCGCCGGCGCGTCCAAATCCACTTCGCCGCCGAGTTGTCTTAAAATGCTGCAGATGCGCGCGTGGGCGTACTGCATGTAGAACACCGGGTTTTCGTTGGATTCCTGAATGGCCAAGTCGAGGTCGAAGTCAAAGTGGGAATCCGGTGAACGCAGGTTGAAGAACACGCGGGCCGCGTCGGTCCCGACCATTGTCAAAAGCTCCGACAGGCCGATGGCCTTGCCCTGGCGCTTGGACATCCGAATCGGTTCGCCGTCCTTGATGAGGCGAACGAGCTGCATCGTCACGACGTGGAGCCGGGAATCGTCTTCTCCGGCCGCCCGGATCGCCGCTTTCAGTCTGGCGATGTGCCCGTGATGGTCGGCGCCCCAAACGTTAACCGCGCGGTCGAACTTCCGGGTCTGGAGTTTGTTCAGATGGTAGGCGATGTCCCCCATGAAATAGGTCGGCAGACCGTTCTGACGGATCAGCACGTCGTCCTTTTCGCAGCCGTAATCTGTCGTCTTGAACCAGGTCGCGCCGTCCTTTTCGTAGGTCGCGCCCTTGTCCTTTAACAGCTTCAGCGCTCGTTCGATTTCGCCGTCGTCGTACATGCTCTGTTCCGAGAACCAGACGTCGTAGTGTACGCCGTACTTGGCCATATCGGTGTGCATCTGTTTGAGGTTGACGTTCAGCGCGAAATCGATCAGCTTGCGCTTGCGGGTGTCGTCGTCTTCGTCGAGCAGACCCACAACCTGATCTTTTCCGCCCTGATCCGCGATGTATTCCTGGACCCGTTCCATAATGTCCTTGCCCTGGTAGCCGTCTTCTGGGAAAGGCACGTCCAGACCCATGGCCTGCTTAAATCGCGCGTCGAGGGAGTCCCCGAATTTCGCAATCTGATTGCCGGCGTCGTTGACGTAGAATTCGCGGGTCACGTCGTAGCCCGTCCAGGCCGCGATTTCAGCGAGCACGTCGCCGATTGCGCCGCCTCTGGCGTTGCCGATGTGCATCGGGCCCGTCGGGTTGGCAGAAACGAATTCCAGATTGTAGGTCAGTCCCTTGTGGCCTTCGGTGCGGCCGTAATCCTTCCCCATGGATTCGACTTCGCCGATGACGTCGTAATGCCAGGCCGGATCCAGCGTAAAGTTGATAAACCCAGGGCCGGCGATGTCGACCTTCGACACAATGCCCTTGAGATTGTCGTCGGTCTTCAGCTGTTCGGTAATGGCTTCGGCAATTTTACGCGGCGCCATGTGGGCTTCCTTCGGCAGCTGCATCGCCACGTTCGTCGAGTAATCGCCGAATTTCGCTTCGCGGGGCACTTCCAGCTGCACGTCCGGCTGGTGCTCGATCTGAAAGGCACCGGCCGACACCGCGGATTTGACCGCGTCTGCTGCCGCCTGTTTCAACTTATTTTCTATTTTCTCTCTGATATAGGTCATCAATACTCCTCTTTAACTTAAACTTATTTTCGGTCCTTGACCTCGATGTCCATCGTGTTGGCCGTCACTTCCTGCCCATTGGAGGAAATGATGTAGTCCAAATGCACGTGAAGGGGCCCAAAGGATTCGTCCCGTTCGATTTCAATCTGCCGCGTGTCGATCGACATCGGCACTTCACCGAGGGGCGTCTTGTAAACAGCCATGCAGCTGCTGCCCGCTTCAAATTCCATCATGCTGTTGATCGTACCGAGGCGGATCACCGACACCTTGTCCGGTTCGATGCGGACCGTGGTCGTCGTGCCGGACATGCCGGAGACCTCTGTCTCCTGGTAATTCAGGCAAGGGGTTTCCCCTTCCCAGACCAGATCGCCCTCGGTCATAAATTCGGTCCGTTCCGTGTCGCCTTCAACCGCAGATTGACTGACCACCGTCAGCCAGACCGGCCGCGTCGGCTTCTTTTCACGCACGTTCATCACGGGCCTCCCTTTCTTGTTCTAATCCTGTTCTTACTTTAATGTGTAATCCGTCACTTTCTTGCGTTTCGCCGTCTGAATCAGCCGTTCAACCAGCTCGCTGTAGCTCACGCCCATGTTTTCCCACATCATCGGGTACATGCTGATGTCGGTGAAGCCGGGCATCGTGTTGACTTCGTTGATATAGATATCGCCGGTATCCCGGTCGACGAAGAAGTCCGCGCGGGTCGGGCCTGCGCCGTCGATGGCCGTAAAGGCGTCGTGGGCGTAGGCGCGGATTTTGTCGATCGTCGCGCTGTCGATTTCAGCCGGGATGACGATTTTCGAATCCTGATCGTCGGCGTATTTCGCTTCGTAATCGTAGAATTCCTTGCTGGCGACCACTTCGCCCGGAAGCGTCGTCTGAATGTCGCCGTCTTCTTCGAGGACCGCGCATTCGATTTCTCTCGCGTTGACCGCGGCTTCGATCAAAATTTTCGAGTCGAACTGCAGCGCGTTGTCGACCCCGGCGACAAATTCCGCCCGGTCGTGGGCCTTGGTGATCCCAACCGACGAGCCCATGTTTACCGGCTTGATGAACACCGGGTAGCCGAGCTTGTCTTCGCTGGCCTTAACTAACGCGTCCTTGTCTCTGCGCCAGTCTCTGTCGAAGAAATAAATGTAAGGCACGACCGGAATGCCGGCGCGTTCGAACAAAATCTTCGAGACGACCTTGTCCATCCCGACGGCGGAAGCCAGCACGCCGCAGCCGACGTAAGGCTTGTTCATCATTTCGAAGACGCCCTGAATCGTGCCGTCCTCGCCCATCGGTCCGTGCATCATCGGCCAGAACACGTCGATGCTCTGAATGAGCGGATCGGTGAACAGTGAAAAATCCGTCCGGATGTGGTCGGTATCCTGTTCCCAGGAGCCGTCCGGCAGTTTATCCCAATCTCCAGTATAAATCATCCAGCGACCGTCTTTTGTGATGCCGATGGTCACCACATCATATTTGTCTAAGTCGATCACTTTCAATACGTTGTACGCAGAAACCCGCGCCACTTCGTGTTCGCCCGACTGGCCGCCAAATACGAGCCCTAATTTGATTTTATCTGGCATTGTAATCTCCTTGTCATTTTCATTTAAAGATTTTGTTTCATTATACCCTTTTTCCCTGCGTTTGAATACCAAAAAAAGAAAACCCCGAAAGGTTTTCCGGGGTTTTCGCTGCAAATTGTCGTTATTCCGGCAGGCGCGCGTTGACGGCTTCCTTGATTTCCGCAAGCTTCGCTTCTGCGTCTTCCGGGCTCTTGCCCTTGACGGAGTAGTAGATCTTGATCTTCGGTTCGGTGCCGGACGGACGGATCGCGTACCACGAATCTTCGTTGAAGATGAATTTCAAGACGTTGGAAACCGGCAGATCGATTTTTGAGGTTTCGCCGGTGGTCATGTTGGTGCAGACCTGTGATTGATAATCGTCGAATTCGACGAGCTTGGCGTCGGCGAAATGATCGAAATGATCGGCGCGGAAGGCGTCCATGATCTTCGCGATCTGAGCCTTGCCTTCGATGCCGTCGAGCTCGATGGACTGAATCGTTTCGAGGAAGTAGCCGAATTTCTTGTACAGCGCCTGGAGTGCGTCGTAGAGGGTCATGCCCCGTTCTTTGTAGTATTGGGCCATTTCGACGACGAGGGCCGACGCGACGACGGCGTCCTTGTCTCTCGCGTAGTCGCCGACCAGGGCGCCGTAGCTTTCTTCGTAGCCCATGACGAACGTATGTTCGCCTGACGCCTTCCACTGGGTCATCTTTTCGCCGATATATTTGAAACCGGTCAGCACGTTGTAAACCGCCGCGCCGTAGGATTTGGCGATGACCGCGCCGAATTCGCTGGTGACGATCGTCTTGACAATCGCCCTGTTGTCCGGCCAGTCTCTGGATTTGAGCATGTAGTCGACGAGCAGGCCGCCGGTCTGGTTGCCAGTGAGCACGGCGTAGGTGCCGTCCGGTTTGTGGCAGCAGACGCCGAGGCGGTCCGCATCCGGGTCGGTCCCGAAGATGATGTCCGCACCTTCTTTTTCCGCCATTTCAATCGCGAGGTCAAAGACGGCCTTTTCTTCCGGGTTCGGTTTCGCGACCGTCGGGAAATCGCCGTCTGGCTGTTCCTGTTCTTTGACGACCTGAACATTTTCGTAGCCCAATTCCTTAAGTACACGGCGAACCGGGATGTTGCCCGAGCCGTGCAGCGGCGTGTAAATGATTTTCAAATCGCTGCCCGGATTGGCCTTGGCCACGCCCTTGACCGCTTCGATATAAGCGTCATCCACTTCCTTCGGCACGGTGATGATGTGGGGATCGTCGTCCGCCGCCAATTTCACTGAGAAATAATCGGTGACGGTGTGAATCTGTTCGACGACGCCGGCCGCGACCGCTTCGGTGATCTGGCCGCCGTCTGGGCCGTAGACTTTATAGCCGTTGTAAATTTTCGTGTTGTGGGACGCGGTGATGACGATACCGGCCGCGGTCTTCAGGTGGCGCACCGTGAAGGACAGCACCGGCACCGGGCGCAGGCTGTCGTAGAGATAGGCGTTAATCCCGTTGGCCGCGAGGACCTGCGCGGAAACCTGGGCGAATTCTTTCGAGAAGTGTCTGGAGTCGTAAGCGATCGCGACACCCTTTTCAGCATTAGCCGGATCTTCCTTCAAGAGATACTGTGCCAGGCCCTGAGTCGCTCTTGCGACGACGTAAATATTGATGCGGTTGGTCCCCATGCCGATCTTCCCGCGCATGCCGGCTGTGCCGAAGGACAGCTCCGTGTAAAAGCGGTCTTCGAGTTCCTTTTCGTCCGTGATGCTCTCCAGTTCCTTTTTTATATTCTGGTCGTACTTTCCAAAATCGAGCCATTTCTGCAAATTGGTTTTGTAATCCATTTTGAACTCCTTACCTAATAAATTTATTTAAGATGATTTGTCAATGTTAGTCGGTTACAATTATTATAAATCAAACCCTATCATTGTACAAGAATAAAGCGCCGAGTTTTGGACGTAAAAAAGCACGCTTCTAAATAAAGAAGCGCGCTTCAGACTGTAGACAAACGAGGCTCTGAGAAAATACTCAGAGCCTCGTTTGAT
>NZ_CAIFFF010000019.1:0-31144 GCF_903789625.1 uncultured Pseudoramibacter sp. | reverse complement strand
AAATCAAACGAGGCTCTGAGTATTTTCTCAGAGCCTCGTTTGTCTACAGTCTGAAAGCTGCTATTGCAAATTATTACAATAGCAGCTTTTAATACGTATTGAATGAAATTTTAATCCACATCAAAAGGAATTGCTTCAAAGACCTCTTCCATATCTTTTCGATCCGCGTGGTATATTTTTTTAATTAAAGGATTAATAACTAAGTTAATGTACTTAGCATCTGGAGTAGTGGGTTCCGGCTTTGCTGCATACAGCACATAAATCATCTGATTTCTAGTGGTATAACGAACATCTTTAAATAATGTATTTAGTATCTTTTTTTCTTCTTTAGTTAAATTTAACATATCGGTGAAATCTCCAAATTTTTATTTTATAATAATATTTTTTCAAAACTGAGACAAGCTAATAATTTATTTAGATTCTATCTAATTTTAATGCTAAATCTTCCCATTGGTCAGTTAATTTCGATATTTGCTTTTTTAATTGTGAATAGGCTTCAATTTTTTGGTCAGCAGTCTTTTGATTATCGTAAAATTGAGGTTGATTCATTTCCGATTCAATTTGCTTGACTTGATCAGACAGCATATCAATTTGATCTTCAATTTTTTGTAATTCTTTTTTCTGATTTCTAATTTGCTTTTGAATCGCGTGTTGATTTTTATTATTCTGCTGTTTCTCAGTATGAACTGGTGAGGACTTTTTTTCTTGTGTGTTCTGATGAGTTGAACAATACATTAGATAATCGTCGTAATTCCCAGGAATATCCAAAATCTGATCCGGTGAAATGGACAAAATTCGAGTCGCAATTTTGTTGAGAAAGTATCGGTCATGAGAAACCGTAATAATCGTTCCTTCATAATTCAACAGGGCATTTTCAAGTATTTCCTTTGTATCCATATCAATGTGATTTGTCGGTTCATCTAAAAGAAGCAGATTAGCCTGTGAGATCATAAGCATAGCTAAGCGAAGGCGCGATTTTTCACCACCTGATAGTTCATTTACGGTCTTAAAAACCTCGTCGTTTCTAAACATAAATTGTGCTAAGATATTTCGAATTTCTCCGTCAGATAGCTTAATATTAACAGTACGAAGAGCATCAATGAGTGTTTCAGAATGATTGGATAATGTGTCGTCTGCTTCTTGAGAATAATATCCAATATGTACATTCTCTCCGAATATAAGTCTGCCAGTATCAGGCAACAATTCTCTTTTTATTATTTTTAGAAGCGTTGATTTCCCAGTGCCATTAGGTCCGATTATCCCAATGCGGTCGCCTCGAAAAACATCTATATTTAAGTCTGAATATAGTGATAATTGATCGAAAGACTTGGATAAGTGCTTAATTTTCAACACATCATCAGACGAGCGGACGCTGGGCGATAATGAAAAATGAAACTCATGATTTTCTGAAGGAGAATGTGAGTTTGAATAGTCGCTTCTTATTTTCGCGAGCTTTTTTTCACGACTCTTTGCGCGTTTTGTATTTTTAGTTGTAAAATTGCCCCTTAGTTTTGAAATAATGGCCTCTTCGCGATCAATTTCCTTTTGAATTTGTTCATATTTTTTTTGTTCCGCCTGATCGTGTTTTTTCTTTTTTGAAAGATAAGATGTATAATTTCCTTCAAAATGAAGAAGCTTTTCATTTCGAATTTCCGAAATGGATGTACATACACAATCTAAAAGGTATCGATCGTGAGAGATAACAATAAATGTATTTGGGTAGTTTTTTAGATAACTTTCTAACCAGTTTAATGAGCGAATATCCAAATAGTTAGTGGGTTCATCTAATAGTAAAAGATCAGGTTCTTGTAAGAGTAAGGAACCTAGCGCAATTCTCGTTCTCTGTCCGCTGCTGAAGGTATTAATTTTTCGTTTCAAATCATCATCATTGAAACCGAGTCCTGCAACTACACCTCTAATGCGGCTGGGGTAGGCATACCCGCCATTATTTTTGTATGTTTCCTGTAATTCTCCTAATTTAAGAACTGCGCTTTCCTGTTCTTCACCATCAGTACAATCAATCGTTTTTTGAAGCTGATTCATTTCTTGCTCTAATTCAATTAGCGATTGGAAATAAGATAAAAAGACTTCATGAAGTGTTAAATCAGAATTGAAGATTTGTTCCTGTTTCAAATAACCAATTTGAATGGAGGAATGATAATAAATATTCCCAGAATCGGGGGAAAGTTCGTGAGTTATTAACTTAAAAAGAGTCGTTTTACCGGAGCCATTTTGTCCAATTAGGCCTAGTTTTTGATGTTCAGAAACGGAAAAGGTTAAATCATTAAATATTTGATGTTCGCCGTATCCGAAACATATATGATCTGCATTTAATAACATTGATATCCTCTTTTCTAATATAGGTAAATATGATAGCAGAAAGAAGAAAAAAATTCTATAAGTTGGTTTTACTCGGTTTGACACAAATAATTGCGATGTCTATAATAAAGGAACGAAAGAGATCATATTATGGAGGTTCCAATGGAAAAATATAATCACGAAAAGGTTGAAAAAAAATGGCAAAAAATTTGGGAGAATACAGAAGCTTTTAAAGCGGAAGATAATTTTGACAAGCCCAAATTTTATGGATTAGTGGAATTTCCATACCCAAGTGGCGTCGGTTTGCATGTAGGTCATGTCCGCGCGTATACATCATTGGAAGTTATTGCCAGAAAACGCAGAATGCAGGGCTATAATGTTTTGTTTCCAATTGGATTTGACGCCTACGGACTGCCGACGGAAAATTATGCTATCAAAACAGGACAGCATCCGAGAAAGGTTACGGATCGAAATATTAAAGTCTTCACTCAGCAATTGAAATCAATTGGTTATTCATTCGATTGGGATCGCGTAATCGATACAACAGATCCGGACTATTTTAAGTGGACGCAATGGATATTTTTGCAAATGTATAAGCACGGTCTGGCGTACAAAGATCATACTTATGTTAATTTCTGTACGCACTGCAAGGTCGTCTTATCTAATGAAGATTTTAGAGATGGAAAATGCGACCGTTGCGGCAGCGATGTAATCCAAATGGAAAAAGATGTGTGGTTTTTAAAGATCAGAGACTACGCAGAAAAATTATTAAAGGGGCTGGATGATGTCGATTATCTGCCGCGCATTAAAATTGAACAGAAAAACTGGATTGGTAAATCGATTGGCGCTGAAATAGATTTTGCAATTAAAAATCATGACGAAAAATTAAAGGTTTTTACGACGCGGGCTGATACTTTGTTTGGTGTGACGTTTATGGTTATTGCACCTGAACATCCGATTATCGAAGAATTATCATCTGAAATTAAGAATATGGATGAAATTCTCGATTATAAAAAAGAAGCACAGCACAAAACAGAATTTGAAAGAGTTCAGTTAGTGAAGGATAAAACAGGAGTAAAAATTGACGGCATTACCGCTGTTAATCCTGTATCTGGTAAAGAAATTCCTATTTTTGTCGCGGATTATGTCATGATGGGGTATGGAACTGGCGCAATTATGGCTGTTCCGGCGCATGATACAAGAGACTGGGATTTTGCGAAAAAATTTGACCTTCCTATTATTGAAGTCATCAGTGGCGGTAATGTTCAGGAAGAAGCGTTTACGGATGTGAGTTCAGGCACATTAGTCAATTCAGAATTCCTAAATGGGTTGGAAGTCAAAGAAGCTATCCCGACTATGATTCAATATTTGGAAGAACATCATATCGGGAAAGAGACGATTAATTATAAAATGAAAAATTGGGCTTTTAATCGTCAGCGTTATTGGGGTGAACCAATTCCAATTGTTTATTGCGATCATTGTGGTACTGTACCAGTTCCTGAAGAAGATTTGCCGGTTGAACTTCCGAAAGTGACACATTATGAACCGACAGACACGGGAGAATCGCCATTAGCTGATATTCCTGAATGGGTTAATACAACCTGTCCAATTTGCGGTGGCCCAGCAAAAAGAGAAACAGACACTATGCCGCAATGGGCGGGATCAAGCTGGTATTTCCTGAGATACACAGATCCACATAACACAGAAGCCTTAGCTGATATGGATAAAATGAAGTATTGGCTGCCAGTAGATTGGTATAATGGCGGAATGGAACACGTGACGAGACATTTGCTGTACTCACGTTTTTGGCATCAGTTCCTTTACGATATCGGCGCTGCCCCAACAAAAGAACCCTACAAAAAGCGTACAGCGCAAGGTTTGATCTTGGGATCAGATGGGGAAAAAATGAGTAAATCAAAGGGAAATGTTGTCAATCCCAATGATATTATCAATGAATACGGAGCAGATGCTTTAAGAACGTATATTATGTTCATCGGCGATTATGAAAAACCAGCGCCTTGGTCCGAAAATGGCCTTAAAGGATGCAATCGCTTTTTGGAAAGAGTTTGGCGACTCCAAGATGCTGTCGTTGACAAGAATGAATACAGTGATGTGCTCGAAAGCGATATGCACAAAACGATCAAAAAGGTTAGCGAAGATTATGAAGCGATGAAATTCAATACAGCGATTGCTGCATTGATGACACTGCTTAACCGCTTTACTGAAGTCGGAAAAGTTACCAAGGCTGAATTCGGTGATTTCCTCAAACTGTTATATCCAGTCGCACCACATATAACAGAAGAGCTTTGGGAAATCATCGGTCAACCGGGAATGCTGCACCAAGCTTCATGGCCTACTTTTGATGAAGAAAAAACCATAGACAATGTGATCGAAATGGCGGTTCAGATTAATGGCAAGGTCAGAGGTAAAATTCAGATCGCCATTGATGCAGATCAAGAAACAGCCCACAATATGGCACTCCAAAACGAAAATATTAATAAATTTGTCGAAAACAAACAAATTGTAAAAGAAATATACAGACCTGGGAAAATTTATAATATTGTCGTAAAATAAATCATATCAGTTAAGGGGGATTATTAAAAAATAATCCCCTTTTAATATATCGTAGAGAGAAAATGAAGAAGGTCCAAATATATACAGATGGTGGCTGTCGAGGTAACGGCCAATCCAAAGAAAACGTCGGTGGTATTGGGGGAATCTTGATATACGGAGATTATCACAAGGAGTTTAAACAAGGTTTTACAAATACAACAAATAATAAAATGGAATTACTAGCTGCCATTACAGGTCTTAAAATGTTGAAGGAACCTTGTGAAGTTGCACTTTATTCTGACTCAGCTTATGTAGTTAATGCGTTTAATCAGCATTGGGTCGATGGCTGGGCTAAAAAAGGATGGACAAGAGGCAAAAATGCAGAATTAAAAAATGCCGATTTGTGGAAGACGTTGTACAGCTTAACGAAAACACATCGTGTTTCCTTTATTAAGGTCAAAGGACATGCCAACGACCAATACAATAATAGGGCAGATCAATTAGTGAATCAGGCAATGGATGAAATGAATCAACGTATGGTGTAAAAAAATTTTGCATAGGGTTATTCCCTTAGACTATAATAATTATGGTATTTTATTATCATATAGTTGTTTTTTAGGAGGTACGAATAATGTCATATGTTGACGAAGTGTATGAACGGGTTGTTAAAAAGAATCCGAGTGAACCTGAATTTCATCAAGCAGTAAAGGAAGTCTTAGAATCTCTTGCTCCTGTGATAGAAAAACACGAAGATGAATTCAGAAAGGCTGCTTTATTGGAAAGATTAACTGAACCAGAACGTGTTATTTCTTTCCGTGTGCCTTGGATTGATGATCAAGGTCAAGTGCAAGTTAACAAAGGTTTTCGGGTTCAATTTAACTCTGCTATCGGACCGTACAAAGGCGGGCTGCGTTTCCACCCAACTGTAAACCAGGGGATCTTGAAATTTTTAGGATTTGAACAAGTATTCAAGAATTCATTAACTGGTCTCCCAATTGGCGGTGGCAAAGGCGGTTCTGACTTTGATCCGAAGGGCAAATCAGATGCTGAAGTCATGCGCTTCTGCCAAAGCTTTATGACAGAATTATACAAATACATTGGTGCTGATCAAGATGTACCGGCTGGTGATATTGGCGTAGGCGGACGCGAAATTGGATTTTTATACGGTCAGTATAAAAGAATTACCGGGCTGTATGAAGGTGTTTTGACAGGCAAAGGATTAACCTGGGGTGGTTCTCTTGCGAGAACAGAAGCAACAGGATATGGTGTAGTATATATTGTCGAAGAAATGTTAAAACATGTTAATGACAGCTTAGAAGGCAAAACAGTCGTGATTTCTGGATCTGGAAATGTCGCCATTTACGCAACAGAAAAAGCACAGCAGTTAGGCGCAAAAGTCGTTGCAATGTGTGACTCTACAGGATATGTTTATGATCCAGAAGGCATTCAGTTGGATATCGTTAAAGATATCAAAGAAGTGCAGCGTGGCAGAATTAAAGAATATGCAGATCAGGTTGCTTCTGCTCAGTATCATGATGGAACAGGAATCTGGAGCATTCCGTGTGACATTGCACTTCCTTGCGCAACACAAAATGAATTGGGTCTTGAAGACGCGAAACAATTGGTAGCGAATGGTGTTCGTTTGGTTGCTGAAGGTGCAAACATGCCGACAACTATTGAAGCAACACAGTATTTGCAGGAAAATGGCGTATTGTTCATGCCTGGTAAGGCAGCAAATGCTGGCGGCGTAGCAACTTCTGCACTGGAAATGACACAGAATAGCGAACGTCTGAGCTGGTCCTTCGAAGAAGTTGACGCGAAATTAAAGGATATTATGGTTAATATCTACGCTAAGGTATCGGATGCTGCAAAACGATATGATCACGAAGGTAATTTCGTTGTTGGGGCAAATATCGCGGGATTTGAAAAAGTTGTCGACGCAATGATGGCTCAGGGCCTTGTCTAATTTAAATCAATAAAATTGGTTGTCCTGCTTTTCTTACTGGAAAAGCAGGATTTTTTTGTATATAATATAAGTTCAGTGATAATACAAATTGAGGTGATTATGATTAAAGCGACAAAAAAGCAAATTCAAGCTATGAAAAATTTGTATCAAAAATCGGATGTGGAATCGCTTGAAAAAATGATTCAACTTCATTGGAAAAAAATTGAAGAAATTGTTGAAAACGACGGCGATTCTGCTGACTTGGCAAATAATGTTGTGATGATCTTTCATTTAGTTTTCAATGAACGCATGCACATGCTTGCAACTTTTGATGCTAAAGCTTATGAACGCGCTGTGAACGATGTTCAAGACAAAGAAATAACGCAAAAAGATTTCTCGAAGTTGGTTTTCAAAAATCTAGATTCTGCAAAGCAAAATTTTGCATTTGGTCAAACATTTTACAATATGGATCGTTTGGTTAGCAATACCATGAGGGACATTCGGATTTTTATGCGCAAATATCCAAAATATGAAGAGGCGATTCGAACTGCTTGGCAGTCAGAACATTAGAGATAGGAAGGATGGATCTAAAGATTGGAACAAGGAAAGGAAAATAAAGGCAGAGCAAATTTTTCTAGCCGAATTGGTTATGTAATGGCAGCAGCAGGTTCTGCTGTTGGTTTGGGAAATATCTGGCGTTTTCCATATTTAGCTGCGAAATATGGAGGCGGGACTTTTTTAGTTATCTATCTCATACTCGTTTATACGTTTGGGTATACGATGATTATGTCAGAAACGACATTGGGGAGGATGACTCATAAAAGTCCAGTTGGGGCCTTTAAATTTTTTGGAAACACGTTTGGACATAAGTTTGGCGGATGGATCAATGCTATTATTCCAATGATAATTGTTTCGTATTATTCAGTCATTGGGGGATGGGTTCTGAAGTATTTGGTAGGATACATCACGGGCGCATCAAAAATTATGGCCACGGACACATACTTTTCTAATTTTATCAGTCAGAGTGTGCCGACAGAAGTCTATTTCATTCTCTTTACAGCAGTAACGATGCTCATCATATTAATTGGTGTTCAAAATGGGATCGAAAGAATTTCTAAGATTGGAATGCCGGTTCTAATTATTTTAGGAATTTTTGTTGCCATTTATTCTATGACGCGGCCAGGTGCAGTTGCTGGAATAAAATATTTCTTTATTCCAAATTTTGATAATTTTTCTTGGATGACCGTGGTTGCTGCAATGGGACAGATGTTTTATTCTTTATCTATTGCAATGGGTATCTTGTATACTTTTGGCTCTTATATGAAGAAAGATATGGATATTGAAAAGGCAACTTCTCAGGTGGAATTTTTTGATACTGCTGTTGCCGTTCTCGCTGGACTTATGATTATTCCTGCAGTGTTCGCTTTCTCTGGAGGGACACCCAAAGCATTACAGGTCGGCCCATCACTTATGTTTATTACGATCCCCAAAGTTTTCGCTAGTATGGGATTAGGGACGCCAGCAGGTATTGCATTCTTTTTATTGGTTTTTATTGCAGCATTGACCAGCGCGATCGCATTGGCTGAATCAGCAGTCTCGACATTTGAAGACGAAGCTGGGATGAGCCGGAAAGCGTCGACAGTGCTTGTCAGCGTCATCATCGTTGGTTTAGGTACACTATCTTCTCTTGGCTACAGCGTTTTAGGAAGTATCAAAATATTGGGAATGGATTTCCTCGATTTCTTTGACTTCATTTCAAACTCCGTAATGATGCCAATCGCTGCGATCGCCACTTGTGTGCTCATTTTACGTTCTGTCACGCTTAATAGAATTGAAGAAGAGATTAAAATATCGTCTGAATTTAAAAGACAAAAAATATACAATTTATTTATCAAATATTTCTGTATTGCCTTCTTAGCTATTATTTTGATCAGTTCAGTATTAAATGTTTTTGGTATTATCAAAATGTAAACAAAAGCTCTTGATATTAGATAAATGTCTAACATCAAGAGCTTTTTTACTGCTTGAATGAACGTTTAATATATTATTAAAGTTTTTTCAATAATCCCTTATTGATTGCAATAGCCCGTTCTACAGTTGATTTTGCTGGACCGCCAACAATCTTTCTCTGGCTGACACAATTATGCAGGTCAATTGCTTCATAAATAGAATCATCAAAAATAGGATCAATTTTTTGATATTCCTTCAGAGAAAGCTCATCTAAACTTTTCCCGTTTTGGATGCAGTAGTATACCAACTGGCCAACGATCCCATGGGCATCTCTGAAAGGAATGCCATGTTTGACAAGCCAATCGGCTGCATCGGTCGCGTTGGCAAAGCCATGAGCAGCAGCGTCGTACATTGAATCTTTATTTACCGCAATGGTCGCAATCATTTTGTTAAATGTTTTAAGACAAATGTCGATCGTATCAAAGGCATCGAATACAGGCTCCTTGTCTTCCTGCATATCTTTATTGTAGGCGAGAGGAAGCCCTTTCATCGTAGATAACAATGAAATTAAATCGCCATAGGTTCTTCCAGTTTTACCTCTGACTAATTCAGCAATATCTGGATTTTTTTTCTGAGGCATGATAGAAGAACCGGTTGAAAATGCATCATCCAAAGTAATAAAATGAAATTCTGAAGAACACCACAAAACGATTTCTTCAGAGAAGCGACTGAGATGCATCATTGTAATAGAAACGCTCTCTAAGAAGTCTATGCAGAAATCCCGATCTGACACAGCATCTAAGCTATTCAGATAAACACTTGAAAAATTCAATTCCTTTGCGACAAAATAGCGGTCGAGTGGATAAGTTGTTGTCGCAAGAGCACCTGCGCCTAACGGCAGAGAATCTGCCATTTCATAGACCTGGCGAAAACGCTTGATATCGCGTTTAAGCATTTCGACGTAAGCCATTAGTTGATGTGCAAAAGTAATCGGTTGAGCCCGCTGCAAGTGCGTATAGCCAGGAACAATTGTTTCGGTGTGTTTGGAAGCCAGATCGAGTAAGGTTGTGATTAAGTCTTTGATGTCATCGATAATTAATAGACAAATGTCTTTAACGTATAGATGCATATCCGTTGCTACTTGATCATTGCGACTGCGCCCAGTATGAAGCTCTTTGCCAACATCGCCGATTCGATCGATTAGAATCGATTCAATGTTCATATGGATATCTTCCATCTCTTCAGAAAATTCAATTTTATTTTCTTGAATATCTGATAAGATTTGCTTTAATGATTTAACAATTAAATCGGCATCTTCCTGAGGAATTACCTTTTGTTTTCCAAGCATTTTAGCATGGGCAATTGAGCCTCGGATATCCTGTTGATACAGCCGCGCATCAAAAGAAATGGATGAATTAAAATCATCAGTTAATGCATCTGTTTCTTTTTGAAAGCGGCCGCCCCATAATTTTTTTGCCATATTAGTTTTCCTTATTTTTTGCCTTTTCTTCTGCACTCATACGCATTAAAGCACGCACGCGAAGCGGCAGACCATATAAATGAATAAAGCCTTCAGCATCTTTGTGATTATATAGATCCCCGGTTGTAAAGCTGGCGATTTCGGCATTGTATAACGAATAGGGTGAAGAGACATAAGTTAAAATCATATTACCTTTGAATAATTTTAATTTTACAGTCCCAGTAACCGTCTTCTGCGTTTCATCGAAAAATTTAGACAATGCTTCGCGGAGTGGGGTAAACCATTTTCCGCCATATACAATTTCTGCAAACTTAACAGCTGCTTCTTCTTTAAAGGCAAATGTTTCCCGGTCAAGACACATGTGTTCCAATTCTTCGTGAGCACGATATAAAATGGTTCCGCCAGGGGTTTCGTATATACCTCTAGATTTCATACCAACCACACGGTTTTCAATGAGGTCGACAACACCAATTCCGTGCTTGCCACCAATTTTATTACAGAATGTTAAGATTTCTTTAGGGGTCATTTTCTGATCGTTAATGCTTACAGGCACCCCTTTTTCAAAATCAATTTTGATTTCTTCTGGTTCATTAGGTGTTTCAGAGAGTGCATTTGTGATCCGTAAGATATGTTTGTAATTAGGTTCGATCGACGGGTCTTCCAATTCAAGTCCTTCATGACTCATATGCAGGATGTTAGTATCACGGCTATAGCTCTGATCGTAGCGAGTGTTGACTTTAATGTCGTGTTCAATACAGAAATCCATTAAATCTTCACGACTCTGAAGGTCCCATTCACGCCAGGGAGCTATGATTTTGATTTGGGGATCTAAAGCGCCAATACCTAATTCAAAACGTACCTGATCGTTGCCTTTTCCAGTTGCCCCGTGGCATATTGCTTCAGCACCTTCTTTGTGAGCGTAATCGACTAATACCTTTGCAATGAGTGGACGAGCGAGGGAAGTTCCCAATAAATATTTTTTTTCGTACACTGCATCGGCCTTTAAAGCTGGCCAGCAGTAATTTTCAACAAATTCGTCTGTCACGTCGACGATGTAGCATTTTGATGCACCACTTTTGAGTGCTTTTTCTTCGAGACCTTCTGTTTCTTTACCCTGTCCTACATCGACACAAACACAGATGACATCATAGTCGTAGGTTTCTTTTAGCCAAGGAACAATCGTCGTTGTATCTAAACCGCCTGAATATGCAAGAATTACTTTTTTATTTGCCATTTATAAACTCCTTGTTTTTATATTACTTTTAAAAATCTGATGTGTTTGATTATAAGCTAACTGTTGAAATAAATCAAGTGCAAAATGTAAATATATACAAAAATTATTTATAAAAATACTTTTCGAGGTCTTGATTATTTACATAAATAGGGTTATAATCCTTCTTGTTATTTGTGATAATAATTAATAAAAATGCATTTGCATTAAGGAGTGAATAATTTGATAAAAGCAGCTATTGTTGGTGCAACTGGATACGCTGGTCAGGAATTACTTCGTTTGTTATTGCGGCATCCTGACGTAGAAGTTGTTTCAATTGGATCTAGATCTTATGATGGACAGCCCATGAAGGATGTTTATCCATTATATGAACATATAACAGAAGATATTTGTAAAAATAGAACTGTAGAAGAGTTATCTAAAATAGCAGATGTTATATTTTTGGCGCTGCCTCACGGAGTGGCTTCTCAGAAGATCAACAAAGATATTTTAAATAAATGTAAAATTATTGACCTGGGTGCAGATTTTAGACTGAAAGATCTCGATGTCTACAAAGAATGGTATAAAGTAGATCATTACGGACAGGATCTTATCGGAGAAGCAGTATATGGACTTTGCGAATTACATCGGGAAGAAATAAAAAAAGCACGTTTAATTGGTAATCCTGGATGTTATACAACCTGCAGTATTTTGAGTTTGGCACCCTTGGCAAAAAATCATTTAATTGAAGGCAACTCCATTATTATTGACGCCAAATCTGGTGTAACAGGAGCGGGACGTAATGGGCAGCTTCCTTATATGTTCTGTGAATGTACAGAATCTGCTAAACCGTATAAAGTGGGATGTCATCGCCATACGCCGGAAATTGAACAAGAATTAAGTCTTTTGGGTGATGAAGAAATTAAGCTTTTGTTTACCCCCAATTTAGTGCCTATGAATCGTGGGATTTCAGCAGTTTGTTATGCGACGCTGAATGACGCTGGAAAGAAGTATTCTGAAAAGGAATTGACCGCTTTATATCGTGATTTTTATAAAGGCGAATATTTTGTTCGAATCCTTGACGACCGCATCCCAGATACAAAATGGGTAAAAGGATCTAATTTCTGCGATATCGCTGTGAAAGTAGATCCAAGAACAAATCGTGCGATCGTGATTGGCGCCATTGATAATTTATTTAAAGGCGCTGCAGGTCAAGCTATTCAAAATATGAATATTATGTTTGGCTTTCCAGAAAAGACAGGAATTGATTTAATTACAGATTATCCTGTGTAATGAATAATTGGAGAATATGATGAAAGAAAAGAAATATCGCATTATTTCCGGCGGTGTTACAGCACCAAAGGGGTTTAAAGCCAGCGGGGCAGCAACGGGGCTCAAACCCAATAATCAGTTAGATATTGCATTAATCGAATCTGATGTAGAAGCGGTTCCAGCCATTGTTACAACACAAAATGCAGTAAAAGCAGCGCCAGTTCTTTGGGACAATCAAATCGTTAAAAAGGATAAACAAAAAATAAAAGCTGTATTAGTCAATAGCGGAAATGCCAATGCCTGTACAGGTGAACAAGGTTTGTTAGATGTAAAAACTGAAGCTGAGTGCGTCAGTCAACATTTTAATTGTGATCCTAACCAAGTTTTTATTTCCTCTACTGGGGTTATTGGTGTACCTTTGCCGATTAAAGAGATCACAGACACGGTGCCTACTTTGGTTCAAAATCTTTCTATTGATGGCCAAAGTGACGCATCTCGAGCAATTTTAACGACGGATCTTGTCCCTAAAACTGTTGCTGTAGAAATAGAAATTGGCGGTAAAACCGTTCATATCGGTGCAATGGCAAAGGGATCAGGGATGATTTGCCCCAATATGGCAACGATGTTATCTTTTGTAACAACAGATGCCGATATTGATCAGGCTTGTCTGCAGAAAATGTTAAGCGTTATTGCAATGGACACTTACAATATGATGTCTGTCGATGGAGACATGAGTACGAATGATACGGTGTTAGTACTGGCAAATGGAATGGCAGGCAATGAAAAGATCACAGAAGCAAATATTGACGCTTATACAAAATTCTTTGACGCCTTATATTTCGTAAACGCATCTATCGTAAAGTCTATTGTGAAAGATGGAGAAGGCGCGACTAAATATATTGAAGTACATGTTAATAATGCAGATTCCAGAGGTGATGCGCGAATCCTAGCCAAGGCGGTTGTTAATTCTAATCTTGTAAAAACTGCGATTTTCGGAGAGGATGCGAATTGGGGAAGAGTGCTTTCCTCCATTGGCGCAACTGGCGTAAAATTTTCTCCAAACACGGTGTCATTAACCTTTTCTAATTCTGTAGGGAGTATTCTCCTACTCGATCACGGTAAACCTACTTCGTTTGATGAAAAGCAAGCAAGTGACATATTAAAACAAAAAGAAATTATCATTAATATTGATATGGGAGAAGGTATTTATAAAGCGACAGCATGGGGATGCGATCTTTCGTACGATTATGTAAAAATTAATGCGGAATATCGAACCTGATCCATAAAAAAGAAAAAGGAGAAAATACAAATGACTGATATGGATATATATATAGAAAAAGCAAATACATTAGTAGAAGCGCTGCCGTATATCAAACAATTTAGAAAAAAGGTTGTTGTTATTAAGTACGGTGGATCTTTTATGGATGATCAGGGCATTAAGCATTCCATGATGGATGATATCGCACTGATGAAATTGGTTGGAATCAGGCCCATTCTTGTACATGGTGGGGGAAAAGATATCTCAAACATGTTAAAAAGACTTGATATTCAATCATCTTTTATTGATGGTTTGCGCGTGACCGATAAAGAAACTGTTGGTATAGCAGAAATGGTGCTATGCGGGAAAATCAATAAAGAAATTGTGCAGCTGCTCGAGAATCGCGGGATCAGCGCTGTTGGCATATCTGGTAAGGACAGTGCGTTATTAAGAGTACATAAAAAAGAGTATAAAGATAAAGATCTGGGATTCGTTGGCGAAGTTGATAAAGTCAATGTGAAATTTCTTCAAGATTTAATAAAAAATGATTATATTCCAGTTATTGCACCAATAGGCTGTGATGATAAGCGGGAAACTTATAATATCAATGCGGATCATGTTGCCTGCGCGGTTGCAAAGGCTGTTAATGCAGAAAAATTGATTTATTTAACAGATACCGATGGTGTATATATGGATCCGAAAGATCCAAACTCTATTATTAGAAGATTAAATATTAGCGGTGTTGAAGAATTAATCGAACAGGGAATAATATCTGGTGGAATGATTCCAAAAGTCGAAAATGCAGTAGATGCAATTCGTTCAGGTGTTCGTTCAGCGCATATTTTAGACGGCACGATTGAACATTCTCTATTATTGGAATTATTTACTGCTGCTGGATGCGGAACAATGATAAAGGAAGCTTAAAAAATAACTTGGAGAGTGGAATGAATACACAAGAATATATTAATCGGGGCAATCAAGTCATCATGCCGACCTATAGTCGGTTCCCTATTGTTTTCGACCATGGAGATGGATGTATCTTGACAGATATCGAGGGAAAACAATATATTGACTGCGTTGGCGGAATTGCCGTTAATTGTTTAGGGTACAATCACGCTGGATTGAATCAGGTAATCGAAAAGCAAATTCATAAAATGCTTCATGTATCTAATTTGTATTGGAATGTGCCAATGATTACTGCGGCTGAAAAATTAGTCAAGTTATCTGGATTAGATAAAGCCTTTTTTTGTAACAGCGGAGCGGAAGCGAATGAAGCGGCGATGAAATTGGCCCGCATTTACTCAAAATTATATAAATCAAAGGATGCTACAGAGATCATTGCGATGCAGGATTCTTTTCATGGCAGAACTTATGCGGCGATCACGGCAACAGGGCAGGCCAAATATCAAAAAAATCTTGACCCACTAGTGCCAGATATTACGCATGTACCGTTTAATGATTTTGAAGCATTAGAAAAGGCGGTTGATAAATACAATTGTGCGGCCATTTTGTTGGAACCGATTCAAGGTGAAGGCGGCATTTATCCAGCAGATCAAGAATATCTGAAAAAAGTTAGAAAACTGTGCGATGACCAAAATATTGTTTTGATTTTTGATGAAGTGCAGTGTGGCATTGGAAGAACAGGGAAATTCTTTGCTTATCAACATTACGGCATTAAACCAGATGTCGTTGCATTCGCTAAGGGCATCGCAGGTGGAATTCCAATGGGAGGCATTTTGGCTTGTGATCGAGTCGCTCAAGTCTTCACACCGGGAACCCACGCGTCTACTTTTGGGGCTAATCCATTGGCCACTTCCGCGGCAAATTATGTATTGGATACTGTTGGAGATCCTGAATTTTTAAAGGATGTCTCTGAAAAATCTCAATATTTCGCTCAAAAGCTTTCAGAATTAAAGGATGTGAATCCGCATATCAAAGATATTCGGGGCAAAGGCTTAATGATTGGCGTTGAAATTGATGAGGACGTTTCGAGTGTAATTAATCAATGTATCCAATCTGGGTTACTTGTTTGTGGGGCAGGACATTCAACCGTTAGATTTGTTCCACCATTGATTATTGGCAAAGAAGAAATCGACAAAGTTGTACAGATATTTGCTGAAAGCCTGTAAATGTTTAACACTTCATATATTAATAATTGTTTTTCTTTTAAGTTCATGATAATATAATCATGAACTTTTTTTATTGGGGTGATAGATTATGTCAATCATTGATGATATTCGAGAGGCTGAAAAAAAGGCTGATCGAATTAGAAAAGAAGCAAGGGAAGAGGGAAAGGCAATTGTAAAAAAGGCGCGGACTGAAGCAGAAAACGATAAAAAAGAGAGGATGGCGGATTATCAAAATACGTTAAACAAAAAATTAAAAGAAGCCGAAGAAAAACAAGAAGTTTATTTACGGACAAAGCTAAAAGCAGCAGCGGAAAATGACGAAAAATTCATAAAAGATCATGAAATGAATGTATCGGAAGCTGTCCAATATATTTTAGAAAAGGTAAAATCAATATGATTATTCCAATGCGGAAAATGAAATTGATTGTTTTCCGAGAAGATGAAGAGGCAGTGCTCAAGGCATTACAGAAAACAGGGGAGTATATGCCTATTAATTTGGAAGATTCCGAAGACACACAGCCATCGGAAAATAAAATTTCAAGTGAAGCCCAACAAGCTGCTGAAATGTTAAAACTTTCAAATCAATATCACAAAAAATATTATCATAAGCTTTTTGAAGATCAACCGGAAATTAGTTATGATACTTTTTTAATGGAGAATGTAAAGGGTAAGGAGATCTGTCAACAGCTGCAAAAATTTAATGAACATTATAAAGCTTTAGAGCTTGATATCGAAAATAGTTTAAAAGCGATTGAAGAATTGCTGCCGTGGGAGAAGATGGATATTCCTCTTGATCAAATAAAAGGAAGCAAATACGTTGAAATGTCTACTGTGTTTCTTCCTGATTCTGTAGTAGACAATGCGGTCAAGATTGTGGAAGAAGAAAAAGCTCAGATTCAAATTTTTGATGTAGAAAAGAAAGAAGCTTCTGCATTAGTTGTTCAGACAAAGAAAGAAATGCCGGAGCTGTTATCCAAATTAAAAGAACTAGGAATGAGAGAGGTTATTTTAACAAAAACTTCCTGTTCGGCATCAGAGAAAATTGCAGAGCTTAGGGAAAAAATTCGGCAGGATAGAAAAGAAAAAATTAATATCGAACAATCGATAAAAAAAATATCAGAAGACGAAAAAGATATTAAATTATTAAATGAACAATACGAAACGAAGCAAAATATAGATAATGTTAAAACTTTAAAAACAAACGAAACGGTTTTGCTGCTAGGTTGGGTGTGTGAAGATCGGATTGAAAAGGTCAAAAAAGTCATTGATAAAACGGTTCACGATTATGATCTTCAATTTGATAAACCGACAAAAAAGGATAAACCACCAACCGTGACACGGAATCCTCGATTTTGGGCTCAATTTGAAACTATAACAGACATGTATTCAAAGCCAAGTCCCACAGAATTAGATCCGGCTCTAGTTGCTGGGCCATGGTACTGGATTATCTTTGGGATGATGATGGGGGATGTTGGCTATGGCATATGCATGTTTTTTGTATTTTACATTTTTCGTAAATTGAAAAAACCAAAAGGCAATGGTTTAAAGCTTGTCAACACACTATTGTATTCATCTATTACAACAATTGTCTTCGGTGTACTGTTTGGTTCTTATTTTGGAGAAACCTGGCATCCGATTTTGTTTGCACCATTAACAAATCCAATGAAAATGTTGATTTTCACACTGGTCGTTGGCGTTTTACATATTTTCTCTGGTATGTCTATTAAAATCGTTGAGCAATTTAAAGCTGGCCATCCTTGGGATGCCATATTTGATCAAGTGAGCTGGATGATTTTAATTACAGGATTGGGGCTCTTGTTTTTGCAGGCGACTCGTCAAGTTGGTGCAATAATGGCAATTGCAGGTGCTGCGATTATTTTATGTACAGCAGGAAGAGAAAACAAAAATGTCGTCAAAAAAATCACGGGAGGTTTATTGGGATTATATAATATCAGTTCTTATTTAAGCGATATTTTATCTTATTCTCGAATATTAGCATTGAGTTTAGCTACAGGCGTTATCGGGATGGTTATGAATCTTTTAGCGCGCATGGTTGCTGTAAATATTGTGGGAATAATTGTCGCATTATTTATTTATTTCATTGGTCATACTTTTAATTTGGCTATGAGCTTGTTATCTGCATATGTCCACGACAGTCGATTGCAGTATATTGAATTTTTCAATAAATTTTATGAAGGCGGTGGCATTCCTTTTGAACCATTGTCTATTAAGTCTAAGTACGTTAATGTCAATACAGAAGAAAATAAAAAATAGAGAGGTAATATTATGACGCAGGGAATTATCATTGCTGCTTTTGGAGCAGCCATTTGTGCACTTTTATCAGGAATCGGATCCGCTGTTGGCGTTCAAATTGCAGGTCAAGCAGCTGCAGGGGTGACATCAGATCAACCTGATTTATTTGGGAAAGTTCTTGTTCTTCAGGCTTTGCCGGGAACTCAAGGTATTTATGGATTCTTGTTAGCGGTGCTGATTTTAGTACAAACTGGTATGATTTCGGGCGCACCGCACAGTATTTCTGTTATGCAGGGATGGGCTTATTTTGCAGCTGCTTTACCAATTGCAGTTGTTGGCCTTTTATCTGGCATTGCACAAGGAAAAACAGCTGCCGCGGCGATTCATATGACTGGGAAAGACCCAGATTCTTCAGCAAAAGGAATCACAATGACGGCATTAGTTGAAACTTATGCTATTTTGGCCTTGCTGGCTTCAATTTTGATTTTATTCAGCATTAAGTAAATCAAGAAGGGTTATCATGGCGCAGAGTACAATTATCAGTAGGATTCTTGACAAGGCAAATGAAGATGCAGCCAATATAAAAAATGATTCAAAAGAAAAGGCTCAAGAACTGAAAAAGACAATTCAAAGGAAATCTGATGAGCAAATAAGTCAGATGGAAAATGATTTCGATCGAAAGATGCAAGACCTTGAAGAAAGAAGTGAATTGATTTTTCATTTAGAAGCGCGAAAAAATAGACTTTTAAAGAAAAGAGAATTAATAGATCGAGCGTTTGCTCAAGCTAAAGAAGCGATGAATCATTTACCTGAAAAGGACTGGTCTGTGTTGATTGCTGAGATCGTTGCTTCATCGTCAAGAACTGGAAATGAAACGATAAAAGTTCCTGAAAAAGATTATGAAAAATATCAGTCTGGCTTTTTATCTACGCTGAATAAAGGACTTAAGGTAAACGGTCTACCTGGGAAATTGACACTTGACTCAGATCCAGCAGAATTTGAAGCGGGTATCTTGTTAGAAGGAGATCATTATGATATCAATGGTGATTTCGAAGTTTTACTTCAACAAGTTCGGGACAAATATGAAAGAGAAGTTGCTGCCATATTATTCGAAGATCGAGATGAGGCGTAGTCATGGCTGGAATTAGTTACCCTTTTGCAGTTGGTAGAATTAAGGGGCTAGAAAATAAGTTGTTAGATGAGAATGTCTGGCAGCGTTTATCAGATGCAAAAGATGAGTCAGCGATGATACAGGTGTTAAAAGAAAATAATTATGGCTCTGCAGAAGACAGCGGCCATACTGTAAATGAGATGGTTGCTTCTGAATTGAATGAGGTCAATTCGGACATTAAATCTCTTTCGCCTGACCCAGTTTTGACAAATTTGTTTTATTATTCTGAAGATGCCTACAATATTAAAATGCTTATTAAAGGCATTTTAATCAGGAAAGACACAAAATCATTTTTGCACACTTCGGGTGTGATTCATATCGATCAATTGATTGAAGCTATTTCAGATGAAAAATATAATGAGCTGCCTTCAGCTATAGGTAAAGCTATAAAAGCTGCCTTAGATCTAGAAGATCCGTTTGAAATCAGTCAAAAGATAGACTTCGCAGTATTGACAACAATTAGGGATGCTCTAAAGATGCATCAAAATGCTTTGCTCAAGCAATATTTTAATATTATTTTTGACAAAGTTAACATTTTGGCAATTCTCAGGGGAAATGCCTTGCAATGGAATTCTGAAAAAATTAATCTTCTGCTTTTCGATTCTGGATCATTAGATCAGACAGAGATGCACAAGGCTATCGGTCAAACAGAAGATCAGTTGTGTGCTTATTTATCGACGGGACCTAACAGAACAGTATATCGAAAAATATTGGACGATTATTCGAAACGCCATATTATCTCTGAAGTGGAAAGTCAATTAGATGATTTTGCCTTTTCAATTATTCACGAAGAAAAAAATGATTCCTTTGGAATTGGGCCAATCATTAATTATTTGCTTGAAAAAAGAAGAGAAGGTTCGTCACTGAGAGTGATGGCTGCTCAGAAAAACAGTCCTGCCAATAATACGACAGAAAAAGATATGTTGAGGTGATTTTTGATGAGTCAAAAAGCGAAAATTGCTGTTATCGGCGATCAAAATTCCATTATGATTTTTAAGGTGCTGGGTTTTTCTGTATTTCCCGTTGAAGAATGTGAAGATATCGGCAAACAAATCAAGGAGCTCGAACGCAATAAATTTTCTATTATTTATATTACAGAAAATATTGCAGCGGGAATAGAAACAATAATCGATGAATATAAGGATAAATCTTTTCCTGCGATTATCCCGATTCCGAATAAAAATGGTGCTTTAGGAATTGGTAAGAGGGGAATAGAAGAAAATATTGAAAAAGCAGTTGGCGCAGACATCTTTTAGAAAGGAAATGATGATAAGTTGAATCCTAAACAAAGTGGCAGCACTTTAGAACAAACAGGTACAGTTGTAAAAGTTGCGGGCCCATTAATTATTGCTGAGCATATGGCTGATGTTCAAATGTATGATGTTGTAAAAATCAGCAATAAACATATCATTGGCGAAGTAATTGAACTACGTGGCGATAAAGCCTCTATTCAGGCTTACGAAGAAACGGCAGGCATTGGCCCGGGAGAACCAGTATATAAAACAGGACAACCGCTGTCAGTTGAACTGGCTCCTGGATTAATCGAAGGGATCTATGATGGTATTCAACGTCCGCTGACGTCCATCTATAAAGAAGCTGGCAATAATATCACACGAGGCATTGATGTGCCTAAATTAGACCGAAAAAGAAAATGGTCTTTTAAACCTGTAGCGAAAATCGGCGATCAATTACAGCCTGGAGATATTATTGGCGAAGTTGAAGAAACACCCGCTGTTGTCCATAAAATCATGATGCCGCCCAATTATTCCGGAACGATATCGTGGATCTACGATGGCGAGGCAACAATTACTGAGCCAATTGCAAAAATAGAAACGGGTGATGGGGATGAAAAAGATGTGCCCATGCTTCAGATTTGGCCTGTCCGAATTGGACGGCCATATCGAAATAAATTAACGCCTAATGAACCGATGATTACAGGTCAGAGAGTCATTGATTCGTTGTTTCCTATTGCGAAAGGCGGTGTTGCTGCGATCCCAGGTCCATTTGGCTCCGGAAAAACGGTAATTCAGCATCAATTGGCAAAATGGTCTGATGCAGATATCATTATTTATATTGGATGCGGCGAACGGGGCAATGAAATGACTGATGTGCTTCGCGAATTTCCGGAATTAAATGACCCACGCACGGGAATGAGCTTAATGAAGAGAACTGTCTTAATAGCCAATACATCTGATATGCCGGTTGCTGCTCGTGAAGCTTCAATATATACAGGCATTACTATTGCGGAATATTTTCGTGATATGGGATATAAAGTTGCAATTATGGCAGATTCGACTTCTCGTTGGGCTGAAGCGCTTCGTGAAATGTCAGGCCGACTAGAAGAAATGCCTGGTGAAGAAGGTTATCCTGCTTATTTGTCATCGCGATTAGCTGAATTTTATGAACGAGCGGGTGTAGTTAATTGTTTAGGCTCTGATCAAAGAACGGGTGCTATTTCTGCAATTGGGGCGGTTTCGCCTCCTGGTGGCGACATTTCTGAGCCAGTTTCACAAGCAACATTGAGAATTGTCAAAGTATTTTGGGGATTAAGTGCCGATTTAGCTTATCAGCGTCATTTTCCTGCAATTGATTGGTTAACAAGCTATTCTTTGTATAGTAATAGATTAAATGAGTGGTTTAATCAAAATATAGATCAAGATTGGTCGAAATCTGTCCAAGCAACAATGAATATCTTGCAGAAAGAATCAGAACTTCAAGAAATTGTTCATTTAGTAGGTGTCGATGCGCTAAGTTATCAAGATCGGCTTACATTGGAATGTGCGCGTTCGATTCGGGAGGATTTTTTGCATCAATCGGCTTTTGATGATGTCGATACTTATTCATCACCGCAAAAACAGATTGCAATTTTAAAAATGATATTAAGTTGGTATACTGAAGGCGAAAAGTATCTAAATGCTGACGGTTCATTTGACGCAGTCATTCAAATGCCAATTCGGGAAAAAATTGCCAGAATGAAGTACGTTCCTGAAAATGAAAAAGATGAAAAATACGAACGCATTCGAACAGATATGAATGATGCCTTTGAAGCATTATCAGAAGGACAAAAAGCGGATGAATAAAGAATACAAAACGATTAGAGAAGTTGTTGGTCCTTTAATGCTTGTTGATCATGTTGAAAATGTAAAGTACGATGAATTAGTTCAAATAAAACAAGCTAACGGAGAAGAACGAGTTGGACGTGTATTGGAGATCGATGGGGATGCGGCATTAGTTCAGCTGTTTGAAAGTTCACAAGGACTTAAAATATCGGATTCAAAAGTTATTTTTGAAGGACACGGAATAGAATTAGGCGTAAGCAGAGACATGCTGGGCCGAATTTTTGATGGAATGGGTCGGCCAATCGATGATGGGCCACAAATTATTCCTGATGAAAAACTCGATATCAATGGCGCGCCAATTAACCCAGTAGCCAGGGATTACCCGGCCGAATTTATTCAAACGGGTATTTCCGCAATTGATGGATTAAACACCCTGGTGCGTGGCCAAAAGCTTCCGGTTTTTTCAGGATCTGGTCTGCCTCATGCTCAGCTGGCTGCCCAAATCGCCAGACAGGCGAAAGTATTAGATGATTCGGAAGATTTTGCGGTTGTATTTGCTGCAATTGGAACGACTTTTGAAGAAGCAGATTATTTTATTCAAGATTTCAGGAAAACAGGCGCGATCGAACGAGCAGTTCTGTTTATGAACTATGCCAATGATCCTGCTGTTGAACGAATCGCCACACCTAGAATGGCCATAACCTGTGCGGAATATTTAGCGTTTGAATTAGATATGCATGTGCTCGTCATTATGACGGATATGACGAATTACGCTGAAGCATTACGAGAAGTGTCAGCTGCTCGAAAAGAAGTCCCTGGAAGGCGAGGATATCCAGGATATTTGTATACAGACTTGGCTTCAATATACGAACGTGCAGGGCGTATTTTAGGGAAAAAAGGCTCGATTACGCAAATCCCTATTTTATCAATGCCGGAAGATGATATTACACATCCAATTCCTGATTTAACCGGATATATCACTGAAGGGCAAATCATTTTATCTCGAGAATTGAATATGCGCGGTATCGAACCGCCAATCAACGTTTTGCCCTCGCTGAGTCGATTAAAAGATAAAGGGATCGGCAAGGGTAAGACACGTGAAGATCATGCTGACACAATGAATCAGCTTTTTTCAGCTTATGCAAGAGGCAAAGAGGCAAAGGAATTAGCTGTTATTTTAGGAGATGCAGCATTGTCCGACATGGATAAGCTTTACGCTAAATTTGCTGATCAATTTGAAGAAATATATGTTTCTCAAGGATATGATACAAATCGAGATATTCAAGAAACGTTGGATATCGGATGGAAGCTTCTGTCTATTCTACCGAAGACAGAATTAAAGAGAATTAAGCTCGATTATATTGACAAATATTATCCTGATGACAACAAACAGTCTTCTATTGACGGAGAATAGATTATGTGCGCGCAAATTAAGCCTACTCGAATGGAATTAACACGTTTAAAAAGTAGGCTGCAAACAGCTGAACGTGGCCATAAATTATTAAAGGACAAAAGAGATGAAATGGTCCGTAGATTTATGATCTACATTAAAAAAAATAGGACATTAAGAGAAGAAATTGAAACCAGATTAACAGAAGCGTTACAACGATTTTCGGTTGCAGAAAGCAGAATGGGCGAAGACTTAGTAACTGAAGCTCTCTTGTGTCCGGCAAAATCAACTGATATTACAGTTGATAAGGCAAACATTATGAGTGTTGATGTGCCAAAATTAAAGTATGAAGAATCTGGAAAGGCACCTCAATTGCCATATGGTTTTTCCTTTACATCTGGAGAACTCGATCAGTCGGTTCTAGACATTGCGGAGTTGATGCCTCTGCTGATCGAATTGGCAGAAGTTGAAAAGACCTGCAATTTATTAGCTGATGAAATTGAAAAAACTCGAAGACGCGTGAATGCTTTAGAGCACGTTATGATTCCAGAAACTAAAAAGAATATTAAATATATCATGATGCGTCTGGAAGAAAATGAACGAGGGACGACGACTCGGCTGATGAAAGTAAAAGATATGATGTTGAAAGATGGATAAGATCAAATAATAAGCGGTCAGCAAAAGGCTGCTTATTATTTTTGTTTTTGAAAGATCATTATAAAAATAACGATTATGCAATTTTACACATACATAGTGACTTGTTCCGACGGCACATTTTATACAGGTTACACCAATAATTTAAAAAAGAGAATTGAAACTCACAATAAAGGGAAGGGGAGTAAATATACGAGAAGCCGAAGACCTGTTCGGCTATCATATTATAAGATTTTTGAAACTAAACACGACGCAATGAGCTGGGAAGCTATAATAAAAAATCGTATGACCCATAATCAAAAGAAAGAATTAATTGAAAAAAATAAAATAGATTATTATAATGAACATGATAATCATTAATTAAGGAGAAAAGACATGGTAGATATTCCAAAGCCAAATTTTAAAGTGGATCTTAATCCATTGAGTTCTGTGAAAAAAGTTATCGGTATTGTAAGTGGTAAAGGCGGTGTAGGGAAATCTACAGTTACGTCTGAAATTGCCGTTGCATTAAATAGAAGCGGAAAAAAAGTTGGCATCATGGATGCCGATATTACAGGTCCTTCGATCCCGAAAGCATTTGGTATAACGGAGAAGGCAAGAGGCTCGGAAGAGTATTTTTACCCTGTGGCAACTCAACAGGGTATCGATGTTATTTCGATGAATCTGCTTTTAGAAAATGAAACTGATCCAGTCATTTGGAGAGGGCCTGTTATTGCGGGAGCGGTCAAGCAATTCTGGACAGATGTTGTTTGGGGTGATAAGGATTATTTATTGATTGATATGCCACCTGGAACCGGAGACGTGCCATTGACTATTTTTCAATCCTTACCTATTGACGGCATCATTATTGTGACTTCACCTCAGGATTTAGTGTCAATGGTCGTAGAAAAAGCAGTCAATATGGCAAAAATGATGAATGTTGATGTTCTGGGTGTAATTGAGAACTATAGTTATTTACTATGTCCTCATTGCGGAGAAAGAATATCGGTATTTGGCGAAAGTCACATTAAGGAAATTTCTGAAGAAAAAAATATTGATCTTTTAGGACAACTTCCTATGAATCCGGAAATCGCAAAATTAATGGATCAGGGGAAAATAGAAAATATTGAAAATACTGATCAATTAAATAAAGTACTTGATGTGATTGATCGTTTATAACAGTAATTTTTCGCATTTATTTTCAAAAAAGGCTTATTTGATATGATTCAAATAGGCCTTTTATTTTTTAAGATTTTCATTTTTTCAAAAGAGAATGATTTTTACATACGAGTATTAAATTTCTTTACGCAATGTTATTTATTAATATTAAATTTTATTGTTGCTTTTCACATTAATAAAATAAAAAAATATTTAAATTTTTGTGGCGAACTTTTTAACTCAAAATCGCTTCTTTCAGGTCGTTGACCTTCGTAATAAGGCTTTGGTAATCTAAAACAAAGTTATTTCAAGCAGATCAACAACAGTAGAAAGGAGATCCAATGCATCTAGGAAAAAAGAAAGCATTTATTTTCATTGCGATTGCGTGCGTCTGTGCGGGTATTTTTTTCGCAGGAAAAAGCAACAATAGCGTGAAAGTTTCTTACGATCCAAATGATGGATCCTCAAAAACAACGACAAAAACAGTTTATTCAAAACAAGGACAAACGGTTCAGGAATTATTAAAAAGTAATGGCTATTCAATAGACAAGGACCTTTACGATTATTCCGTCAGCCTTGCTAGTCAGGCATCAAAAATTCACAATATTAAAATTGTGAAAAAAGCCAATGGTGTCATTACAATCGGCGATAAAAAAGTTAAATATAGTTCGACTCAAAAAACGATAGCCGGTTTGTTGAAAGAAAAAAATATAAAAATCAATAAAGACGATATTGTTACTCCAGGGACTTCTACTTTACTGACGTCGAAAGTGAAAAGTATCAATGTTGTTCGTGTTACCAAAGCACAGGTTGCTTCTACTGAAGAGGTTCCTTATCAAACAGAGGTCGTAGCAGACAGCAACGTATCTCAAGGGAACTCAAAAGTAGAGCAATCTGGACAGAACGGCCAGAAGACTGTAGTGTCCGAAGCAGTTTATCATAATGGTGTTTTGGTCTCAGAAAAAGTCAAAAGCTCATCTGTAACAGCAAAACCAGTCACAATGAAGGTATCCATGAATCCATCAGACATTGCGACAAATACGTCTTCAAAGAATAGTACTTCATCAGCTTCATCTACAGATACTTCTAATAACTCATCAACCTCATCAAATAATTCGTCGACTGCATCAGACACGTCTGGAAAATCTGATTCTTCAAGCAACAGTGATGACACTTCAAAATCATCTGACACAACAGAAGAAAATAAATCATCAAACGAAACAACATCGAAAGACACGAGTCAGACGTCAAAATCGACTGCAACCGTAACAGATTCCGCTTCCTCAAGTACATCAGATAGTACAACTAGCACAAGTTCAACTCAGACAACTTCGACAACAACAGATTCTGGAAGTACCAACTCAAACACATCGTCTGACAGTTCAAATACTTCAGAAAGCAGCAATTCCAGCACTACAACAAAAACTTCAACTTCTACTGTTGTCATACCATATCAGACCTACAACGTGTATGTCTCCAATCTAGCAAAGGGAACAACTCAAACAACAACGCAAGGGGTTAACGGAGAAAAAACAGTTACGACTGAAATGACTTATGAAGATGGTAAATTAGTTTCACAGAAAGAAATTTCTTCGACAATTACTAAACAGCCTGTTACGCAGGTTGTTGCCATTGGAACTAAAGAAGAGACTGCAACGACCCAAACAACTGATAGTACTCAGTCTACGGCTGCTCCTACGACGAGTACCACAAGTACATCTTCAAGTGCATCATCTTCGAGTAACAGTACACAAAGCAATTTAAGTCAGTATGTAAGTCAGACCAAAAATATCACTTACAATCATACAACGGAAAATGTAAGTGCATCTGATTTTGACTTTTTATGTGCTGTTGTGTCACAGGAAGATAATTCAGGTTATGAAGGCGCACTAGCGGTTATTTCGTGTATTATGAATCGCGCTGATTCTGGAAAATGGGGAGGCACTACAGCGGTTGCCGTTGTAAAAGCAAAAGGGCAATTTTCTGCATACAGTTCAGGTGCTTATAAAAAATATCTAAATGGTAAATCTTCGGCTGCCGTTCAAGCTGCTGTCAAAGACTGCGTATATGGCGGTGTGAGAAACCATTCTTATTATTCATTCCAAGCAACGAAAAAAGCAAATTCTGTAAAAATCGGTGGGAATTATTACGAATAAAGGTAAAGGAAGGTGAGAAACCGTGATAGAGAATCAAAGAGATAAAAGTTATAAGAAGTGGTGGATGATTGGTCTACTTGCTGCATTGATTTCCTTATTTTTTCAGTGGCCTTCTTTTGCCGCTACAAGCGTAGAACTTAATAACGGTAATACGTTTGTTGCTCAAATTTGGTCTAGTGATCAAAAAAAGGTATTGACGAATGAAAATGGCACATTGAGCTTTGAGGATAATGCAAATACGACCAATCAGGCGTGGACATTTATTTACGATGATACGAAAAACGTCTATTCAATTGTTTCAAAATCAAATGCTTACGTGCTAACAGTTGGTTCTGATATTGAGGGAGCAAAGGTCTCTTCAGCCGTATCTAAACAATCCTATGGACAAATGTGGAACATATTTTTAGAAGATAATAATATGTTTTCGTTAAGACCTTCTAGTTCGCTTGCAAAGGTATTGACTATTGATAACAACAATGTACTCATCAAAGCAAGTCAGAAAACAAGTCAACAGAAATTTAAAATCAGCATTTTGTCAACGGAACAAATTACTGCATTAAAACAGGCGTCTAGTACATCAACAACTTCATCACCCAGCTCAGAAACAACAACGAAAACTGATATAGCAGAAAAGAAAGATTCAAATTCTACTACTTCTACAACAGATTCTACAACAGATAAAACAAGTACAGCTAAAGCAGATCAAACAGTAGATACGACAAAAACAACGACAAATACATCTTCTGATTCAAGTAAAAAAAATGACGCATCAACTTCAAGTGGTAATACAACATCTTCGTCGGATTCAGCTTCAGCTTCAACAACAGAGACAGCAAAAGTAACAAACGTTGATTTGGGCGATTCTTTTACAGCTAGAATTAAGCATAAAGTAAGTGGAAAATCTGTTGCTGTAGGAGATTCTGATAATGTTGTTCTACAATCTGTCAATAATTACAAAGAACAGGGATGGCAGTTTAAGAAAAACTCCGATGGATCCTATACAATTTCATCTTTATCAAATACCTCAAAGGTATTGGATGTAAGTGGTGGATCTGATCAAAATGGAGCAAATATTCAAATTTATAGTTCGAATAGTTCAAAGGCTCAAAAATTTTATATTAGAGAAACATCCTCTGGATCAGGTGTTTACTACATTCAACCAGAATGCAGCCAAACGCGCGTAATAGATTTGGCAGGTAACAATACTGCTGACAATTCTAATATTCAACTGTATAGTAATAATAATTCAGCTGCCCAGCAATTTACAATTGAAAAAGCAGATGCTTCTGGATTTACAACTAAACCTGTTGTAAGCAAGAGACAGCAGGTCATTGATATTGCTAGATCTCAAATTGGGACAAAAGAAGGCAGCAATAATTATACAAAATACGGTGTGTGGTATGGAAATTACGTCCATTCGAGTATTTATCAGCATGCAGCGTGGTGTGCCATGTTCGTATCCTGGTGTGGCAATCAAGCGGGTCTTTCAAGCGATGTTTTCTATTATCACGCATATTGCCCATCAGGTGTAAGTTGGTATCAAAGTAAAGGCAGATGGCAATGGAAAGGCTATGTGCCGAAGATGGGAGACATTGTCTATTACGATTGGAATGGTGACCGCGTTGTAGATCATGTAGGCTTAGTCGAATCCTACAGTAATGGAAATATTACAACAATCGAAGGCAACTATAGTGATCAAGTAAAGCGCAGAACGATTAACTACAAATCAAGTTCTATTTTTGGATACGCAACGCCAAATTATTAATATTACTTATCTCAATAGATTCACAGCTCTCAAGAAGGAAATTTTTTCCTGCTTGAGGGCTGTTTTTTATCTTTTTATTTTAGAAAATTAATGAATGATTAATTATTTATTAAATGACTTTTGTCCTAGGAGGATGACGAGTTTTTATAGGCTCATTAAATAAAATGTGATAAAATAAGAATGCAAAGGAGCATTTGATAAATGGAAAAAAAGCCTATAGAAGTTAATATTGCAGGGACAATTCTTCAAGTAAAAAATGATAATAATGAATTAGAAATACAAAAAGCAACAGACTTGGCTAATCATGAGCTTGAAAAAATTCGAAAAAGTAATCCTAATATTAACCGCATCTATTTAATGGTTATGGGATGTATGAATTTAGCCGATATGTATTGCCAAAGTGAGAATCACAATCAGGAACTGGCCAACAAAATTCAAGAATTGACCAATGATAAGGATTCTTCAGATCAACAAACAGAAGAAAAAAATAAACAAATTGAACAATTAAATCAAAAAATTGATGAATTAATAAGAGCTCAAAATTCGTTAAAAGATCAGCTTGACCAAAAAAATGATTTATTGAATCAATACCGTGATCATATTAAACAGATAAAGGAAGAAAATGATGCTAATCGTAAATCTATTTTAGATTTGCAAAACAAATTATTTGAAAGTCAAATTGAATTAAATAAAACACAAGATGATTTAGAATCATAAGATAAGGAGAAAAACATGAAAAAAATCAATTGGTTATTTGTTTTAGTCGACAAGGGCAAACCAACACAAAGATGGCTGATTAAAATTCGTTCTATTCAACAGCTTATTGCTTATTACAATGAAATTTCGGATGCTAGGCAGCAGAAATCGGATTTGGATATTCAAAAGCACAATAAGAAAAGTGATAAAAAAATTGATGTACAGCAAGCTTCACAGCATACGAATGACAATAGTTTAGATGAACAGATGAAGGCTCTTGCGACCAATCAACAGCTCTATATTGATAGTGATGGAAAATGGACGACAGAACCTCAAACTGAAGATAATTTCTTATATCGTAAATACCCAGCTTTTCCGAATTTTACAAAAAAGGACATTTCAATTAAATCATTTAATGATGGCGTACATTCGTATGCAAGAATTGGCGATCTAGAAGTTCGCGAAGGTGACAAAATTAAATGGGATACCTATGAAGAAGCATATGAAGCTTGCATGAAAATTATTGGTCAAAATGGAGACGAAGATAACGATTAGGGAAGCTTTAGTAAGCGATCGACACAATTGCGTATAACGTAGGTTATACGCAATTGTGCTGCCAAATGAGGCCAAGTTGTCCAAAAGTCGTGTTTATTCAACGAAATTTAAAAAGCCCACAAATCAATGTGGGCTTTTGATATGTACCCAGAATCCTGGACACATATTGACGAACTAGGCGGAACACATGGA
>NZ_CAIFFF010000018.1:0-35242 GCF_903789625.1 uncultured Pseudoramibacter sp. | reverse complement strand
AGAAATCAGCATCTAATTATTTTTATTTTGTGCTTGACTTTTGTTAGCAGGTTTTTATGCGCTTAGTCGATGGTTTTATCGGTGAGCAGATGATAGGCTTCTTTGTATTTATCGATGGTCTTGTCGATGACGTCCTGGGGCAGATTGTAATCGGAATCCGGGTTAGCCTTGAGCCAGTCGCGGACGTACTGTTTGTCGAAGGACGGCTGTCCCTGACCTGGTTTGTAGCCTTCCAGCGGCCAGAAGCGGCTGCTGTCCGGCGTGAGCATTTCGTCGCCTATAACGAGGTTGCCGTTTTCGTCAAGGCCAAATTCAAACTTGGTATCGGCGATGATGATACCTTTAGAAAGGGCGTAATCTGCACATTTTTTGTACAGCGCGATCGTGTTGTCGCGGAGTGCCTTGGCGTAGGCTTCGCCGTGCCCCGGGAAGTGTTTTTCCAGGACGTCGATGCTCTGTTCAAAGCTGATGTTTTCGTCGTGGTCGCCGAGATCCGCCTTGGTGCTCGGGGTGTATATCGGTTCTGGAAGCTTGTCGCATTCGATCAAGCCGTCGGGGAGCTTGATGCCGCAGACCGTGCCGTTTTCCTGGTAGCTTTTCCAGCCGCTGCCGGTGATGTAGCCGCGGACAATGCATTCGATCGGGAGCATGGTCAGCTTTTTGCAGAGCATGCTGTTGCCGTCGTATTTTTCATTCTGGAAGAATTCCGGCATATCGGCCACATCGACGGAAATCATGTGGTTGGGGATGATGTCTTCAGTGTAGTCGAACCAGAATTTGGACATCTGGGTCAACACCGTGCCCTTTTTGACAATTTTATTTTTCAAGATGACGTCGAACGCGGAAATACGGTCGGTTGCCACCATGACCAGGGCATCGCCGATATCGTAAATTTCCCGAACCTTGCCTTCTTTGACCGGTTGATAAGTTTTCATGAAAAGCCTCCTGTAAATTTTCAAGAATACGTTGATTATATCAGAAAGAATGGGGAAGAACTATACTCGAATTCACAAATTCTCCCCAACTTTTGTACAAAATTCAGATCATAAATCGACTTCAACGTTGAAATCGATGGTCGTGCCTTCGTTATCGGGCGACAAATCGTAGTACTGCCAATTGGGCTCTTTGTGGCTTAAGTAGTCCCGCATGTGTTCAGAAAATGCGGAGAGATTGTTTTTCTGGGTAATGGCCAGAATGGTCGGACCGGCACCGGAGATGCAGACGCCCAATGCGCCGTAGTGGAGGGCGGTGCGTTTCACCGCGTCGAAGGAACGGATCAAATGCTTGCGGTAGGGTTCGTGCAGCTTGTCGTTCATGCTGTTCTTCAGAACGTCAGGCCGGCCTTCTGCAAGAGCGAGATAAGTCATCGTCGCGTGGGCGACGTTGAAGACGCCGTCCGTTCTCGGAATCTTGTCGGGCAGTGCGGCGCGGGCAGCCTTGGTTGAGAGCTCGAAGTCCGGCACAATCAGATGGAAAGCGAAGGTATCCGCTACTTCCTTTCTGATGTATTGGTAATGATGATGGCTGCCGATGGAACAGACCAAGCCGCCGAACATGGCCGGCGCGATGTTGTCGGGATGGCCTTCCATGTCAACCGCAATGTCGAAAAGCTCATCCTGTGTGAGGGGGCTGCCGCAGAGGGCGTTGGCCCCGACCAGACCGCCGACGATGCAGGTGGCGGAGGAGCCGAGTCCGCGGCTGACCGGCACGCCGGTTTCAGTGTAGATGTAGAGGCCCTTTGGGTAGTAGTGCACGCGCTTGAAGACGCGCTGCATCGCGCGATAAACCAAATTGTTGGCGCCCTGATATTTGCGGGATACGCCGCGAATGGTCAGTTTGCCGTCGTTTTTTTCCATAAAAGTAAAAGAATTGTAGAGGTTAAACGCGAGACCGAAAGCGTCAAAGCCCGGACCGATATTGGCGGAGGTGCCGGGAACTTTGACCTGAATCCCACGGTTGTGAAGCATTGGATGATCAGTCATTTTCGATTCCTTTTATTTCTTTTCTATATTATATAAAAATTATTTCAGTCGGTTTAAAAAGTCCTGAAGGCTGTCGGCCATGTCGTCAACACCGCAGACATGATCGTGAAGGTTTGGACGATCGGCGAGGCCTGCTAACGGCTTTGGAATGGCGGTCGACGTAGCGTCGGACAAAGCGGTCAGTACGTCGAAATCGTCGAGATTTTCAGGAATATCGCCGTAAATGCTCTTGTACACATTGGTGGCGAATTTGTAGGGGCTGGCCGTGGACAGCACGATGGTCGGAGTCGTGTCGCCGGTTTCATCCCTGTACTTGTCGTATACACAGCTTGCGACGGCGGTGTGCGGGTCGATTAGGTAGCCGTGGTTTTTGAACATGTCAGCGATGGCCGCAGAGGTTTGATCTTCATCGGCGAAGCCGCCCCAGAAGGCTTTTTTCGTCTGCGCCTTGATGGCGTCGGGGACAGCGTAGCTGCCGTCGCTCTGAAGGGCGTGCATCCACTGGGCGACTTCTTCTGGATCCTTGGATACGTCGTAGAGCAGGCGTTCCAAATTGCTGGAGATCAGAATGTCCATCGATGGCGACATAGTCTTGTAGAACGGGCGCTTGCGGTTGTACTTGCCGGTTTCAAAGAAATCTGTCAGGACGCGGTTGGCGTTGGAAGCGCAGACAAAACGATTGACCGGAAGACCGGTCAGCGCCGCGTAGTAGCCAGCCAGAATGTCGCCGAAGTTGCCCGTCGGCACGACGAAGTTAACCGGATCGCCGCAGGTGATGGCGCCCTGGCGTACTAAGTCGCAGTAGCTGTAGAAATAGTAAACGACTTGAGGCAGCAGGCGGCCGATGTTGATGGAATTGGCCGAGGAGAGCTGGTAGCCCTTGGCGTTGATGTCGGCGTTGAGCGCCTGATCTGAAAAGATTGCCTTGACGCCGTTCTGGGTGTCGTCGAAATTGCCGCGGACGCCGACGACGCAGGTGTTCTTTCCGGTCTGGGTTAACATCTGTTTTTCCTGAACCGGCGAAACGCCGTCCTTCGGATAGTAGACGATGATGTCGATGCCTGGCACATCGCAGAAACCGGACAGCGCGGCCTTGCCGGTGTCGCCGGAGGTGGCGGTCAGGATGACGATTTCCCGTCCGATGTTCTGAATCTTGACGGAGTTGGTCATGAAATGGGGCAGAATGGTCAGCGCCATATCCTTAAAGGCACAGGTCGGGCCGTGGTAGAGTTCTAAGAAGTAGCGGTCGGCCGCCTTTTGAACGTGAACCGGGCAGGCGTTGTCTTCGAACAGCCCTGTCTGGTAGGCGTCGTGGACGCACTGTTCAATCTGTTCAGGCGTGAAATCGTCGAGAAAGGCGTTAAAGACCGTCTGGGCGACCTCGCTGTAGGATTGGTTCAGCATGCTGTTAATATCAAAATGACAGTTCCGTATAAAGGAAGGCACGTACAGCCCGCCGTCTTTTGCCAGGCCGGCGATGATGGCCTGAGAGGCAGTGATATTCTGTTCGCTTCCGCGGGTACTGACATAGTGGTCTCGGTAGTCGATTGGCATAAAGCTCCTCCAAGTTTTAAAAAATCGTAGAATGCGCAATAAAAAATTGCGACGCAATCTATTTCTATGATAGAATGATTTAAATTGAATTACAAGAAAAAATTGTATTTGAAATCAAGAAATGAGGTCATATCGTGAATATTGCACTACTCGGATTCGGAACGATCGGTACAGGGGTTTACGAATTAATCAACCTGCACAAGGGTCGTTTTGCTGACAATTTAGATGAACCTGTATATATCACCAAGATTTTGGATAGAGACCCGAATAAAAAGGTCGATCCGTCGGATCATCACTGCGAAATCGTGACGGATCCCGATTTGATCATGAACGATCCCGAAATCAAGATTGTGGTTTCCCTTCTGGGTGGGATGGATTTTGAACACAAGATGATCAAAACCGCGCTGGAACACGATAAAAACGTCGTGACGGCGAGCAAGGCTGTGTTGTCTGAATATTTTGCAGAGCTCAACGCCATTGCCGACGAACACCACGTTTTCTTAAGATACGAAGCAGCAGTCGGCGGCGGGATTCCGATTATCGGCTCGCTGAACGAAGAATTGAAAATCAACCACATCGATGAAATCATGGGGATCCTCAATGGGACGACCAATTTCATCCTGTCGAATATGACGGAAAATAACGCCGACTTCGACGAAACCCTGAAGCTGGCTCAGAAAATCGGCTTTGCCGAAGCGGACCCGACGGCCGATATCGAAGGCTACGACGTCTCAAGAAAGCTCGCCATCCTGTCAACCTTGGCCTACGGTGGCATCATCCGCGACGAAGACATCAAGAAACGCGGCCTGTCTGACGTTGAAGCCGTCGACGTGGAAATGGTCAAATCCATCGGCTACGTCATCAAATACCTCGGCCACTCCAAGCTGCTCAACAAAAATCAAGTGTACACGACAGTTGAACCGGTGCTTTTCCCGAATGAATCGATGATGGGTCACGTCGACTCGGAATTTAACATCATTTCCATTAAAGGGGATGTCATCGGCGAACTGCAGTTTTACGGCAAAGGTGCTGGCAAGGACGCGACAGCCAACGCGGTCGTCGGCGACGTGCTCTACATCATCAACAGCCTGAAGGAAGAACGCAACCCCCATTACAAAAAGCTCGACAAGGATCTGCACAAGATGGGCAATTCCGGCTTCTCCGGCCGCTACTACCTGCGCGTCCACGTGACGAACAACGACGAACTGGCTTACGTCATGTCCGTGATGAACGCGGATAAGGGCAGAGGACAGATCGTGGTGAGCGGTGACGACGTGTTCTTTACGACATCCGAAATCCAGGCGGACGTTTTCGATTCGCTGGTCGAACGCCTTAAGGAACGGACACCAAAGCTGTTCTACGCGCGCATTTACGAATAAGAAGGCTGCCGATGGAAAATTTAATCGTACAAAAATACGGCGGCACCTCAGTCGGATCAGTAGACCGCATTAAACGCGTCGCGAAGCGCATTGTCGACCGGGCGGACGAAGGCAAGAAAATGGTCGTCGTCGTTTCGGCCATGGGCAAGCAGACCGACCATCTGGTAGAAATGGCCAAGTCGATCAACCCCAATCCCCCAAGCCGGGAATTGGACGTCTTGATGGCGACGGGCGAACAGGAAAGTATTGCGCTTCTGGCCATGGCTATTCAGGCCCTCGGCCACTCTGTCATTTCTCTGACCGGGGCCCAGTGCGGCATTAAAACCTCAGAAGTGCACAAAAAAGCGCGCATCGAAGGCATCGATACGAGCCGATTGCAGCGGGAAATCGAAACTCATCAGGTGGTCATCGTCGCGGGCTTCCAGGGCATCGACGATCGGGACGAGGTCACAACCCTCGGCCGAGGCGGCTCAGACACGTCCGCTGTGGCTCTGGCCGCGGCACTCAAGGCGGAAAGCTGCGAAATTTACACCGACGTCGATGGGGTTTACGACGCGGATCCGCGAATCGTGCCGGACGCAAAGAAAATTGACGAAATTTCATATCAGGAAGTATTGGAAATGGCGAGTCTCGGGGCCGGCGTGCTGCATACCCGTTCTGTCGAGCTGGCTGAAAAGTATAAGCTGCCGCTGGTTGTTCGGTCATCCTTTAACGACAACCCGGGCACATTGATCAAGGAGGAAGTCAATCGCATGGAAAAGGTGTTAATTCGAGGCATTGCGCTCGACGAAGATATTGCAAAAATTTCAATTCTGGAAGTGCCGGACAAACCGGGGATCGCTTTTCGGCTGTTCTCGTTTTTGGCCGCTCAGAACATTCACGTCGATATGATCGTTCAGAATGTCAACCGGACCGCGGTCAATGACATTTCGTTTACCGTCAATGTAGATGAGCTTCAGAAGGCCGTCGAAGTGTCACAGAAATTTGCCTTCGATGTCGGCGCTCAGAAGGTCGAATTCGATCAGGGCGTGGCCAAGCTTTCCATTGTCGGCACAGGTGTCGTCGCCAACGCGGAAATTGCGAGCCAGTTTTTTGAAGCGCTCTACGAATTGGGCATCAACATCCTGACGATTTCAACCTCTGAAATCAAAATCAGCTGCTTGATCGACAAGGAAAGAGCCAAGGAAGCGATGGTTCACATTCACAAGAAATTTGAAATGTAAAGTTTGATTTGATTCAAGCATACAAAAAGGGCTCCTTTCACAGGAACCCTTTTTGATTGGTGGTTTATAGATTTTTGAAGGCTTCGCGTACGCCCTTGATGTCGCCGCAGTACATCGCGCCTTCAGGGCAGGGTCCTTCAAGGCAGGACGGGCCGGCCGACGCGAAAAGGGTCGGCGCGACGGGCTTGACGAGCTTCAGCATCTGCGTGGCGCAGGCTCTGATTTCCCACTGGGCGCGCCGGCAGCAGCGCAGGTTGAAAAAGTGCAGCAGTTCCCGGGCGTTCATGGTTACGATAATTTTGGTTTCACAAGCGTTGGGCAGGACGTAACGCGCGTCTTCGAAAGCTTTTTTCTGAGCGGTGGTCTGGGCGTCCTTTTCAGATTTTCCCTGATCCATCAATGCGGCCTTGTGGTGCGCGGTCAAGCGGTCAACCAGTTCGTCGTAGGCCTTTTGTTCGGCGGCCATCGTTTGAACGTAAAGGGCTTTGGCTTCAGGGATGTCCGCGATGGCCGGCGGGACGATGTAATCGAATTGCCCTTCAGTGACGTAGCGCTGGGATTTTTGGCTGTAGCTGGCTAGGCGGTGGCGCACCAGCTGGTGAGTCAAGGAGCGGCTGACCCCTTCGATGCCAAAGGTGAAGCTGATGTGCTCGACAGGGGACATGTGCCCGTAATTGGAGAGCCGTTCCAAAAAGGCTTTGACCTTTTCAGGCGTCTGTTTTTCAGTCAGAGCTTGAATATCCGACGCGGAGTAGCAGAGCTTTGCGGCGGAAGCGACTACTTTTTCGGGGTCTGGGGTGTGTGACAGCAGGATTACATTTAATTTTGATTCCATATGGGTTCCTCTTCTATTTTTCGTACAATAATTTATCGGCATCAGCCAATTATTTGAGTCCGTTTTGGTTTATAATTATAACATGAAACTTGAACAAACTAAATTTCCATATAAAATTATTCCGGAACACGAAAAAAAATATCGGTTCACCACAGGTGAACTCCACAAATACCGCGGCCGCTACTACCCGCTGGTCGTAAAGCCGACCGCCGATCCATCAGAGGACACGGCGGAAATCTGTCAGGGCCATCTCGTGCTGCATTCATCCAACCCGAAGAGTCCTGTGACCAACGCGGCGGTGCTCGATGAATGGTACTACAATCAGGCGAAGGCGCTTTTTGCGGGCATGGTCGCCAAGGCGATGCTTAACGCGGCGCCCTACGTCAAGGGCAAAATGCCGCGGCTGAGAATCAAACGCATGCTGGATCAATGGGGGGCGTGCAACCCCAGAACGGGCCTTTTGATTTTAAACCTCGAGCTGATCAAGGTGCCGGACGAATGCACAGCCTTTGTCGCGCAGCACGAGGTGCTGCATTTGAAATTCCCGAGCCACAACAACGCGTTTTTTGCGGCGATGAAAAGCGTAATGCCCGATTGGGTTGAACGGGAAAAAATTCTCAAGACCTATTATCCTGTTTAATATTTTTGCGATTAAAAAACAGCGTGTCTCAAAGTCGATTTGATTTTGAGGCACGCTGTTGTTTTTTATGTCAATCAGAAAAAATTAAGGTTCTTCACGAAAACTTGGGGGATTAACTCCGAACAAATGGTAACGAAAGATAACGAATGAACGTGAAAAAGTAACACTCATTTCGATACCCGTATCCAATGCGTTTGGCCACTTTGATCTTGTTATTAAATCCCTCAAGTTTTCCTGTGTTGATTGGGTATACGGCGTGCGCGATTAAACCAGGTAAGCGTTTTTCTTTGAGTCTGGCAAACTTTTCAAGCGCTGATATACCACTTGCTTTAGCCGCTTCAAACCACCGCTTCCAGCCATCCTTCGCTGCTTTTTCGTCCCTAAGCCAAAAGAGTCGGGTCATTTCTTCTTTCATGGCGTAGCAGACCGCAAGGCTTTCGTGCTCGCTCAAAATAGCTTCGAGGCTAATCTTTCTAGCTGTCTTAAGTTTGTCCGCATTCATCAAAAGCGTCCAGCGCGCTTTTTTCAACTTGTTGTAAGCACGCTGTTCTGCCTGCGCTTTCTCTTTGATGTCTTTCTTCTCTGCTTTATCAGATATTTCGTTTAAGCTGCTCTTGAGTGCTTTTGAACTGTTCTGATGCTTCCGGGCTTCCTCCAGGCGAACAACGCCCAGAACATCCCGTCCAAACTGCGCCTGCATATGATACCTGTCATAGACAATCTTCGCTTTTGGAAGATGTTCTTCGACTAGCACGTTATACGCCGCGTTCATGTCCATCGCGACAGCTTTAACTTCAGAGAGAAACGAAGGCTTGACTTCTTCAAAGAACTTTGCGAAATCCTTTTTCGCCCGGCCTTTGCCAACCCAGATCAATTCTCCCGTTTCAAGATCCATCACGCAGGTCGCGTAGCGATGCCCTTTATAGATTGCGAACTCATCAACCGCTAAAAACGTTGGCTTGTAGTCTTTTCCACGAAGCGCCTGCCTTCTTTCAGTCAACGCCTTGTCCATTACATCTTTCTGAACGGTGCGAATCGTATCCCAGTGAATGCCGGTAAGCTTCTGGGCAGCACTAATAGAAAGACCTTTGCTCAAAAGCGCCTGGATCCACTGCGCCGCAAAGGTCGTAATACGCGACCCCGGATATTTAAACGGTGTCTTTTCCGTAAATGTCTCGCCGCACTCGCTGCAGCGGAAGCGGTGTCCAGAAAACTTAATGACGGCGGGCTTTTCTGGTATAAAAATCGTTTTGAGTCGCGACTTAAAAGCATCGTGGATATGAACGTGACCGCCGCAGACCGGGCACCTGAAATCCTCTGACCTACGAGTACTCTTTAATTCAAGAACAGTGGGATAAGATTTTTCATTAAAAATCACATTTTCCAAAGACACGCCTTGACAATTGAACCAATTTTCGATAATTTTAAACATGAGCACCGGCTTCTCCTTCTTTTGGTTGTAGCGACTATATTTTGGAGAATATGGTGCTCTTTTTCAATACTTATTTTTTATTTGACCCTAGTTTTTCGTGAAGAACCAAAATTAATTCGGATAAATCAGCCGGCTGTCGTCAATGTGGTCGAGGACTTCGGTTAAAAATTTCTTCGATTCGTATTTGGCCATGTTGAGGTTTTGGTCAAGGTAGTTGCCGCAGTCTCTGGCCGCGGCGCCCGGGACGTCCCCTTCGAAATCCGCCATGAATTTGTAGAGATCTGTCACTAACGGCAAGACGTCCTTCGATTCGAGGTCGCCCTTCATGACGAGGTAGTAGCCGGTGCGGCAGCCCATCGGCCCGAAATAGATGATCTGATCGGAAATTTTCGGGTCGTTGCGCAGGTAAGTGGCGCCGAGATGTTCGATGGTGTGGCATTCCGCGGTGTTGAGCACCGGTTCACGGTTCGGCGCCTTCATGCGGATGTCGAAGGTCGTGACGATTTGGTCGCCGACCTGGTCCTTGCGGGACACGTAAATGCCTCGTTTTAATTTCAGATGATTGACGGTAAAACTTGGAATTTTTTTCATTTCTGCCATTTATTGGCCTCCTTTGTTCAAATTAACTAAATAGCGGTTGAGCGCTTCGAGGTAGTGTAACTGAATGCCGCCTTCCGAATGAATTAAGTATTGAGGATCAAAAGCGGAAAGCGGGATCGATTTGCGCCCACCCTTTTTGGCGCCGTTCCAATACTGCATCAGCACCTCGAAGGGCAGTAGAAAATATTGATCGGTCTGTTTGAAATAGACGATTAAAAAGGTCAGGCCGTCTTGCTTTTGGAAGGCATCCATAAACGCGACCTGGTGCTCGTGGATATTGTAGAGCGGCAGATTTTTCAGGTTGGTTTCCTTGGCGTCGAAACACACCGGAATGCCCTGGACGTTGCCGACGTAATCGACCGTGCTTTTGGCGTCGAAATACGCGAGCTTGATGACACCCTTTTGTTGGTCGAGCTCCACCGGCGTGATTGCCGTCGGAATCTTCTGCATCACGGCCAGGCCGTGGGTCATGTAGTAATGATTGCTTTGATTAATTAAATCCTCAAGAACAGATCCCCGGAGCCCCCGGGAATGCCAGTAACCCATAAAATGCTCTCTTTCTACTGCTTATATTGCTGTGTTGAAATCCAGTGCGTGCAGGATCGCCAGAAAAGCCGGATCTTCAATCGGCGCCTGGATGTCGAAGCTTAACGTCGGCGTGCTCAGCGTGTAATGCGCCGCGTGAAGCAGGGGATGGTTTAAGTGATAACGGTCCCGAAATGTTTGATTGGCCTTTTTTGTGCCGTACTTGACGTCGCCGACAATCGGGTGGCTGATGTGGGCGAGCTGGGCGCGGATCTGGTGGGTTTTCCCGGTAAACAGGTCGATTTCGAGCAGCGTGAACCCGTCGTTCGATTGAACCGGCCGGTAGCGCAGGGCGGCGTGGACCCCATTCCCGGAGTCTGAGACGAGGGTCTTGTTGTGCTCGCGGAGAAGCTGGTCGTCGCAGCGGCCAGGCTGTGTGAGTGCGCCGAAGACTAAAGCGAGGTATGTCTTGTGCGTCTTCCGTTCCCGGATCGATTGGGTCAGGGTTTTCTGCGCTTCGTAATTTTTCGGAATCAGCACGACGCCGGAGGTGCCGCGGTCGAGGCGGTTAGCCGGCGCCGCGTGGAAGGTGCCGTCGGAATACGCCGCGGCGAGATCGGCAATTGAAGGGTCGCCGGTGTGATCCGGCTGGGTCAAAAGCCCCGCAGGCTTGTTGACGGCGAGGATCTGCGCGTCTTCGTACAGCGGTGGGTGAATCAGCGCGCGGAGAGAATCGGGAAGGGGTTTCTTTTTCGGAGCATCTTCAGCGGACGCGCCTCTGAATTTGGCGTAGGTCTCGTCCGAAAAGTAGAAGGTCAGCGTATCTCCCTCTTGAATGGTATCTTTGGGTTCAGCCCGGCGGCCGTTGAGCTTGATGCGCTTTTTTCGCGTCATTTTCATCAGAAGCCCCTTGCCGGCTTCGGGCATAAATTTGACGAGAAACCGGTCAAGGCGCTGACCGGACGCATTGGCCGGAATGCGGTACGTAATCATCGCTTAAAGCCTCTTGCTGCAGCCGAGGACGTGGCGCATTTTGTGGATGACCATTGAACGGATCGCCTTGCGGCCCGGTCCGAGGTATTCGTGAGGGTCATAGGCTTCGGGATGCTCGACAAAGAACTGGCGGATACAAGCCGTCATCACGAGATTGAGATCCGTTTCGATGTTGATTTTGCATATCCCCATCCGCGAAGCGTCGCGGAGCAGATCCTCAGGGACGCCCTGGGCGCGTTCGATGGCGGCGCCGTATTGGTTGTTGAGATCGACAAATTCCTTCGGCACAGAGGACGCGCCGTGCAGCACCAGCGGCAGGTTGTCGAGATAAGAGGTCAAATCTTTCAGACGGTCGAAGGCCAGCGTCGGCTCTGTCTTGAATTTGTACGGGCCGTAGCAGGTGCCAATGGCGACGGCGAGGGAATCGACGCCGGTGTCGTGGACGAAGTCCGCCGCCTGTTCCGGGTTGGTCAGGGCAGAGGGAATATCCGAATCGGTATCGCCGTGAATATCGCCAAGGCCCCCTTCGACGACGACGCCGTGATCGTGAGCGTAGGTCACAACCTGTTTCGTCAGCTTCACGTTGTCTGCGTAGGGCAGGCGCGAGCCGTCAATCATCACAGAGGTGAAGCCCGAGTCAATACAGGCGACACAGGTGTCGTAATCCGGTCCGTCGTCGAGGTGAAGGCAGATGTCGATGTTGGAGGTTTCGACAGCAGCTTCAACCATTTTTAAAACGTAGACAGGATTTGTATAAATTCGAGATTTTTCAGAGACCTGTAAAATAACGGGACAGCGCTCGTGTTCTGCGGCAGCGACGATGCCCTGGATGATTTCCATGTTGTTGGCGTTAAATGCCCCGATGGCGTAATGCCCTTCCAAGGCGTCTTTAAACATTTGAGTGGATGTCACTAAAGGCATGTGTCTCCTCCTTTTTCTTTTTCTATCTTTATTATAGAATCAATTTATTATTATAAGATTAAGTTTTAAGGATTTCAATAAAAAAAAGAATTGGAAAAGGTCTTGCAAATAGGACCGGCTTTCGGTATAATAGCAAAGTATTCAAGCTGGGATGGCACAGTTGGTAGCGCAACTGATTCGTAATCAGTAGGTCGCCGGTTCAAATCCGGCTCTCAGCTCCATTTAAAATCAAAGCAGGCTTTTAAGGGCCTGCTCTTTTTATATACCAGAATATCATCTTAGAAATTTGAGGAGAGAGGTATGCAGATCAAGAAAATAAGATCCGGGGCGAAACTGCCCCTTCGGGGTTCAGAATACGCGGCGGGCTCAGATTTATTCGCCTGCCTGGACGCGCCGATGACGATTGCGCCCCACGAAACGGCTATGATTCCGACGGGGCTCGCCATCGCCCTGCCGCCGAACACGTTTGGCGCGGTCTTTGCCAGAAGCGGTTTGGCTGTGCGAGAAGGTCTCCGCCCGGCGAACTGCGTCGGCGTAATCGACGAAGACTACCGCGGCGAGCTGACAGTCGCCCTTTACAACGACAGCGATTCGGACCGGATCATCGAACCGGAGGAACGGATTGCCCAGCTGGTTGTGATCCCTTACGTCATGCCGAGCTTTGAACTGGTGGACGAACTGGATCAGACCGCGCGTGGAAAAGATGGATTTGGATCTACAGGAAAATGACAGAACAGGATATTCGAGAAAAATTAGCGGCGCCGTTAATTGATTTTATCGGCAGGAAAATTGAACCGGCGGATTTAGAGGCGCGGCTGAGACAGACCTTGGACGCGACAGAAAATGCCCACTTGACGTATTTCGGTTATTTGTATGAAAACCGGGCGCTCAAAGCCGCCTCGCGTTTTATAAATGGACAGGATATGCCAGAGGATCTGCTGCGGCGGGAGATCATCGACATTCTCCTCGAGTTTCGGGAGTACGCCTACCATTCGGATGAAGACGAGGAGGCATACATCGATCCCGAACCGACCGATCAGCCGGTTTGGAAAATTTACTATTACGACGTCGTCGGACTCTATTACCATAGGACGCAGCTTCAAACGCTCAGCCGGATTAATCCGGATTACGAATTGAGCGAGGCACAGCTGGTTGAAGACGATCAGGTGGATGTGGAGATTCCCAAATACTGCTTCGATTGTACTGAGGCGGAGCTGATTCCGGAGCCGGAAAATCTGCACGATCCCCACGCGATCCGCGTCGAGATGGCCGGGGAGACGATCGGCTACATCAAAAAGGGGCAGACGCAGGAAATTCAGGAGCTGCTCGACGAGGACCGTATCGGGAATATGAGCTGTCAGATCACGGGCGGGCCCTTCCGCATTTTGTACAGCGGCTACAGCCCGGCGAGAGACAAGGCGATCTACGAAAATGTTGAAAAGGAACAGGCGGCCTATAAAGGTGAACTCAGGCTCTGCGTCGGTCCTAAGCTCGAAATGAGCAGTCTGGTCGGCAGACGGGTGGCCATCAACAGCGAAGAGCACGAAAAATGGTTCGGCCGCGTGTACTTGTATTTGGAAACGGAAGACGACATCAAAGGACAGGAGTCACTGCTGCTTGATGTTGAAGGCGTGCCGACGATTTACCGCATTCCATTGCACGACATCCTGCGCATTGAGGTGCTCGATGGTGAATAACTTAGATGCGAATTTTCAAGATATCTCTTGTGAAAGATTAAAACTTTCATAAGAGGTGTCTTATTTTTTTTCTAAAATGCAAACTTTTTCTTGATTAATATATCGGTACATCGTATAATGAATAAAGTGATATATCGGTATATTAAAACGAGTTGACAGAGGGAGGAAAGGCGAATGAAAAAAGTTGGATTCATTGGTTTAGGCATCATGGGAAAACCCATGGCTAAAAATCTTCTGAAAGGCGGTGTTGAATTAGTTGTCAACGACCTCAACACTGAAGCAGTAGAAGAGCTGACTCAATTGGGGGCTGTCTCCGGAACGTATACGGAAATTGGCAGTCAGTGTGACGTGGTCATTTTGATCGTGCCCAACGGCAGCATCAGCCAGCAGATTTTGTTCGACGAAGGCGGCATAGCTGAAACCATTAAGCCAGGTGCAATTGTCTGCGATATGAGCTCGGTCACGCCAGTTGAATCGAGAACGTGTGCTGAAAAGCTTGCTGAAAAACAGGTAAAATTCATCGATGCACCGGTCTCAGGGGGAGAACCAGGTGCGATTAACGGAACCCTCGCGATCATGTGCGGGGGCGAACAAGACGTGTTTGACGCGATGCACCCTTATTTTGACATTATGGGATCCACTTCGACTTTAATCGGCGATGTGGGCAGCGGCTCTGTGACGAAGCTGGTCAATCAAGCCATTGTCAATAATACCATCGCGGTTGTCTCTGAAGCTTTTGTTCTTGGAACAAAGGCCGGCGCCGATCCGGTCAAAGTGTATCAGGCCATTCGCGGCGGTTTGGCGGGAAGTGCTGTACTTGACGCGAAGATTCCGATGATTGTTGAACGGAATTTCAAACCCGGCGGAAAGATTGCAATCAATCACAAAGATATTAAGAATGTCGTCAATACGGCACACGCGTTAGACGTGCCAATTCCTTATACAGCACAGCTATACGAAATCCTTCAGACGCTGAAGATTCACGGCCATATGAATGATGACCACGGCGGCATCGTTCAATATTTTGAAAAATTAGCTGATGTAGAAGTCAAGAAAGGCGAATAACGATTATGGCGCTTAAAGTTGACGTATTAAAACAATATCCAGCTGTGGATGAAGCGGCAGTTGATCGGGTGTTGAATCAGCTGATCGCAGAAAATGATAAAAAAATCGTCGTGCTTGACGATGATCCGACAGGCGTTCAGACGGTTCACGACGTTTCGGTTTATACCAATTGGAAACCAGAAACGTTGAAAGAGGCCTTTGCCGAAGAAAACAATTTATTCTACATCATGACCAATTCCCGCGGCATGACACAAGACGAAACGACAGCAGCACATCATGAAATTGCCGCAGCGGTCGATGCAGCGTCGAAGGCAACCGGAAAGGATTATCTCTACATCAGCCGATCCGATTCAACGCTCCGCGGGCATTACCCGTTGGAAACCATTCTTTTAAAGGAAGCCTACGAAAAAGACACAGGGCGGAAAATCGACGGGGAAGTGATGTGCCCCTTCTTTAAAGAAGGCGGCCGTTTTACGATCGACGACGTGCATTATGTGCAGGAAGGGGATCAATTGACGCCGGCGGCTGAAACCGAATTTGCAAAGGACAAAACCTTCGGCTACACCAAAAGCGACATCAAAGAATACATTGAAGAAAAAACCGACGGCGCGTACAAAGCGTCCGACTGCATTGGGATTGCACTCGACGATTTGCGAGCCTGTAATTATGACAAGATTGAAAAGCAGCTGCTCTCAGTTCAGAATTTTAACAAGATTATTGTCAATGCGATCGATTATGTCGATGTGAAGGTATTCTGTGTCGCACTGTACCGTGCGATGAAAAAGGGCAAAAACTTCATGTTCCGCTCTGCGGCCGCACTGGTTAAGGTCATGGGCGGCGTCACCGATCAGCCGCTTCTGACCCGTGAGGATATGGTGATTCAGGAAACGGAAAATGGTGGAATCATTGTGGTCGGCTCTCATACGCAGAAGACCACCGCGCAGATGGAACAGCTCAAGACACTGCCTGGAATTAAATTTATTGAATTAAACGCAACACTGGTTCGGGATGAACAGGCTTTTGAAGCCGAAGTGGCACGATGCCTCGCCGAAGAGGAAGAAGCAATCGCTTCAGGAACGAGCGTTTGCGTCTATACAACTCGACAGCTGATTACGGCAGATACCGGCAATAAAGAAGATGAACTCAGACTTTCGGTGAAAATTTCGGATGCGGTTCAGTCTCTTGTAGGCAGATTGAAGATAACGCCGGCCTTTGTCGTGGCAAAAGGCGGCATTACCTCGAGTGATGTCGGGACAAAAGCACTCGCCGTTACGAAAGCAAATGTCCTCGGACAGATTGAACCGGGAATCCCTGTTTGGCAAACGGGGGACAACAGCCGATTCCCAAAAATTCCGTACGTCATCTTCCCGGGGAATGTCGGCGGAGAAGACACATTAAAAGACGCAGTAAAAAAATTAATGAAATAATTTTGAGGAGGAGTATATTATGGCATTTCAGTTTTTATCACACATTTTAGATCCTGATGGATACGCATGGCCGGGAGAACCTGTTGTTAAGGTGAAACAATGCACGGACGTTTCAGAAGAATGCCCGTTCTGCAGCTTTATTTCAGAATTGCCAAACCATTTCGGCACGCACATGGATGCACCGCGTCATTTTGTGAAGGACGGCATCTCAATCAATGAGCTGCCGATTGAATATTTCACGCACACAAAAGTCGCACTGATTGAAATTCCGAAAGGCCCAGCAGAAGGTATTTATAAAGAAGACCTTGAACCTTTTGCGGATGTGCTTTCACAGGTTTCCTGCGCGTTATTTAGGACAGGACTTGAAAAGTATCGTGACACAGATCAGAACATTTATCAGAACGAAGGTTCGTTTATCGCGCCGAGTGCCGGCGATTATTTGACGGAAAACTTTCCGAATCTGAAAACCATCGGCATGGACTTTTTGGCCATTGGATCAGCCTCTGAAAAATGCAAAGAGGGTGAATTGCCGCCGGACTGCCATCGTCACGTTTTGGGATACTATTCCGGTAAATTCGTTACCGGTATTGAAGACATGCATTTATCCGACATTCCGAAGGGCGCAACCATTAAATTCTTTACCAACGCGCCGTTGAGAATTAAAGGGTTGGATTCCAGCCAGGTCGTTTGTATTGCGGATGTCGAAGATTAATAAAAACCCCATTTACTTTAAAAAGCCAGGATCAAACGGGATCTTGGCTTTTTGTTTTGATGATATCTAAGTTAATTGCTTTAGCAGTCCGAGTTTGTGTACAAATTAAATTTTTGATTTCCGGAATATTTTTTTCTTTGACGGCATTCATAATTCGAATATGCTCGTCTAATGCTTCCTTCATACGGCCTGTTCGTTCAAAAGAAAGGCCAGTCATGCGGGCAATGCGGTACATGAGTTTGCGGTAGAAGCTAAGCATTATCGCATTGCCAACGTATTGAATCATGCTTCTGTGGAATTCGTAGTCCTTTTGAGCAAAGGCTTCGTGATCGCCGGTGGTTTCAAAAATTTTCTGCTGCGCATCGATTTTCGACTGCAGCTTGTTCAAATAAAATTGGCCGCGTTCAGTATCTTGATTGTTGCTGAGCTCTTCTAGACAATAAGATTCAAAGGCCTCCCGAATTTGGTAGGTTTCGGTGATTTCCTGTTCTGATAATTCGTGAACGCAGAAACCCTTACTGGGCACTAAATCTAAATATCCTTCTTCATCGAGACGTAAGACAGCGTCACGGAGTGGCGTTTTAGAAAAATTAAAATCCTTGCTGAATTGATTGAGAGAATAGAATTTGCCATTTTCCAATTCGCCGTTTTTGATTTGCTCGATTAAAAAATTGTATGCTTTGTCTTGTAACATTTGTGTATTTTTCATCATATTTTTATTTTATGCTTAGCAGTCCAAAATAACAAGATTGTATCTATAAATTGTCTATTTTATAAAATGTTTATTTTCTGTTTTTTTCTCTGAAATAACCGCTGCGTATAATCAGAGCAGATTAAAAACGGAGGAAACAATATGCCAATTAAAGAAATGTTTCAAGGCTTTTGTATGGCCTTAGCGGATAGTGTGCCGGGGGTGTCCGGCGGCAGTATCGCGTTTATTATGGGATTTTATGAAAAGTTTATCGGTTCCCTCAATGGGATCTTTTCGAGAGACCGAAATGAACGCCGGGAAGGATTTAAATTTTTAATAAAATTGTTTGCCGGTTGGATCATCGGGATGGGCCTGGCTGTCGTAGCTTTATCGAATTTATTCGAAACGCATATTTACGGCATCAGTTCCTTGTTTCTCGGATTCATTCTCGTTTCAATCGTCGTGATGATGGCGGATCCCGAAATGCGCAGACAGCAGCGCGGCTTAGCCAAATGGATTTGTCTCGCCGCGGGTGCCGCTTTAGTCGTCGTGATTACAGTTTTGCATCCCAACTCCAATGCAGCGTTGACAGGACTCTCACCGGCATCAGCGATTTATATTTTTATTGCCGGAGCCGCAGCCATTTCAGCGATGGTGCTGCCTGGGATTTCAGGTTCGACCCTGCTTCTTGTTTTTGGGCTCTACCTGCCAGTCATTCACGGCCTAAAAGCCGCGATGACCATGAACTTTTCGGCGGTGCCGGGTTTAATCGTTTTGATTATGGGTATTGTCGTCGGTGCGGCGCTCATTTCAAAATGGGTGAAGAAGGCGTTTGAAACGTTCCCAATTCCGACGCGGTATGCTATTATTGGTATGATGATCGGTTCGCTCTACGCGATCGCTCAGGGACCCACAACGCTGAGTCATCCGATGCCGGCGATGAGCCTTCAGAGTTTCAATCCGGTCTGTTTTATTGTCGGCATTGCGCTCGTGGCGGTACTGGAAATCGTCAGTCATCCGAGCGCTTTCAGGGATTTGATTTTAACGGTTAAGGGAAGAGGCAGCAACGAATAAAAGGAGTGCAGTATGACCATTCACCGAAAACTGATTATTTCCAACGTGCTGATGATTGTGATTCCATTGATTTGCGGCTTGATTTTGATCGGTGTCGTCGGTGAGTATATCGATCCCGCCTATACGGAATCTGTCGAGGCGACTTTTAAACGCGAAAATGGGATCTATTCCGCACAGATGCAGATTTACGACAACCGAAAAGACCCCAAGGCCTTGTCCCGTCAGCTCAAACAAATCGGCTACAGTGTCGAAGTGGTGCGAGACGGAAAGGTGAAATACAGTAATTTTACAAAAAAAGATCGGGCGGTGCTCGCCAAGGTTGGGGATCAAATTAAGTCCGACCATTTTTCAGTGAGCTTTGGCCACCAGGCGGTAGTGTGCGCAACCTATAAAATAAATGGCAAAACCGAAGTCATCACAGCAGTTTGTGTCGGCGGCAGAGTGCCGGCCAAACTGCAGGAAGCGGATTTTAAACATTTTATTCTCAAGAGCGCCGCTATTTTAGGATTAATTATTTTACTGGTGATCGCGCTGACCAACGCCGTCTTAACGCGTTGGATTACGAAGATGATCATGACACCGCTGGATGCACTGCGCGACGGGACACACAGAATCGCAGAGGGTGACCTCGATTCGCCAATCGCTTATAATCAACCAGATGAATTTGGCGCTGTGTGCCAGGATTTTGAGGGCATGCGCCATCAGCTCAAGACATCGGTTGACGCGCGGATGCAGGCCGAACAGCATCAAAAAGAATGGCTGGCCGGGATTTCCCACGACCTGCGCACGCCCCTCACTTCGATTATCGGCTACGTGGAAGGCCTTCAGGACGGCATTGCCAATACGGAGGAAAAACGCGCGCGTTATTACGCGGCAATTCACACCCGAGCGGAAGACATGACGAAACTGGTGGACAGTCTCTCAGAATTGGCCCATCTGCAGAACAATCAATTTTCTTATCATTTGAAGAAGACGCAGGCGGACGCCTTTCTGGCTGAGGTGATCGATCGGTTTAAAACCGGCGAGAGCGGTCAAGCGGTTGAGCTTAACTGCAGTCTGAACACGCCGAAGGCATTTGTCGAAATGGATACGGACGAAATACACCGCGTCTTCGTCAATCTCTTTGAAAACAGCGTCAAGTACGCCAAACAGACGCCGGTGCACATCAACGTGACTTCGTCTGTCAAAGATGGCCGTTACATCGTGACCGTGTCCGACGACGGTCCGGGCGTGCCGGAGGAAGATCTGCCCCATATTTTTGACAGCTTCTACCGAGGGGACAAGAGCCGGACGATGCCGGGGCAGGGCAGCGGTCTTGGTCTGGCCATTGTGCGGCAGATCGTCACAGGCCATGACGGCACGATTGAAGCCCAAAACAACGGGAACGGGCTGACAATGCGCATCACGCTGCCAATTTGTATGCAAACAGAAAACACAAATGGAATCGAGGAGTAAACGGGAAAATGCAACAGCGTATTCTAATCGTAGAGGATGATCCATTGATCGCCGATTTGGAACGGGACTATTTAGAGGCTGCGGGTTACGAGGTCGAGATCGCGTCGGACGGCGAGACGGGCCTTGAACTGGCACAGGCAGAAAAATGGGATTTGTTTCTGCTCGACGTCATGCTGCCGGGTATGAACGGCTTCAACATCTGCAGAACCATTCGAGAAAGCAGCAACACGCCGATTATTTTAGTGACGGCCAAAAAGACGGATGTGGATAAAATTCGCGGGCTGGGACTCGGTGCGGACGATTACATTGTCAAGCCCTTCAGTCCGTCGGAAATGGTTGCGCGGGTCAAAGCCCATATTGCCATTCACGAGCGGCTCAAATCCGGGAACACACCGGTTCACCACCAAATCGCGGTGAAAGATTTGGTCATTGACACCGATGCCCATCGAGTCAGCGTGAGGGGAAAGGAAGTTTCACTCAAAAACAAGGAATACGAGCTGTTGGTTTTTCTCGCGTCCAATCCCGATATCGTCTTCTCAAAGGAAACCCTTTTTGACCGAATTTGGGGCATGGATGCGATGGGCGATACGGCGACGGTGACCGTCCACATTAACCGGATTCGCGAAAAAATTGAAATCGACTCGTCCCATCCAGAATACATTCAAACCGTTTGGGGTGCTGGGTATCGATTTTCGGTCGTGTAGGCTTTACAATCCAGACTGGGCTTTGGCTCAGTCTTTTTTTATGCTGATAAAGTTAGCATATATTTTAAATCTACACGATAATATGTAAAATTAAATACAAATAAAATTTTTAGCAAAATAATACATTTTAATATCACAATATTATCTATCTTTAAGCAAAAATCCCTCGTATACTAAGATTAAATTAAGTTAAGAAAATTTTAAGGGGGTTAATTGATGAAAAAACAGTTAGCATGTGTAGGGTTAGCGGCAGCATTGGCGCTGACAACATTGGCCGGATGCGGCTCGAGTTCATCCTCGAGCTCAAGTTCAAGTTCAAAAGCATCGAGTAAAAATTACAAGCCGGTTACCATTGAAATGAATTTGGAACGCAGCGGCCTTGGAAAGAATTACAAACACACCTTTAAGAAAATGCCGACAAAGGTTGTCGCCGACGGTGACCAGATGGCCGATATTTTCTTCGACCTCGGTTTAGCGGACAATATGGCCGGCTACACCAAGGGCGCCTGTGTCGATACCGTCAAACAGTATCCGGGCGAAAAGAAAGTTAAACAGCTGGCGAAACCGGGCGTCAATCTGCGTACGGTTTCCAAAGAAAAGGTGCTGGCTACGGGCTGCGATTTCCTCGTCGGCTGGGATGATTTATTCTCAGACAAAAACTTCAGTCTGAGCTTCTGCAAGAAGAACGGCATCACCCCGTACTTCCCGTATGTCTGCTCAGACAGCGCGACCTTTGAAGATCTGTACAAGGATTACGAAACCCTCGGCAAGATCTTCCAGGTGGAAGACACCGCGCAGAAGCGCATCGACAAGATGAAGAGCACGCTGGATTCAGTCCACAAGACTTTAGGTGACGAAGCTTACCAGAATCCGGTCAAGGTATTTGTTTACGACTCCGGTGAAGACGCACCGTTCACAGCCTGCCAAGGGATGCCAGGCGATACCCTTAAAAAGGCTGGCGCGATCTCGATCTTCAACGACATCAACAAAGGCTGGGCAACCCCATCTTGGGAACAAGTGGCCGAAAGAGATCCTGATGCGATCATCATTCTCGAATACAACCACGACGTCAACAAAAAGAAGAAATTCCTGAAGACCAACAAATACACCAAGAACCTGCGCGCGGTTAAGGAAAACAAGATCTACTCTGCCAACTGTGCCATCATGCAGGGTTCTGCGGGATCGGCTGATTTGGTCAAGAGCATTGCTAAACAGCTTTATCCAGACAAATTCTAAGAGGGTTTGAAATCAAAACAGGGAGAGACTTTCACCGGAGATTTTCAGTGAAAGTCTCTCTTTTGATGAAAAAAGAGGTGAATCTATGAAACTCAGTTTACACCTGCCAATTCGAAAGAGAGGGGCCTTTGTGCTGTTCTGCATCGGCCTGTTCGTGCTTCTCGTTTTGGCTGTCATTCTGGCTGTCTTTTCCGGCAGTGTCTCCATTCCGCCGGATGTGGTCTGCAAGGTATTGCTCAACCACCTGACCGGCCACGAAATTTTCGAGCCGACCTGGAACGCGTCCCTTGAAACCATCATTTGGACCATGCGTTTTCCGCGGGTGCTGATGGCGATGATGGTCGGCGCCGGGCTGTCCCTCTGCGGGATTTTGATGCAGGCCATGACGCGTAACTCCTTGGCGGATCCGTACGTGCTCGGAATTTCCTCAGGGGCATCCGCTGGGGCTGTTGCGGTCATCATGTACGGCTGGTTTGGTTTTATGGGTCAATTCCATATCGTATTTGGCGCAGCGATCGGCGCCTTCATTGCGATCTTCATCGCGATGAAAGTCTCGTCAGTCAGCAACCGCATCACGTCGACGCAGCTGGTCTTGGCCGGGATTGCCGTGTCCACGCTCTTTCAGGCCATTACCAACTTTATGATTTACTACAGACAAACCGGCGACGACAAAGTCAAGACGGCGATTTACTGGATGATGGGCTCCCTCAGCGGCGCCAATTGGAGCACGGTGCTGTATCTCTTCATCATCGTGATGATCTGTACGGTCATCCTGTTCTTCTTTACGGACAGCTTAGACGTGCTGATGCTCGGCGACGACGCCGCGACGACCCTTGGCGTCAATCTAATGCGCATCAAGGTGTCGATCATTGTCCTGTGTACGATTATGACCGGCGCGATCGTATCGGTCTCTGGAGTCATCGGCTTTATCGGGCTGATCATCCCGCACATCACCAGATCTCTCGTCGGCTCGAAGCACAGCCGTTTGATGCCGGCCTCGATTCTGCTCGGCGGGCTTTTCACGATTCTGTGCGATTGGATTTCCCGCATCGTCGTCATTCCGGAAGAGCTGCCGATCGGCGTTTTAACCGCATTATTTGGCGCGCCGTTCTTCCTGTTCCTGATTCGGAAGAGCCGTTCGAAATTCGGAGGTGCATGATGGCGAAATTAAAGGTTGAACATTTAGATTTTTCGATCGACAAGGCGCAGATCTTAAAGGCTATTGATCTGGAAATTCAAAAAGGAGAATTCGTCGGTCTGGTCGGGCCAAATGGCTGCGGCAAATCGACGCTGCTGAAAAACATTTACCGAATTTATCAGCCGGACCGCGGCAAAATTTACTTGGACGGCCAGCTGGTCGATCAGGTCAACGACAAGGAATTCGCTAAAAAAATGGCTGTCATGGTTCAGGAAAACACGGTGGAATTCGATTTGACCGTCATCGATATGGTCATGCTCGGACGCTACGCCCACAAGCGGCTGCTCCAAGATTCGTCCGAAAAGGACCACGCAATCGCGGAAAAGTACCTCGAAGAAGTTGGGATGAAAGGTTACGAGGAACGCAGCTTTTTGAGCCTGTCAGGCGGGGAAAAACAGCGTGTGCTGCTGGCACGGGCGCTGTCTCAGGAAGCGGAGCTGATCGTCCTCGATGAACCGACCAACCATCTGGACATCAAGTATCAATATCAGATCATGAATATCTTGAAGCGGCAGGATATGACTGTCTTTACCTCTGTGCACGATTTAAACATCGCGTCGCTGTACTGCGACCGCATCGTCGTGCTCAAGAAGGGCGATTTGGTTAAAATCGGCACCCCTGAAGAAGTCATTACGCCGGAGATGATCCATTATTTATACGGCATCGACAGCGAGGTGCGCATCAACAAGACGACGGGGCGGCCTCAGATTCAATTTTTGCCGAATTTTAACGTATAAAACGGAGAGAACAAAAAAATACCAGAACAAAACTAAAAATAACGGTTCTTTTTTATCTGTTAAAATAAGAATTAAGGTTTCATTTAATAATCTGCTGTATAATTGAAGTGACGAGTGAAAAATGAGCAATTGTAAAGATTGATTTTTTTCACGAGTGTCTCTCTCTTTTTTCCTTGGCCTCCCAAACGGGAGGCTTCTTTTGTTTATCAAATATTGAACGGAAAGGAGGTCGGCATGGGCGAAGAACGGCTGATCTATCATGTGGACGTCAATTCGGCATATCTGTCCTGGTCGTCTGTGGACCGGCTGTCCTGGGGCGAATCGGATTTGCGTCTCGTTCCGGCGGTCGTGGGCGGCGACGCGGCGAAACGCCACGGCGTGGTGCTCGCCAAATCGGTTCCGGCGAAGGCCTTCGGCATTCACACCGGCGAGCCCCTTTCCGACGCGGTGAGAAAATGCCCGGATCTTATCGCCATTCCGCCGGATTTTAAAATTTACCAGCGTTACAGCCGCGCGTTTAAGGCCATCTGCAGAACCTACGCCACCGCTGTTCAGGATTTTTCAATCGACGAGTGCTTCCTCGACGTCACCCAGACGACGGCCTATCACCATCCCGTCGAGACGGCCTACGAACTTAAGGACCGCATCAAGGCGGAGCTCGGCTTTACCGTGAACGTGGGCGTTGGACCCAATAAGCTTTTGGCGAAGATGGCTGGGGATTTTGAAAAGCCGGACAAGGTGCACACCCTCTGGACCGAGGAAATCCCGGAGAAAATGTGGCCCCTGCCAGTCAGGCGGCTCCTCTCTGTCGGGCGGAAGACCGCCGAAAAGCTAAACCTGTACGGCATCCGGACAATTGGGGATTTGGCCCATTGCGAGCCCGCTAATTTACAACAGGTGCTGGGCAATAAACAGGGGGGACATCTTTACCGTTACGCCAACGGATTGGACGACAGCCCGGTTTTGGCTGAGCCTCAAGAGGAAAAGGGGTACTCGGTGTCAATTACGCTGCCAAAAGACGTGAGGTCCGCGGCAGAAGCCCGAAAAGTGATTAAAAGACTGGTGGATTCTGTGGCGATGCGCCTTCGCAGCAAACACCGGCGGGCCAAGCGTATCAGCGTCCAGATCCGCTCTTCCAGCTTCGTCGATCGGTCCCACCAGCGGACGCTGGATCACGCGACGGACATCACGCGGGAAATCGAGGCCACGGCTGATCAGCTTTTCGATGAGCTCTGGGACGGGGTGACCCCGCTTCGGCTCATCGGCGTCGCGCTGACGCAGATTGAAACCGGAAGCGTCTCGCAGATCTCGATGTTCGACACAAAAGATCTCGAGCGGGAGCGCCATATCGATCAGGCCATTGACGCGATCAGAAAGCGGTTCGGGACCGATGCGGTCAGCCGGGGCGTTGACGACAAAAAGCTGCCGAGGGTCGGGAAAAAGTACGAGGCCCGTTTTGAAATCGACAGGGATCAATGAAAATTGTACATCGTAAAAAGAAAGTGATATAATGCTAGCCATGAAATTTAAAACCTTCTTATCTATTGTAATGGCGAAAATGACCAAATCGCTGCTGCGCCTGATGGGGCGGGGCGGCACGGATTTTCCAGGTCGTGTCGCGATGAAATTGGATCACAAAGTTCTGGCTCAATGTGCGAAAGGAGTCAAATGTATTGTGGTGACAGGAACCAATGGCAAGACCACCAGTTCCAGAATGATTGAACAGACTTTGAATGATCTCGGCCTATCCTTTTTCTGCAACAAATCCGGTGCCAATCTGATTACCGGAATTACAGCGGAATTCATTACCAATTCGACCTTAAGCGGACACTGCAAGTACGACTACGCCTTAATCGAATGTGACGAGGCGGCCTTTAAGGAAGTGTCGACGATGATCGACGCCAGGGCGATTGTGGTCACCAATATTTTCAGAGATCAATTGGACCGCTACGGTGAAGTGACCCACACCCTCGAAAGCATTAAAATCGGCATCAGCCACAGCCCGAAGGCAACGCTCTGCCTCAATGCGGACGATTCTATGGTCGCGTCGATCGCCGACGATTTTGACAATAAAGTCCTGTTTTACGGGGTCAACGTGCCGATCTACAAAAAGCGCGTTCAGGAAGTGTCGGACGCGCCGTTCTGCATCAAATGTAAGCACGAGTACGTCTACGATTACGTCACCTACGGCCATTTAGGCGGCTACCGCTGCCCGAACTGCGGCTATCACAGACCGGATCCGGATATTGCGGTGACGAATGTTATCCAAAGCGACGCGGCAAAATCCGTCGTCGATATTTTAGTTGACGGTCAGACTTATCGGACAACGATCAATCTGCCGGGGGGCTACAACATTTATAACGCCTGCGGAACCGTTGCCGTCGGCAAGGCCCTTAAATTCGATATTCCGACGGTGATCCGCTCCCTTTCTGAATTTGCGCCGGGCTTTGGGCGGATGGAAAAACTCGTCCTCAACGGCACGCCGATCCGCATGATCCTGGTGAAAAATCCGGCAGGCTGCAATCAAGTCCTGAATTTCGTCACCAACGTCACTGATCCGTCCGTCTTTGTGGTCTGCCTCAATGACCGCGACGCCGACGGCACCGACGTGTCCTGGATCTGGGACGTCGATTTCGAACAAATTGCCGAAATGGGCGATAAGCTTAAAGGACTCTACCTGTCAGGCATACGCGCAGAGGATATGGCGCTGCGCTTCAAATACGCCGGTATTCCGGAAGACAAGATGAAAGTCATTAAGGATTACGAAACCTTGATGAAGACCTGTGCGGCGCAGGATTATCCCGTTTACATCATGCCGACCTACACGGCGATGATGGACCTGCGGAATAAGATCACGAAAATGTACGACGTGAAAAATTTCTGGGAATAAGGAGGACAAGATCATGGAACAACCACTTAAAATTTGTCATTTGTACCCGGATATTTTAAATCTCTACGGCGATCGCGGCAATGTGCTGTGCCTGAGCCGCCGCCTCGAATGGCGGCACATCCCTGTGGAAGTGGACCGCGTCTGCGTCGGAGAACCTTTAAAGGCTGCGGACTACGATTTGTTTTTTATCGGCGGCGGCCAGGATTTTGACCAGGAAGTGCTGCTGCCCGACCTTTTCTCCGGAAAGGACAAGGAGCTGAAGGCTGCAATCGAAGACGGCAAAACGGTTTTGGCCATTTGCGGGGGCTATCAGATGCTCGGCCAATATTACAAGACCTGGGACGGCAAGCAGATCGATTTTACCGGCGCGTTGAATTTTTACACCGAGGGCGTCAAAAAACGGATGATCGGCAATTATGTGTTTACCTTTGACGACAAACCGGGGGTCAATATTATCGGATTCGAAAATCATTCCGGGAAGACCTATCTGCAGGATGGCGTGAGACCGATGGGCAAGGTGCTCAAGGGCTACGGCAACAACGGCGAAGACGGCACGGAAGGCGTTCGGTACAAGAATGTGTACGGAACGTACAGCCACGGTTGCCTGCTGCCCAAAAACCCGGCTGTGGCCGACGCCATTTTATCGGCTGCGCTGGAACGCAAGACAGGCCAGGGAACTTTGCCGCCGCTGCCGGATCACTTTGAAAAACAGGCACACGACACGATGGAAAAGCGGCTTTTAGATTAAAAAACGAGAGGGGGAGTATTGTGTACGAAGACTTTGCTAAAGTTTACGATGAATTGATGCAGGAAATCAATTACGACGAATGGGCCGATTACATCTTCAGAATGACCCTTAATTCGACCAAGCCGATTAAAAAAATCTTGGAATTCGGCTGTGGGACCGGCAACATCACGCTGCGGCTGGCTAAAAAAGGGTTCGACATGACGGCCGTGGATTTATCTGAGGATATGCTGACAGTGGCCGCTGAAAAGGCAGAGGCCCAGGGGATCGAAAACGTCCGCTTTTTCAAGGGAGACATGAGTAATTTTCAGATCGGCGAAACCTTTGACGCGGTGATCGTCTGCTGCGACAGCTTCAATTATTTGAAGAGCTTGGACGAAATCGAGTCCTTTTTAAGCTGCTCGGCAGAGGCGCTAAAACCCGGCGGGCTTTTAATGTTCGATATGAACACGCCGGAAAAATACAAGGAAACGATCGGCGACAACACCTTCGTCTACAATTTTGACAATGTCTACTGCGTGTGGGAAAATACCCTGCATCCGGACGACAACAAGGTTGATTTTGATTTGTCCTTCTTTGTGCGCCGCGAAGACGATTTGTACGAACGCTACGAAGAAGAGCAGAGCCAGTACTATTATCCTGTGGAAGATATTTTTAGACTCTTAAAGGTGCCAGCTTTCAAGAATCAGAAGATTTACGACTTCGGAACTTTTCTGGCTGGCGGCGCGCTGAGCGACCGTGTTCAGTACGTTGCAGAGAAAAGATAAAAAAATTGTAAAAAAATCGAAAAAAAGGTTTGACAAGCACAGGGATCTAGCGTATAATAATGCCTGTGCTTGAGATTTGGTCGCTTAGCTCAGCTGGGAGAGCATCTGCCTTACAAGCAGGGGGTCACAGGTTCGAGCCCTGTAGCGACCACCAGATAGCAACATTATTTATTGGCCAGGTAGTTCAGTTGGTTAGAATGCCAGCCTGTCACGCTGGAGGTCGTGAGTTCGAGCCTCATCCTGGTCGCCATGCCCAGATAGCTCAGTCGGTAGAGCAGGGGACTGAAAATCCCCGTGTCGGTGGTTCAATTCCGCCTCTGGGCACCATTTAAACGGTGCGGAAGTGGCTCAGTGGTAGAGCATCGCCTTGCCATGGCGAGGGTCGCGAGTTCAAATCTCGTCTTCCGCTCCATTTTATTTTGCGGTGGCATAGCCAAGCGGTAAGGCAAAGGTCTGCAAAACCTCTATTCCCCAGTTCGATTCTGGGTGCCACCTCCATATAAGAAGGCAAACGCTAAACCAGACATTGTGTTGGGTTTAGCGTTTTTTTAATAGGAGGACAATTTTGTTCGAATACATCAAGGGCGTATTGGAAGCGGAACGCGCCGACGGCGTGGTCGTCGAAGCCGGCGGGTTTGGGTATTGGATCCGTACATCGATGACGACTAACGCGGCACTGCCGGCGCTGCACGAGCCGGTGAAGCTTTTACTATATCCGGCCTTTAGGGAAGACGACGTGACCCTCTACGGCTTTTCGACCGAGGAAGAGCGCCGGCTGTTCGTGACACTGATTGGCATTTCCGGCATTGGCCCGAAGGCGGCGATGAGTCTGCTCTCTCAATTCGACGAGGCGACGTTCATCCGCCACATCAAAAATGCGGACGACAAGGCCATTTCAAAAACACCGGGCATCGGCAAAAAAACGGCGGAACGGATCATCCTCGAGCTGAAAGACAAGTACAAGGATTTCGAGACACCGGAAACGGAAGTGGCGGGCGGTGCGACCGAGCGCATGCAGGCGGCCGACGCCTTGTACAACGAGGGCATCAACGGGCTTTTGGGCTTGGGCTACGCCTACAGAGAAGCCTCGGACCTCATCGATCAGGTGATTGAACCGGGCATGAGCATTGAAGCGCTCTTAAAGGCGGCGCTGACGGCTGCTTCAAAATCATAAAGGGACATTATGAAGGATCGGATTATCACAACAGAATTTTCAGAGCCGGATGTGGAGATCGAGCATTCGCTGAGACCTCAAAATCTGGACGAGTACATTGGCCAGAAGCGGGTTAAAAAGCAGATGGGCATCTTTATCAACGCGGCGAAAAAGCGGGGAGAACCGCTGGATCACGTGCTGCTTTACGGCCCGCCGGGCTTGGGCAAGACGACGTTAGCCAACATCATCGCCAACGAGATGGGCACGAAGATCCGCATCACCTCGGGCCCGGCTATCGAAAAACCCGGGGATCTCGCGTCGATTCTGACGACGTTGAAGGCCGGTGACGTGCTGTTTATCGATGAAATCCACCGGATGCAGCGTCAAGTTGAAGAAGTGCTCTATCCAGCGATGGAAGATTTTGCCCTTGACATTATTATCGGGAAGGGCCCGGGTGCCAAAAGCATCCGAATTGATCTGCCGAAGTTTACTCTGGTCGGCGCGACCACCCGAGCCGGACAGCTGACGGCGCCGCTTCGCGATCGTTTTGGCGTTGTGCAGCGCCTGGAGCTGTACTCGCCGGACGAGCTGGCGGATATCGTCAAGCGCTCCGCTGGCATCTTGGGCATCGGCATCGACGATGCAGGGGCGAGAGAGCTGGCCCGACGTTCTCGAGGAACCCCGCGTGTGGCGAATCGGCTGCTCAAGCGGGTGCGGGATTACGCGGAAATGGAAAGCGAGGGCGTGATCGACCTCGAAACAGCCAAAAAGGCCCTGACTTTATTCGAAGTGGACGACGTGGGCCTGGACGAAAACGACCGATTGATGCTCAGGACGATCGCCGAGAAATTTGACGGCGGTCCGGTGGGGCTCAACACGCTGGCCGCGTCCATCGGGGAAGAATCCAACACGATTGAAGAAGTGTACGAGCCCTATCTGCTGCAGCTGGGGTTTTTGGCCAGGACGCCCAGCGGGCGCGTGATCACGTCGGCGGGCTGTGCCCATTTGGGGCTGAAGGCCGCACAGGCGCCAGCCAATCAAATTAGTCTGGAGGAATTGACGAAGCATGATGAAGAAATCTGATTTTTATTACGATCTGCCGGAAGCGTTAATCGCCCAGACGCCGGCAGAAAAGCGGGACATGTCCCGCCTGATGGTCATCGACCGGAAGACGGATCAAATCGAGGATCGGCATTTTCACGACATTGTCGATTATTTAAAACCCGGCGATCTTTTGGTGATGAACGACACGAAGGTGATGCCGGTCCGTATTTACGGTCACAAGAAAGAAACGGGCGGAAAAGTGGAACTGCTCCTCTTAAAACGCCTCGACGACAACCGCTGGGAAACGATGGTCAAGCCTGGGCGGAAGGCTAAGCCCGGCGCGGTTTTAGAATTTACGGATTCGGACGATAAAGTCGTTCTCGAAGGGACGATCGAAAAGACCATCGACAACGGCCTGCGCGTCATTGCCTTTGAATACGACGGCGTTTTCGAGGAAATCCTGAACCAAATCGGCACCATGCCGCTGCCGCCGTACATCCACGAAAAATTGAGCGATCCGTCTCGGTATCAGACAGTCTACGCGAAGTACAACGGCTCTGCCGCGGCGCCGACAGCCGGTCTGCACTTTACTGAAGCGCTGCTCGATCAGATCCGGGGAATGGGCGTAAAGACGGCAGCTGTGACTCTGCACGTCGGCCTCGGAACCTTTAGACCGGTCAAGGAAGACAATATTCTGGATCACCAGATGCATTCAGAGCAGTACAGCGTTTCTCAGGAAACGGCGGATTTGATCGAAAAGACAAAGGCTGAAGGCGGCCGGGTCATCGCGGTAGGCACGACGACGGTTCGGACGCTGGAAAGCGTCGCCTCCCGCCACGACGGCAAAGTGGTCGCGGAACACGGATCGACGTCGATTTTCATTTATCCGGGATTCCACTGGAACGTGATCGACGCGCTGATCACCAATTTCCACCTGCCTGAATCGACGCTTTTGATGCTGGTCTCGTCTTTCTACGACAGAGAAAAGATTCTGGCGGCCTACCGTCACGCGGTTGAAGAAAAATACCGTTTCTTCAGCTTCGGCGACGCAATGTTCATTCAATAGGAGAATCATGTTTCGATACGAACTCATCCATCAGGAAAAATACACGGGCGCGCGGCTCGGCCGGATCATCACCGATCACGGCGAAATTCAGACGCCGATTTTCATGCCGGTCGGCACCCAGGCGACCGTCAAGTCGATGGACAACGACGATCTGCACCGCATGAACGCGCAGATCATCCTCGGCAATACCTATCATCTCTATTTAAGACCCGGTGAAGAGGTCATGAAGGAAGCCGGCGGGCTGCACCGGTTTATGAATTGGGACCGCCCGATTTTAACCGATTCTGGCGGATTTCAGGTGTTTTCCCTCGGCGCGATCCGAAAGATTACGGAAGACGGCGTCAAGTTTATTTCTTATTTAGACGGCTCCCGGCATTTTATGCGGCCGGAGGATTCCATCCGCCTTCAGAACGTCATCGGCGCGGACATCATCATGTGCTTTGACGAGTGCGCGCCGGCGGACGCCGATTACGACTACACGAAGCATTCGATGGAAATGACGACCCGCTGGGCGAAGCGGTGCCAGCAGGCCCACGCCAATCCGGAACATCAGGCTTTGTTCGGCATCGTGCAGGGCGGCATGTTTGACGATTTGAGACGCAAGAGCGCTCAGGACTTGGTCGCGATGAACTTTCCCGGGTATGCGATCGGCGGACTTTCCGTCGGAGAAACCCACGAAAAAATGTACCACATGCTCGACGTAACCACACCGCTGCTTCCCAAGGAAAAGCCGCGGTATTTGATGGGCGTCGGTTCTGTCGATGCGTTGTTTGAAGGAGTCCTCCGCGGCATCGACATGTTCGACTGCGTGCTCCAGACCCGCATCGCGAGAAACGGCACGGCGATGACCTCCGAGGGCAAAAAGGTCATCCGAAACGCCACTTACGAACGGGATTTTTCGCCCATTGACCCCAATTGCGACTGCCCAGTTTGTCGGAATCACACCCGCGCCTACGTCAGACATTTGATCAAATGTAAGGAAATATTGGGCGCCAGATTATTGACATATCACAATTTATATTTTACACTATCCCTAATGGAAAAAATGCGGGAGGCAATTGCGCAGGACGCCCTGCTCGATTTGCGGACCGACGTTTTTAAAAACTATGGAATAAAAAAGATTGGAGCTTATCAGAATGATTAATCAGATTTTGGGCCTGACCCTTCAGGCATCACAATCATCGAGAAACAATATGGCCAGCATCGCCTCGGTCATCATCTTGTTTGTATTTCTGTACTTCTTGATGATTCGTCCGCAGCGCAAACGCCAGAAACAGGCAGATGAAATGCACAACAACATGAAAATTGGCGACGAAGTTCTGACAGCCGGCGGTTTTTATGGTATAATCAGTGCATTGGATGACAAAAACGTCGTCATCGAAATGCTTCCGGATTTCAACAAGATGATGATCCGCAAGGAATCCATCGTCCGCGTCATTAAACCAGATGATGTTGAAGCGGAAGAAGCTGCAGAAGCAGCAGAACCGGCTGAAAAGCCAGAACAGGCTGAAACAGAAGCACCAGCGGCTTCAAAAACCGATGATGCCGAAGCTCAGACAAAAGATGAGTAATTCGAAAGGGGAAGATTCCAATGAAACATATTCAAGTTGTCAACAAAGGCCGTTTGTGTGAAACCAAAAATAAGGGCTGCGGCGAATGCCAGACCTCATGCCAGTCAGCATGCAAGACTTCTTGCACGGTTGGCAATCAGCACTGCAAACAGGCTCAGGCCAAATAGTTAACACACAGAAACGGGCAGGCGCGAAGCCTGCCTGTTTTTTTACTAAAGAAAAATATGAAAAATACACATTCTCAAATTCACAAGTTTTATCTCAACGACCATTACATTGTCCTCGACGTGGCCAGCGAATCGCTTTTCAATATCGACCGCATGACTTACGATATTTTAGACGATTACCACGAAAAGCCCGACAGCGAAGTGATCGCAAAATGGCAGGACACCTACGCAAAGGCGGACATCGAGGAAGTCCTCGAAGAACTGCACGAGCTGGAAAATCAGGGCATGCTCTACGCGCCAGACGATTACGATCCGATGGTGTACAAGAATTATGACCTGATTAAATCGATGTGTCTGAACGTGGCCCACGACTGTAATTTAAGATGCAGATACTGCTTCGCTTCTCAGGGCGATTTCAACAGCAAGCGCGAAGTGATGCCCTACGAAGTCGGGAAAAAGGCGCTGGATTTTCTGGTCGCGCAGTCCAAGAACCGTCACAATCTGGAAGTGGACTTCTTCGGCGGCGAACCGATGATGAATTTCGACGTCGTCAAGCGCCTGGTCGCTTACGGTCGGAGTCTCGAAGGGCCGAAAAACAAGAAATTCAAATTTACAATGACGACCAACGGCATGCTTTTGAACGATGAAAACATGAAATGGATCGACGAAAATATGGGCAACGTCGTGTTGAGCCTTGACGGGCGCAAAGAAGTCAACGATCGGATGCGGCCGACGGTTTCAGGAAAAGGCTCTTACGACATCATTTTCAATCATATTAAAAAAATGTGCGATATCCGCGAAGCGAGCGGCGGAGAATATTATGTCCGCGGTACCTATACGAAGAATAATTTAGATTTTGGCCGCGATGTTGAAGATTTAGCACGGCAGGGTTTCAAGAGCATTTCAGTGGAACCTGTGGTGACGGACGCGTCTAAACCTTATGCGATTCTGGAAGAAGACGTCGATGCGATTAAAAAAGAATACGACAGACTGGCCATTGCTTATCTAAATCAAGAGGAGGAAGGTCTAGATTATCTATTCTATCATTTCATGGTCGACTTAAACGGCGGCCCCTGCGTGTACAAGCGCCTTTCCGGCTGCGGCGCAGGCCGAGATTACGTCGCGGTGACGCCAAAGGGCAATATTTACCCCTGCCATCAATTTGTCGGTCAGCCTGAATTTATCATGGGCAACGTCGATGAAGGGATTACTAAACCGGAAATCAAGGATCAGTTTATGGAAGCGGGGCTGCTCAATAAGCCGTCGTGCCGGGACTGCTGGTGCCGTTATTTCTGCGGCGGCGGCTGTCATGCGAACGCGTGGAATTTCAATCACACCGTGATGAAACCCTACGAAGTGTCCTGTGAAATCGAACGACGCCGGGTTGAAAACGCGTTAATGATCAAAATCGTTCAGGATGAACGGGCTAACGCTGATTGACAGAAATCTCAATATTTTTTATAATGAAAGTGTTCCGAGCTGTGGTTGCAAGTCGAGGCCAGTCGCAGGCAAAACGATCCACGTAAGGTATTTAATAATATAATAATCGATCATGGTGCGACCTAGATGTAAGTCCAGCCGGCGAAAAGCCGAGAGGAGGAAAAGTGAGATGATATCAGGCGAAACTCCCAGCTGGCGGGTGTGGGGGCAAAGACCAGGTCAGTCGGAACGAATGGATTCATTTTTTATAAATGGATCCTTTTTATTATGGAGCAATGAGCTCCGTTAAGTATGCGAAAGCATGCTTAACAATAAACCA
>NZ_CAIFFF010000017.1:0-35521 GCF_903789625.1 uncultured Pseudoramibacter sp. | reverse complement strand
AGAAATCAGCATCTAATTATTTTTATTTTGTGCTTGACTTTTGTTAGCAGGTTTTAATGCGCATCTCGAACTTTAAAGTCTTTCACATCAATTTCAAGTGTTAGCGTCGGGGACTGTTTACATGATGGCACATCCAGTACAAGGTGCTTAACGCCATCCAGTTCCTTGCCATCAAGCATTACGATTGTGCTCGTACAGCTGCTCATGTCGTAACAGCTTATTTGTAATTTCGGTTGTGTCTTCATTCTTGTTCACTTAATCTCAAATTCGCGGATTAGCTCCACCTCGTTAATAATCAATCCTGATGATTCCACTCTTTAAATGATTGAACCAATGCGATTTGATTTTCTTCATAAAATTTCGGCATTTCATCTCTGCCTGTTATTTCCACAAGGTAGCAATCATCTTTCAAACTGTCACTGATCCAGACAATGAAGCCTGTCTCTCCAGTTTCTTTTATTCTTACCTTGTCATGAAGATGATAAATCACTGTTATGATCTGCCTTTCAACTTTTTATTGTGGTACGCTGTTACCAGTCTTGGAGCTTTACTCCCTTTTGGAATAATCCATCCCGTTGCAACCATACGTTTTTTACTAATACCTAAAAGCATGTTAACTTGAAAAACTTCATCGCCATTTGTATTTTTCCCATAAGAAAGCGCTTTATTTGTTTTTAATTTTGCCAAAATATCTTTTTTCAACCGCTCTCTATTTTTCATATTATAGCCTAATGCTTTAAAGAAATCAGCCTTATCTTTATCTCCATCAGGATTTAATAAATAATCTGTCATTTTATGCCTAGGGATAGTTGCTCTTCGATAATTTTTCAATCGTCTGATAATTCTATAACTGCTCGCGCCGCGTCCGCCCATTACAGTCACCCGTTATTAAAATGGCTCGTCTCTCCGTCTTCGTCTAATCGTGATATGATTCTTTTCAGGTTCATAAACTAAGCCATTACTACTTGCATAATCTGCTAATGCTCTCATATCTTTTCGCTTTAATCCCTTAGATGATATTTTAACACCGTTACTGATTCCGCGAATCTATCTTTGGCTGTGCGATTATACTGAGGTTTTTTCAATTCATCCCTTAACTGATCCGCTCGTCGTGAACTCATTTCAAGACCATTAACAACACGACTTGAGTTAATATAATTTCTTGCTCTACTATACAAGTTGGTTTCAGAATTAGCGTTTCTAAGCCTATTCCTTAAACTTCTCGCATTTTTCGAGCTTGCTCCTCTTCCTCCCATTTTTATTCCTCCTAATAAAAAAGAGACGCATTGCTGCATCTCTTAAATCACCGGCGCCTTGATTTGAACGAGGGTCTCTGCCGAAACAGTGTGCTCCCAGGCCTGCACCACCACCAGCTATTAAACAGGCATTTCCCGAATCAAACGGAAATCTCGGTGATGAATCGCGTGTTATCATTACACCAAATACCTATTTCTTAAGGTGATTATGCCATATTTTCAAAACTCGTTCAACCATTTTTCTTTCTTTAGCAGTCAAATGTGATGCGCCTTTCGGACTATCGTTTTCATTGTGTTCATATCCATGATGTGTGTGCGGCTGCATACCTTTATGGGCATGATTTAAGTTAATTGTTTTCTTTCGCTTATTATTGTCGTCAAAATAAGTAATTGACAATAAATCATCACCACCAACAGTCACGTAAACCCGGCCTTTTGTCATGGTTTCCATCAACGTTTCTGACTGACGATTATTTTTCGTGACAAATTTAATATTGCCTACTTGTAACGGCTTTTTGTCTTTTCCTCGTATCGTATTGTATTGAGAACCATATTTATTACCTTTTTCTGATATGCCGCTACTCGCTCCTCGTCCGCCCATTTGTTTTACAAGTCTCCATCTTTTTGACTGGATTGTTTCAAATCAAACCATTGAGAATCAACCTTTTGCATTCTCAAATTTCCTCGCTTCGATGTGTTTTACATTGATGCCGCCATAATCAAAATCAATCGGGGATCCGTAAATGAGTAAATTCTTCGGTTCAAGCCGTTCGATCGCCGCTTCCATGCCTTCGATCCAGATGGTTTTAGCATCCTCGTCTCGCATCACGCCAACCGTTGAGGTGGCATAAGTGCTGTGTTTAGGGAGCCCGTCGAAACAAAACTGATAAGTAGCCGGTTCCGCGTACATGAGCGTTGGGATTACTTTGATGCCCCGATCCTGCGCCATTTGTCCAATGAGCCTTGCCCGGTATACGTTCCAAATTTTTATTGCCATCGGCATATCAAGATAAAGGCTGTAGTCTGACGTCAGCATACAATCAAAGCGCGACAAAATCTCAAAATATTTTACCGGCTGACGCCAAACCCGCTCAAATTGGTAATCATCGATGAAAAAATGAACGCCTTTTTCGTATTCGTCGCTCCCTGTGGCGTAATTGAAACCTAATAATTCCTCCGGCATGTAATCGATCGGCGCTAAAGTCGGAATGTTAAAAGGTCCTTCCGTCCGATCCGGATCATAATCATTTAAGTTGTATTGATTGTACGTATTTTCCCGAGTGTCACCGTAATAGCCATCATCATCGTCGTCTTGCTCAATATCGCCTTCTGAATCTTTCAGATCCAGATCAAAATGCATCTCGTCAAAACCAAATTGCGACATATCCATGTCGATATTGCCCAGTTCGATATCTAATTTTTCAAAATCCCATTTCGAGATTTCCGCCGATTTGTTGTCCGCTAGACGATACGCCTTTACTTGATCGTCGGTCAAATCTTTGGCGCTAATTACCGGAACTTTGTTTAAACCTAATCGTTGTGCAGCTCTATACCGGGTATGTCCTGCGATGATCACATTATTTTTATCCACCACAATCGGAGAACGAAAGCCAAAGCGCCTGATAGAATTGGCTACATATTCGACGGCTTCGTCGTTGATTCTCGGATTGTTTTCGTATGGCATTAGTTGGTGAATGTTCATGTTTTCAATCTTCATGGTTATCTCTTTTCTTCTCGTTTTCAGGCATGAAAAAAGCACCTTTACAGGTGCAAAAAAACAATAAAAAAGCCTCCTTGCCTCTTGATTTTACACGCATTTACGTGTATAATATAATTATCCTAAAGGGAAGGAGGTCACTAAGATGGTTCTGATAACAACGCTGCTGAACTTGACAACCGCTATAATCCAGCTAATTACAGCGGTTATCATCATCAAGTCACAGCAATAAACTTTCGAAGGGGCAAAGCCCCTTCCTCGTTGTTATTATAAGCCATTCAAAACGCACATGCAAGCATTACAACTCACGACATTGATTGTCAGCATCATCGCTTTAGCCCTATCCGCATTCGCGCTGCACAACACTATGAAAAAATAAGGAGGTATCCATGAATTTAAAGCAGATTCGCAAATCGCGTGGGCTCTCTCAAGCTAAACTTGGAGAGCTTGCCAACGTTTCGATCAGAACCATTCAAGACATAGAACGGCGCGACGACTGCCGCGTGTCAACGGCGATTATCTTGGCCGACGCTCTCGGCGTCTCCCTCGATGCGCTCTGCCGTTCCGATCAGGCCGGGAATTAATCCCGGCTTTTCTTTTACAAAAAATGGAGCCTGTCCGGCTCCACTGGGGGAGGTAAATTTAAGACAATGTTATCTTGTAGTCGTTCCCCTATAAAAATATTACCATCATTTTTCAACTTGACTGTGAGTTTAACTGTGCTATTTTATTTATTTTTCATTATTTCAGCCGATACGTGCCGGATATAATCGTAGGACATATCCAGCTCCTCAGCAACCTCCCGAAGATTCAACCCCACAGTGTCGTGCAGCACTCTGATTTTAAAATTAAGGTCCTCATTTCTCTTCACAATCTCCTGAATCTTATCCAAGTGGCGATTCAGGTCCTGTTCATACTCGCGCAGCATCTCCAGATCACGATTGACCCGCATCAGCTCCGTCATCACGCTCTCCGCTTCCTGATGGTGATCGGCCCGAATCGCATCGGCGTCCCCATAGGATTGCCCTTTGCCGTAGCTGTTCGGCCCGGCGCTGCCGATCAGCCTCTTCCGCTTCTGCTGCAGAAACTTCCGCCGATCCCGAATGTACGCCTGCTCTTCCCTGATCGTCCTGCTTGTCGCCATCGTTCCTCCCTCTATTTGTCCTTTATCAACTTCTGATCGGTCCCGGCTTCCCATTCGTGATAGAGCTTAAACCAGTCGCCGATTCGCATCGTCACCAGCGTCTCACAATTATTTTTCCGGTGAAACACGGCCGGAATTTCGCCCTGCCTGTCGTCTCTGACCGCCTGATCCATCGCACGATGGATGTTTAATCGCTCCACGCGCTTCGCCTCGACGTGAATCCCCGGCAGGCCTACGACGTCGGCGTCCCCGTTCGCACCGCAGTACTGCTGGCCGCGCCGGGCTTGCTTAAACCCCTCATCTTTGAACGCGGCGGCCAGTTCGCGCTCATACCGTGCGCCCTTCTGCCTGCTATTTACAGGCATATCCGCCGCCTGCTAAAACAAAAACATCGGCCGAATAAATTAATCTGTAACCATGATTCTGCATACCGCTTGCCGTCCGATAAATCCTTATACTTCGTCAAATAATGATGTATCACAACATCCTCCTTTTAAAATCTGAATGTCAGCGTAAACTCTGATCAAATTTTCTTGCGTCCTTTGTAATAGCTTTATATCAGCTTTGCTCAACCAGCCACGCTTATATCCTAAATTTGCGATATCCTCGAGTTCATTCAAATCTCTCTCGATTCTTGATTTCATTCTTCTTAATGAGTTGACATACTTTCTGTAGTCGCCTAAATACCCATCTGCTTTTAATGTTTCAAGCAATTTCTTGTGATATTCCAACTCCAATTCTTTATCGCAGTCATCTGTCTTTTGATATATATTTCCAATCTCATCTATGCATCTTCTAATCATTTCTTCGCCAACTCCTCCTTAAGCGATAGTTCATATTCGTGAAGCACATCTATGTCTGCATCAAAGACTTCTACTATGACATCATCCTCAAATTGAAATAAGTTAAAGCTTTCTAAACTAACGGCATTAATTACATTTTCGCCTGAAATGATCTCTCGGTCTGTCTTTTGAAGCGGTTCGCCACCGCTCATCCAGAATATTTCCCCGCTATCAACGTCTTTAAATTTTCTCTTTACAATTTGCATATATCCTCCTAACTAATTACCGCCGTCAGTGCTGGGCGCTGTGTGAATCTTAGAACAATACGAAAAATAATACACGAAATTCTAAGAGATATACTTCAATTTTCAATTTGTACAAATGCCTGTGATTCTTCCGCTGTCTTATACCCATAACCAGCCATTGCTTGAATACTTATGGCCAGATTCACTCGCTGCCCTATATTGATAACTGTTCGGTATTCCCGAACAGTTCAAAACAAACTTAAATAATTGACGTAACCATTCACGAATCAAAAATGCTGAAATAGTAACCTTCCCTCCTTTCCTGCTATAGGTCCAGCTTTCAGTGCCCAGCATTGGCGGCGGTTTAAATTTAACTGATTAATTGATCGACCATCCCGATCTGCCCGGTGATCTGATCTTCTTGATAGCCATACGCATTCTCTTCTGACAAGATCATTTTTGCTTTAGCTAACCGATAAAAATGCTTTGAACACTCAAAGCCATAAGCGTCTCGACCAACCTCCTGACACGCTCTCAACGTTGCACCTGATCCAGCAACTGGATCAATAACCACATCGCCCGGGTCCGTAAACAACTTAATCAAGTTCTTTAACAGCTTAATCGGCTTCTGCGTCGGATGAATTTTGGGGTATTTTTTCCCATCGCGCTCCCACATGATCCAATCGAATATCATATTGCCTTCGTTGTTAAACTTCGGCAGCTTATCTCTATAAAGCAGCAGCGCATGTTCTGTAGCGCCGACAATCCGCATATTTGCCTTTAAGACCTGGGCGGAATAATTCTTGCAGAATGTGAGGTGCTGATAATTGGCAAAGCCGTGCTTTTTCGCGTACTTTAAAACCATTTGGATTTGCTGGAAAGCACAGGACACAATCATGCACGGTGCTTTTCCGCGCTCTTTGGGCTCTTTTTTTAAAAGCCGGTTACAAAAATGGAAATACTCGGCAATATTGAAATTGAAGTCCGTATTGAATGCGCTTTTCCCGGCCTTCTTGCTCTCTCCGTTCTTGTTATCTCCGCCCACGTACCATTCCGGGCTGGAACCGTAAAAATTATTGCCGATGTTATACGGAATATCGGCGATTACCAGCTGCGCCCTTGGGATGTTGTACCGCTTAAAATTTTGAAAATTGTCGTTAAACAGTTCACACCGTGGCAGCCTATTTTTATTTCTCTTGTGTCCGTTCATGGCTTTTCCCCTTTTCTTTTTTTGTCTAATTCAATATCGCAAATCATCAGCGACACACCGACCGATATCAATGCCGGCAGCGCCACCAAAAACAAAAGTAAAATCATTTCAAATTCCAAAATTGATTCCCTAAGTCCATCGCAATTTGTTTGCCGTCGTCTTTTTTAAACCGGTATCCAATGCGTCTGTATTCCGCGTACACCGGTGCCCATATCCTTTCGCATTGTTTCTTTTCGTTCGGGAAAAAGCGCTCCAATGTATCCAGGTTTTGTTGAATATCAATCGCAAATGGGCAGCCCTTGCATCCGGTCCTGTAAAATTTATAAGGCGGTTTATAAATGTCGCAGATTTCAATCTGATAGGTTTTAATCAACCATTCTTCCCACTCTTTCGATATGGGCAGCAATGGATTAAAAGTAGTTAATCTTTTTTTGTTGAACGCTAGACATGTAGCCCGCTCACGTCGTCCGCCCTCGGCGTGCATGATGCCGGTAATGGTATAGGGCTTCCCGTGTGCTTTGCTCCAGCTGTCAAGCTGATAAACATCCACTATGGCTGAATGCAATTTGCTTTTGAATGGATATCCATCCTCCTCTAAGCTCTTTTTGATCGGCACCGACGGCCGGATTATCACAATGCGATCATCCTTTTCGGCCTGTTTCTTAACGAAATCCCGGACCATGTTATATTCAATGCCTGTATCGGCATACACTCGCGGGATGCGGTTATCTGGGACAGCCTGATCAATGATCCATGACAGCACGGTGCTGTCTTTGCCGCCCGAATAGCTTAAATAAAAATTATCAATGCCGTACTGTCTGAACACGCTTTGGATTTTTTGCTTGCGATCTAGTAATAAAAATGCGTTGTCCATCAGTCACCCGTCGTCCCAAATCCGCCGCGGTTTTCCCCGTCGAGGTGGTCCACCTCAATCAGTGTTGACCGCAATTGATCCCAATTGTCCACAATCTCAAACTGTGCGATTCGCGTATGTGCTGGAATCGTGACTGTCTCGATTGCGTATGCTGGGAATTTCCAATAATCTTCGTTTCCGCAATATTCCGTGTCAATGATTCCCACAGAATTCGCAAGTAAAATATGCCATTTCTTGTGCGTTGAAGACCGTGGATAAACCCTTGCAAAGGTGTAATCTGGCAGATTCATTGCAACGCCCAAATCGATCATCTTCACCTCGCCCTTTGCGATCGTTACCGTCTCACTTGTGGCCAAATCGTACATGGCTCCGTGCTTTTCAATCTTCGGCATCCCTGGCCGATACTTCACCAAAATTGGCAGCAGAATATTATTTTCATCCATCTCTCAAGCCCTCACTTTCTTGGACCGCAGGCGCGGCCGCCATATCTCAACTTGTGCATCGTCATCGACGTGCTCAAAATGCGGCTTTTCCGGCCGCATATCAAATGCGTTTAGAGGTCCGCCATCCGGTCTGTCCCGGTTTAGTGTTTTCATCCACACCACGCCGTCAAACTTGAATAAATCGTTGATTTCCAGATCCTTAAATTTCGTTAAGTTATCCACAATTAATCCTCCTTATCCACATACATGTAATCAATATCCAGTAATTCCGAGATAAATTCCGGCAGCCGGTCAAAATCAATTTCAAGGGCGCCGCATTTTCCCGCAGAAATGCCAATATAGCCGTCTTCTCGGTTAACGAAGAAGCTCAGCCCAGTGATCGTCTCAGAATCGTAATAGAGGCCCTTTTCTGGATTTTTAGTATTAAAGGACCGTGAGAGTCTATGCGGCATCAGCGGAATGATGAGCCCATTGATCATCAGCTTCGGTCCGCGGGCTCGCTTGATCTGGTCCAGAAATTCCAAGACCTTCACCGCCTGGTCGATCGACTCCGCTGTATAAGGGTGTCGGGCCTTGATACCTCTTAAGTCACGGCCTACGGCTCTTAGGTTTGTGGTTTGGATCGGGTTCTCTTGCTTGCTCATGGTTCTCCTTTCACGTCGGCAGCTTAAAATGATCGGCCATGCCTTCAATCAGCCGATCCGCGCGGCTGTTCTCTGCAATCACCGATTTCTCTGGCTGATTCAGTGCCGGATAGTCTGGCGTCGTGTCTTCCTGCATGGCAGAGAAGAACTTGAAGAACCGATCCTGGTAATCCGTGAAATATCTGCCTGACATATAACACCCCGCCAAGGTCCGAAGCGTCTGCGGATCTTTAACGTACGCCTTGACCGGCGGCGAGAGCTTCTCAAATTCGGTCTCTGCGTTCGCCAGGGAATCGCGCAGCGCCATTTCAATTTCATGCCAGCCGTCCATCGCTGAAAGCTTCGGCTGTCCGCGCTTAATTATCGCCTTGATCTGCCCGACTGTCGGCGCGAAGGCGTGATCGCCGTCGATCCACTCGCCCACCGCGTCGAGCACGGTCCTGAAGTCGGTCTCTTTGAAGCGCCAGGCCCAGAGCACGGCAATGTCCTCGGCGCTGCCGTTTGTATCAAAATTCGGATAAGCGGCCTTGATCATCTTCATGATCCGGCCGGTTTCATTTGCATTCATCTTCCACCTCGTGCCAATTTATCGTAAAACGTTTCTTTAGCGGCCTGCTGCCGATTCTTATACTTCCCCTCGATGATCTTCTGGAAGTTCGCGGGCTTAATCACCCAATCGAAGTCGGCCTGCCAGTCTCCCGCTCGGCCGCTGAGCCAGTCCGAAGCGCTGACCATATCGAATACCGCGAGCACGGTCTTCGCGCCTTCGGCCTTCACCCTTGCCCTCAGATTCTTTTTCCTGGCGCTGCTCCAATGTGCTGCCTTTCTTACAGATGCGATCCCGGTCGGTTCTGCGACATGATGATTCCAGTAGTCGATGTAGAGTTGATAATCGAAGTGCGGCGCGTCAGCGCCCACAACGTCGGCGGAGTCCGACGTATATGTATTCTTTACTCTACTTTGCTTTACTTTACTTTCCTTTGCTTTAGGGATTGATTCTCCGGTTACTGCCGTTTCCGGTTCGGAAACGTGGGTTTTCTCCCCGGAAACTGAAAAAAGGTCGAGCTTAACCAGAGACCCTTTCGGAATCTCTTTTTCATCCAGCAAAAACAGGTCTTTGCGCATACGGATGTTGTCGCGTTTTGAGGCACTTTTAATAAATCGCTTTTGTATGCCTCTGGAGGTTAAAATCTGTTCCTGACTGAAAAGTGTGTAATCGAACAGTGACCGCGCAGCCGAGAATTCAATAACCTGCGACACCAACTCGGGTGAAGCGCCACAACCGACAGTTTCCGCCATCATGAGGCAGTCGTCTTCATCCCAAGTCATATAATAGCCGTGGTTCTCATAGATCTCGCAGAATACCTGAATGAGAACCACTAAGCCTTTTGCACCAAACTTTGCCTTTACAAGCCTGGTCTTTTTATCCCGAAAGAACCCGCAATCAAAAGGAAAGTAATCAAGTCCTTCTTTTTGCGGTCTTGCCATTTACTTCAACCTTGCATCCATCGCTGTCTGTTCGGCAGCGGCTTCCTTCTGGCTGCTTTCAGCCTGGGAATCCTCTTCTTCCTCATCAACCATTTCATACTGTGTTTCATCCGGCAGATCAACCATATTGGCGTCCAGCGTCGTCTTGATCGTCTCATCGGCGCTGACTTCTTTGACGAACTCAGTGGACAGTGGCGCGTATTTCAGTACGCGTTTTAATACCGTCTTCTTTGCCATTTCATCAAAGTTGGTCTGCCATGGGCTGGTATATCCTTTTTTGTACGTCTTGGAGTATTTCCTGGCGAAGGCGTCCACCGCGGCCTTACTCATGACTTCAAAGCCAAAACCGCCGTTGATCAGCGTAAAGACGGCGTAATAATACACAACCTCCCCGCGGTCGAGATCGGTGGATGGGATGTGTTTCAGGTGCGGCTCAAGGCCATATTCGTAACTGAACTCATCCGCCGCATACACCTCTTTGGCGTAAATGCTTTTGAACTGCCCGGACCGATATGCTAGTGTGATCAGACCTTTGTATCCGGTCTGATACTGGCATTCCAATTTGCCATGATTGCGGTACGGGATGAGGTACGCCTGCCCCAGCGGGGTGTTGGGCTCTAAGCCCAGCTGCGCGGCCTGCATCATCGCCCCACAGAAGCTAGCGGGCGTACACTCTGCCAGCTTCGGATTGCTGGAAATGGCGGTCATCACCATCCGTGTGAACCGCTCCGGCGTGATCACCGAAGGCAGTGCCTTCTTGATCGCCGGTTCCATGACCTTCACCCAGTCCTTAATGCTCTGCGGCGCATGTCTTGCGCTCTGAGCGCTCTGATTGGCCCTTTTTTCGAGGGCTTCCTTCACAGCCATCTGTTTACTCCTCCGTTTCTTTAATCGTGAATCTTCGGGACGATTTGCCCGTTTTTTTGTACCGTTCGAATAGCATCGCGTACAGCTTTGGGTGTTCTTTTTTGATTTTTCCGGTATCGAGGGTTTCCCTCGGCTTTGTGTTCTTCCAGGTCACCTTCCAGCCGTCGCAGATGCCGTTTTCGTTATCCTGCATCGCCATCTGAATCTGCTGCTTAATCGCTTCCTTCTCCTGTTTTAGTCGATCAGCCAGCGCGTCGATCTCGCGGATCCGCGCGAAGCTGTCCTTGAATTTTGATAAATCCATCGGCGCTTCCTGGGCTTCGCCCTCAGGGTAGAGGGCCGCGATAAAATCGCCGCAGTCCTTGGAGCCGTCTGCCGGCGGCATCACGTCCGGGACGATGTAATCATTCCAGAAGTCCTGCTCGATCTTGATCAGGGTCTGGATCTCGTCCTCATCCCGTTCGATCACCCGGGTTTCAATATGAGGCCAGATGAGTGCTCCCAGATACCAGCGCTTGGCGCCGGTCACAGCCATGTAGTGCAGGCACTGGATTTCATAGGACGGCGGAATCTCGCCGTTCTTCCACTGATCAGCTGCGAAAGGCGAAGCCGTCTTGATTTCCAGGCCTGCTTCTTCACCGGTGACCATTCGGTCTACATTGGCCAGCATCCACGGATAATCGGGATTGACCAGGATCGCGTTGCGCCGGTGGCACTTCTTCCCGGTGACCTCACACCACCGCCTGGCGACGTAATCTTCCAGATCTCGGCCGAGTCGCATGCTGTCATTTTCCGGTGTTTCCTCCGCTCTGCCGGTTTTGTCGGCCCAGACGGCCACGGGCGAGCGGTAGGCGTTGACCCCGACGATCGCGCCGGCGTCGCTGCCGCCGATGCCGATGAGCCGGGCCTTAAGCCACTCTTCCCGGGTCATCCCCCGGGTATCAATTGCGTTAATGTTCTTATTCATGTTCGTTGCTTTCTAAAATCCGGCGGCCTGAGGAATCTGAATATATTGGTTTAACAGTAAAAGCATGAATCTTTAGCCAAAGGAATAAGTTCAGACCGCCGGGATAAACACGGCTGCTAAATGCGGCCGGTTTAACCGAATGAAAATGCGCCAAGCCCAAAAATATATCGCTTTGGGATTTTTTGGTTATCAAATGAGCTGTGAAGTGTTCAAACATTTATTATTCATTAAGGAGCTTTGGGACTTGACGCATCCCCTTGAGGGGGTTAAAATGGACTTGCTAAACGTTCTTGCCGAGGGCCATATTGGTCAGCGGCCTTTTTTTATGCTAGTTTCTTTCATGCAGGCTCCTTTCTTCTTCTGCCCATTCCCTGAGTCCGATGTAAGCGCATGGCACCAGGATCAGCATCATCACGATGCGGATCGGCGACCAGTCCGCCGCCGTCGCGCCGAGCAGTATGCTGCCGATCGCCACCCAGTCGAGCAAACGTAAAATTTTGCGTTTCATTTTGCGACCCCCATCGCATTGATAATGTCCTGCCCGTTGATATTCATCATGGATAAATAGAAGGGCAAGATCGCCGTCCGAACGCAGGCGTTCGCGCCTGCCGTTTTCCGGTAAGCGATCGCGAAAGGGACCGCGCCCCGGAGTGCCGCGTTTCTATACGATTCCGCATCCATGCCGCAGAACCGCGCGGCGTCCTCTGTCCGAATGTAATTGCGCTTGTCATTGGCTTCCACAAGCGATGTGAGTTCATCGATCCGCCTGGCAATGCTGTCCGGAAGATCAATCGTAACTTTCATGCCGTCCTCCTTCCTTACCGTTGTTTTGGGTGTAATATCCGGTACTTATCTATCGCGCTCGATTCGATTTCTTCGTCATCGACCTGATCGAAAATTTCATCGATCATGTCGACCGCCATCGGCGCGATATCACTATTGATGGTGTTGGCTGCTGTGATAAAAGATTCATAAAGTTCATCAAATAGCAGCGACAGATCATTGTAATCCTCGATGTATTTTTCGCATCGTTCCCACGCGCGGCCGGCAATCAAGTGATCGTAAACAATATCTGTAAATTCGTTGTCCATCCTTTCTCCTTCCTAATCTGCTATAATGGATAAAAACCCAGGAGGTCTTTATCGTGAAGATTTTCATTACTCAGTATTTTCCTGTTATCCTCTCAACAATTGCGTTGTTGTTTTCCATCTTGTCTTTTTGGCGTACAAGCAAGCGTTATCGCGTGTTCTTTAACAATCAGATTGATTATTTTCTCGATAGTGCCGTTTACTGTAATGACGCCAGCGGTCATTTTATTCCTGAATCGGCTGTCGGCTATGGCATTAATTTCAGTATTGATATTGTCAACACATCTCCTGTTGATATTGGCTATTTCGACCTCGTCGTAATGGATGCCGATACTCATGAGCAGCTTCCCTTGGTTACCAGAAGAAGCATGCCTCCCCGTTTCCGCGATATGATTTTCTATCGCGAAAATCAGACAAATCCGCTGCTTCCTTCAGTTCATCACATGCCGGAGGGAATAAGTGGCGTTCTTAAAGCGAATGCCGTCACGCAATGGGATTTATTCGTTCGTGCCGGCGAAGACACTCAGCATATTGCTGTTTCTTTTTGCGTCGCGATGAAAAAGCCCCCATTTGCAAGACGCAATCCGTATTGCCAGGATAATTTCAAATCCTTCCGTTCCGAATTCCGAGTCTGTAATGTTACCGGATGGGCTGAGTTAGCCAAGAAGACGCGACCGATTCTTGGAACGTCTTATCAAGAGGCTGCTGATCAGGATAAAAATCATCTCGGCTTTCATTACTGATAGCTGTGGATCAAGGCGATAAGGCTAACGATTAAGCACGCCGTGCAGTAAATCCATTTAAATATCTCGAACGTCATCCGTCCTCCTCTCACCACTCTGTTTCTTCGATCTGCTTCAGCGCCTTTTTCTTTCGGTTAGCGCCGCCGTTAAGATAGCAGCGGATCAATACAGCATTGATTTTGAAATACTGATCGAACGAAATCGCTCCAAGCTGTAGTGCCATACGAGCCTCTCCGTATACCTCATAAACGATGTCTCGGTTATCGGAATTAATGGCATATTTCGTTCTTTCAATCAGATCCCTGTAAGCGTCAAATTCTTTCATCCTTCCTCCTCACTTCTTCTCTATCCCATACGCTTTCTTCAATATCTTGTGTACCTTGCTTGATTATTTCCTCATCTTGCGTTATTATTTATGAAATTTAACGAAAGGAGGAATGCGTATGACAAGAGCACGAAACAGTAAACAGACATCTGCACGTGCTGCAAAAGCCGCTTCAAAAGTCCTTCGCAGCAAACGCTCCGGCAAGGCCGCGAAAACTGCAGCCGCTAGTGCGTTATCTCAACGTGCTTCTAAAAAGACCAAATAAATTTTTTACGGGTAAGGTGTGCCAGCACCTTGCTCGTTTTTAATCTTTTGCGAAAAAGATTTTCAATATCTCATCTTCCTGAAGGCTTAGAAAATCAACCATCTTATACACGTCAGCCAAATGAAACGTATTTGTGTCCATCCGGCGCCTAAATGTATCTCTGTTGATGCCAAGAGCCTTCGCGATTTTTTCTTGGGTCAAACCATGAAGGACAAGCTCAGCTCTTAGCGCTTTCTTATCAACCTTCATCCCTCATCATTCCCCCTTTCTCACTTCTTCAAGAACGTCTCAATAAGTTGCATTTTATTCAACTTTATTTGCAAAAAAAATATTATTCCTTTGTCCGATGGTCAAGTTAAGAGCATGCGAAAGTCCTTCGATTTCTGAAGCAGTAAATTCACCAACGCCATTAAGCCTATTATACAGCGTTTCACGCACAATTCCAGACTTTCGAGCGATAGCTGTCATCGTCATTCCGCTGTTTAAAATTTCAGTCTTCAGCGTTCTTACATCTACCATTAACTCACCTCCTTTTGTTTCATTTAATTCAACTTTATACATATGATAGCACCGTGTTTAATATGTGTCAACCTTTTTATCAAATTTGTTGAAATAAATTACACTCCGTTATATAATAAATTTATCTTATGAATATGTAGGAATAATACTATGACACTTTATACAAATATAAGAAAAAGAAGAAAAGAACTAAATTTAACACAAGATGAACTTGCTGCATTAACTGGTTATTCTGGTAAAAGTATGATTGCAAAAATTGAGTCCGGAAAAGTTGATATCTCTCAATCAAAAATTGTTGAGTTTGCAAAAGCTCTTAAAACAACTCCAGCCAAATTAATGGGATGGGATTCTGAAAATCAATCCGGCCATGTCTTAAACCGCAAGCCTAAGTTAAAAGGCATCCCCTCTAACATCATCACCCCTGGGGCCGTCCCTATTCCGATCTTGGGCGAGATATGCGCCGGAGACGGCATATACGGCGAAGAAAATTTCAAGGGCACGTTTTTCATCGATCAGTCGGTGAAGGCGGACTACTGCCTGATCGTTCATGGCGATTCTATGATAGACGCTGGCATATATGACGGCGACATTGCATTTTTACAGAAAGACTTTGAGCTGATCGACGGCGAGATATACGCCGTCGTTTTTGGTGCAGAAGATTCGGCGACACTTAAGCAGCTGTACCGCGATGGCAAAACTGTCATCTTACAACCCTGCAATAAAGAATACAAACCGATCATTGTAGATTATGTCGACCTTTACGTCGTCGGTCTGCTCGTCGGCGTTTATCATAAGATTGACTAGAACGGCCCCGACGACGCGCCGATCCAGATCCTCGGGCCGGTCGTGAGGCAGATTAGGTGAATAATATTGAAAATAAAGAGGTGAAAACATGAACGAAATCAAAACGCATGATGAATCTTTGTTTGAATCTATCAAGCATATTAACGAATATGATCAGGAATATTGGACAGCGCGGGAACTACAAAATGTACTTGAATATAAAGAATGGCGTAATTTCACCAAGATCATAAATAAAGCTATAGATGCCTGTAAAACCAGCGGCAATGCGGTTTCTGAACATTTTGTTGAAGTCAACAAAACGTCCCCTACTCCCAACGGTGGGAAGCGTTCTATTAAAGATTTCCAGCTGTCCCGTTACGCTTGTTATCTGATTGCACAAAATGGTGACCCGCATAAAGAGCCAATTGCCTTAGCACAAACTTATTTCGCCGTGAAAACCCGCCAGCAGGAACTCATTGAAAATTATGACAGTCTGTCCGAAGATCAAAAACGGTTATCCATTCGCCATGAAATGAAAGAGCACAACAAACAGCTTGTTGCCGCAGCTAAAGATGCCGGTGTTGAAACTCCTTTTGAATATGCCACCTTCCAAAATGCCGGATACATGGGATTGTATGGCGGCCTAAAAGCGGCAGACATTAAGAAACGTAAAGGGCTAAAAAAGAGCCAAAATATTTTAGATCACATGGGATCTACCGAATTGGCAGCTAACTTATTTCGTGCCACACAAACTGAAGAAAAACTTCGCCGTGAACATATTAAAGGCAAAGAAAAAGCTAATGCCACACATCACGAAGTCGGTACACGCGTTCGCCAAACCATCGCCGACCTCGGTGGCACTATGCCTGAAGACTTACCAACGCCCGGAAAAAGCGTCAAACAAATTGAGCGCGAAGAAAAAAAGCGTCTGAAAAAGCTAAAAGATAAAGAATAACAATCGAGAAATGGCCGGTCGTGAGGCTGATTCGGTGAAGGCTCAACTAGGTATCAAGTAAGTATTAAGTTTGGAGGTGAATCTTTATAAATGCCGCTAAGTGTGGTAGTAAATAGCCGAAAAAATATACATTTGTCATAATATTAAATTTAGTTTGACATCCTGAGAGGTCTGGCATATACTTTAGATAACAGATCCCTCCACACCTCTCAGCGATGTGCAAAGCCGGAGGGCCTTTTTATGTCAGAAACAATTTTGAAAACTCCTAAAACTTTCGACGAGCAAGTTGAAATTCTCAAAACGCATGGCGTTATTATTCACGATGACGAACAATGCAAAAGCTTTTTATCTAAAGTTAATTATTATCGATTATCCGGTTATTTCTTGCCATTTTTCAGAGACAATGCTGTCATCTCCTTTGATATTATTAGAAATGTTTACAACTTCGACCAGGAAATGCGCAATCTCATTTTCAAAAGCATTGAAAAAATAGAAATATTTATACGCACACAGATCGCTTACTTCTTTTCACATGAATATGATGCTGAAGGTTATCTTCAACGTGAAAACTTCAACGAACAATTTGCCTTCGACAAATTCGAAAAACGCTTTCGAAGCTGTATCCGAGAAAATAGAAAATCTCCTGTTATCAAACATCATAAAAAGAAATATCATTCGCATTTTCCATTATGGACGGTTATCGATTATTTTTCATTAGGAATGTTATCTTACTTTTACACAGGAATGAAAAAACCTGATAAACAATATTTGGCAGAAAACATGTATCACATCGACCATAAAACTTTATCTGGCTGGATGAAAAGCTTAGCTGATCTGAGAAACAGGTGCGCCCATTACGCCAGATTGTATTATTGGTCTTTCCCTTCCGTTCCCGCTGTCCGACGTCGAGACAAAGAGATTCATTTAAATCATAAACTGTTTTCACAGTTATATATGCTCAAAGAACTTTATCCGGTACCAGATCAATGGAACCGCGAATTTTTCCTGCCGCTGTATGATCTAATCGATAAGTACAAAACAAGTATTCGATTAAAAGACATTGGATTCCCTGATAACTGGATCAGCATACTAAACCAGGAATCATAAATTAAAATAAAATATTTATTCAAGAAAGGATGATTCCATGAGACGCGCAAAGACCAAGCGCGAAAAGACCACCGGTCTAATCGAACGCAAAAAAGTCATCGGCGTGGATCCGATGACCGGGAAGAAAATCTATCACAGCTTTTACGGCCGGGGCCGACGGGCTGAAGAACAGATCGACGAAAAATACAAGGCCTTCATGCTCAATCAAGAGCTGATCGCCGAATCAAATGAGACGCTCGCCGCCGTCTGCGAACATTGGATGGAGAATTGCAAGCGGCCCGTCGTCTCTGATCTGACCTTTACTCAGACTTACGAATACAGCCTCAAGATCATCTCGCGCTATTTTGGAGATCAGCCGATCGCCGAGGTGAAACAGGCCGACATTCAGAAATTCTTTGTCGCCAACAGAGGCCGGAACAAATGGGCCATTGACAAGCTCTATTACATTCTGAAAAACACCTTTGATTACGCCATCCAAAACGACCTCATCGTCAAGACGCCGTTTATCGACATCCGAAAATACGGCAAGCCGCCAAAACAAAAGCAGACTTATGACGAAGACGCCTACTTTAAATGCATTGCCTTCGCCAAAACACACCCTGACGGACTCGGGCCTTTTATCATTCTCAAGGCCGGTCTCCGCCGCGGTGAGCTCTGTGCCCTTCGCTGGAGCGATATTGACCTGCAAAATAAGATCATAAACGTCCGGCGCGCCGTCACATTTAAAGACGGCAGCCTAATTATCACACAAGGCAAGACGCGAAACGCAGTCAGACAGATTCCCATTGACACCGAAACCGCTGAATTTCTAGCTGCCGCTGAAAGGAAATCGCCGTGCGTCGTCGGTCACGGCCCAAGCGATCACACCGATCCGAAAAACTACGCGCGCCGCGAGTATCACCGATTCATCACAGACTTTTCAAATGAAACAGGTTATCCCGTCTTGAGTCTTCACGAGCTTCGTCACACCTACGGCACCATGCTGTACCGGTTCCATACCCCGCTCGAAGCCATCGCGAAAGTGATGGGCCACAGCAGCCTGGAACTGACACGGAAAATATACGTGCATGATACCGTTGAAGACCTCAAATCGCGCATCATTTTCCCTACGAATTAATACGACGATTTACGAAAAATATACGAATGAAAGTACGAAAAAAGCATGAAATCTCCGGTTTTTATATTTTTAGCGCCTAGAATTTCAACCTGCGAAAAATCAATAAAAAAGCCCGGATTTAAGCCATCCGGGCGCGTTTTCAAATGGAGCTATTGACCGGATTTGAACCGGTGACCCCCACCTTACCGAGGTGGTGCTCTACCTACTGAGCTACAATAGCAGATGGTGGGGAAAGATGGATTCGAACCATCGTAGACTAAGTCAACGGATTTACAGTCCGCCCCCTTTAGCCACTCGGGCATTTCCCCATCACTTGAGAACTTCTATATCTTACCGAATATCTTCTGTAAAGTCAAGGGAAATTTTTAAAAAAATCGAGCCGGCGGCTGGCCGGCCCGAATGCTGAAGCAAGATCAAAAGGCTATGCCTTACTTATCGCCGAAAACCGCGATATAATCCCGCTGGAAATTCTTGATGCCGATATCGGTCAGCGGATGATGGGTCATCTGTTCGACAACCTTCATCGGGATCGTGCAGATGTCCGCGCCGGCAGCCGCGCAGTCGACCACGTGGATCGGGTTGCGGATCGACGCCGCGATGATTTCCGTTTCGATGCCCTGAACTTCGAAGACTTCGGCGATGGTCTGGACCAATTCGATTCCAGGAGTTGCGATGTCGTCGAGGCGGCCGAGGAACGGTGAGACGTAAGCCGCGCCGGCCAGCGCCGCGAGGATCGCCTGAGCCGGTGAGAAGATCAGGGTCACGTTGCACTTGATGCCTTCAGAAGAGAGCACCTTCGTCGCCTTCAGGCCTTCTTCGGTCATCGGGATCTTGACGACCATATTCGGGTGGATTTTGGCGATTTCGCGCCCTTCGGCGATCATGCCTTCGGCGTCTGTCGTCGTCGCCTTGACTTCGCCGGAAATCGGCCCGTCGACGATCGACGTGATTTCCTTGATGACTTCGTTGAAGTCGCGGCCTTCCTTCGCAATCAGCGACGGGTTGGTCGTGACGCCCTGGATCACGCCCATATCGTTGGCGCGGCGGATGTCATCTACATTAGCGGTGTCGAGAAAAAATTTCATATGTTTACACTCCTCTTTAAATTGAAAACGGGCAGCCGCCCCCACGGGCAGCCGCCGGGGGTTTAACTATTTGCGGGCGATGGCGTCCTTGGCGGCTTTGACGATGTGTTCTGCCGTCAGGCCGTAGGCTTCGAGAACTTCCGGCGCCTTGCCGGACTGGCCGAAGACGTCGTTCACGCCGACCTTTTCCACCGGGCACGGGGTCGTTTCCGCGAGGGTTTCGCAGACCGCGCCAGCCAGGCCGCCGATGATCGAGTGTTCTTCCGCGGTGACAATCGCGCCGGTTTCCTTGGCCGCCGCTTCGATGGCCGCCTTGTCGATCGGCTTAATCGAGCCCATGTTCAGCACGCGGGCGTCGATGCCTTCCGCCTTCAGGGCTTCCGCCGCTTCCAGCGCCCGTTCGACCATCAGGCCGATGGCCATGATCGTCACGTCGCTTCCCGACTTCAGTTCCACCGCCTTGCCCGGGACGAATTCGTAATCTTCAGGCAGGATGACGTTGGTCGCCAGACGGCACAGGCGGATGTAAACCGGCCCGTCGATGGTCAGCGCCGCGTCGAGCATGCGGCGGGTTTCCACAGCGTCGGCCGGGACGAACACGTGCATGTTCGGCAGCACGCGCATCAGCGCGATGTCTTCGATCGACTGGTGAGAGCCGCCGTCTTCCCCGACGGACAGCCCCGCGTGGGTGCAGCAGATATTCACGTTCAATTTGGAATAGCAGATGCTGTTGCGGATAATTTCAAAGGCGCGCCCCGCCCCGAAAATGGCGAAGGTCGACGCGAAGGGGATCAGGCCCGTCGTGGAAATCCCGGCGGCCATGCCCATCAAATCCGCTTCGGCGATCCCGGCGTTGAAATGGCGGTCCGGGAAAGCTTCTCTGAAATAAGACGTCTTCGTCGCGCCGGATAAGTCCCCGTCAAACACGACGATTTTCGGATTTTGCTTGCCCAGTTCGACAAGATATTTACCGTAAGCTTCTCTAGTGGCGATTTTTTCCATTCTATATACTCCTCAGTTGGAACCCGATTATGCCAAATCCTTCAGGGCCTGTTCGACCTGTTCCGGATTCGGTCCCTTGCCGTGCCAGCCCACTTCGTTTTCCATGAAGGAAACGCCTTTGCCCTTGACCGTCTTGCAGACGAGGACCGACGGCTTGTCGGTGCAGGCTTCGGCCTGAGCCAGCGCGTCGCGCAGCTGATCGAAATCGTTGCCGTCGGCGACGTCAATCACGTTCCAGCCGAAGGCCGCGAATTTTTCGTCAATCGGGTACGGATTCATGACGTCCGAAATCTGGCCGTCGATCTGCAGGTTGTTGTTGTCGACGAAGGCCGTCAGATTCGACAGACCGTAATTGGAAGCCGCCATCGCCGCTTCCCAGACGATGCCTTCTTCGATTTCGCCGTCCCCGAGGATCGTGTACACGTGGTACGGCGCGCCCTGATGCTTCGCGCCGAGGGCCATACCCACTGCCGTGGAAAATCCTTGGCCGAGGGAACCGGTCGCCATATCGACGCCCGGGGTGTGCATCGAAGGATGCCCCTGGAGCATCGCGCCGACCTGACGCAGATGGTCGAGTTCTTCCTTCGGGAAAAAGCCGCGGTTCGCCAGCGTCGCGTAAAGCGCCGGTGCTGCGTGCCCCTTGGACAGGACGAAGCGGTCGCGGTCTGCCTTGGTCGGATTCTTCGGATCCACATTCATCTTTTCAAAATACAAGAGGGTCAACATTTCGACTGCGGACAGCGAGCCGCCTGGGTGGCCAGAAGCCGCTTTCCCAATGCTTTTGACGATATCACGGCGGATTTCCTTAGCAATGGCTTTCAGATCTTCCATAAAATTCTCCTTATTCAAATCATTTTTCGGTTCTTTTACATTATTTCAGCAATTAGAACCCTGTCAACTTTTACATGTATTATACACCGGTCAAATGCCCTTGTCTACGCCCCTTTAAAATTATTTCTCACTTTTACATAATTTCACATTTAGAACAAGAAAACATTTTCATCCCCGGAAATATGCCAAAATTTCACGAAAAAAAGAGCTCCGAAACCCTTCAGAGCTCAAGTATATTATTCGTCCACGTCCGACTTGCGCATCCCGTCGAGGATCTCCGCCACGTCGGCGTTCATCGTCTCCGACAGCCGGTTGTGGGCCGGGGCCGCCTGGGTCTTGTGGAGCTTCGCCTTGGCCGCCCGCTTCTTCACCGCCTTGAAGTCCAGCAGCAGCTCCCGGGAGGACATCCGCGTCGCGCCGCCCCCGAGGATCAGCTGCTGCACCGCGCTGTCCGACGAGACCACCTCGACCCGCCGCTGCCGATTGGCCCGGCGCGCCTCCCGGTGGCTGCCCAACAGGGCGTAGACCAGCGCCTCGATGTAGGTGTCCGCCGTCTCGCCGAACTTCGTGAACACCACGCGGATCCCGCTGACCGTCACCTCGCGCTCCTCGAAATCCTTGCGGTTGTAGGCGTCGAACACCACCACCGTGTTCACCCCGCGGTAGCCGCTGTAATCCGCCAGCTCATCGATCAGCCGCGCCCGCTCGCTCTCGAGATCGCCCACCGGGCGGTTGGCCGCGTGGGCCCGCTCGTGGATCACGTTGTAGCCGTCGACGATCAGCGTCGGCTTATCAGCCGGCATGGCGCTGACGGGCCGCCTCGCAGAGCAGCACCCCCGCCGCGACCGAGGCGTTGAAGGAGTCGATGGTCCCGTAATTAGGGATCGACGCGATCAGGTCGCAGTGCTTCCTGACGTTGGGGCTGACCCCGGCGCCCTCGTTTCCGATGACGATGGCCATCTTGCCGGTCCAGTCCAAATTGTAGTAAGGTTCACCGTCCATATCGGCGGCCGCGATCCAGAACCCGGCGTCCTTCAGGGTCTCGATGGCCTGGGAGAGGTTGGCCACCTTCACCATCGCCGTCGCGTTCATCGCTCCGGCCGACGCCTTCATCGACACCGCCGTCACCGACGCCGAGCGTCTGTCCGGAAAGATCACCGCCGACACCCCGCACAAATTGGCCGAGCGGACAATCGCCCCGAAATTGTGGGGGTCGAGGATGTGGTCGAGGATCACGATCAGCTGGTCTTCCTCAGGATGAATCACCTCATCCAGTGTCATAAAATCAAAGGGCGCCATCATCGCGGCGATCCCCTGGTGGTTGGTATTGTCAAAGCCCGCGTCCCGGGCGATCTGGTTCAGCTTCTGCTTTTCCACCGAGTGGACGATGACGCCGCGCTTCTTCGCCTGGGCCACAATGTCCCCGAGGACGTGGTCCCGGTTGTCCTTCATCACGTACAGGCGGTCGATCTGCCGGTCCTCCCTGAGGGCCTCGCGCACCGGGTTCTTCCCGACGATCACAAAGCCCGAGGTTTCCGGCTGGGGGCTTTCGCCCCGCGATCGGGTTCTGCGGCTCTTTTGCGGGCCTCTGTTATTTTTCATTGGTTGTTTCCCTTTCTCCGGCCACCGCCGCCCGGCGTCCCTTTCTCGGGGGCAGGGGCCCGTAATACTGATAGAAATACGTCTTGATCATGCTGTTGTAGAGCTTGCGGTTCTTCGTCGCCTTCTGGCCGAAATCCCGCTCGAAATCCTCGTAGCCGCTTAGGATGAAGTAGGACCAGTCGGGCATCGCCCGGAACACCTGGCCCATCTCGCGGGTCAGCTTGGCGACGTCGGCCTTGTCCGACAGGCGCACGCCGTAGGGCGGGTTGGTCACGATGACGCCGTAGCGCCGGTGGGTGCGCACCTGCTGCACCGGCAGCCTCTGGAAGGCCGTGAAGTCCGTCACCCCGGCGAACCTGGCGTTGATCCGGGCCTGCTTCAGGGCTGCCGGGTCGATGTCGCTGCCCAGGACTCTGAAGGACGGGCTGTGCGCAAGGGCGTCCTCGGCCTCTTCCCGCGCCTGATCCCAGGCGGCTTGGCCGACGATGGGCCAGGCCTCCGAATCGAAATGACGGTGCATCCCCGGCGCCTGCCGGCGGCCGATCATCGCCGCCTCGATCACGATCGTCCCCAAGCCGCAGAGCGGATCCAAAAAGAAGCGGTCCGGCCGCCACCTCGAGAGCTTCACCAGGGCCGCCGCCATCGTCTCTTTCAGCGGCGCGCCGTTGCCGTGGGCGCGGTAGCCCCGCTTGTTCAGGCCCTCGCCGCTGGTGTTGATGGCTAACGTCACTTTGTCTTTGAGGAGCTTGATGAAAATCGGGTAGGCGTCCCCGGTTTCCGGCAGCTTTTCGAGGCCGTAAGCCTGACCCAGGCGCACCGCCACCGCCTTTTTGACGATGCGCTGCCCGTCGGATTTGCTGAACAGCTGGGACTTCACCGACGAAATCTTCGCCGCCGGGAAGGCCCCGTCCTTCGGGATGTAGTCCTCCCAGGGCAGGGCCCGGGTCTTCTCAAACAGCTCGTCAAAGGTGACGGCCTTGAACGTCCCGACGGTGAGGAGCACCCGGTCGGCGCAGCGCAGCCAGAGGTTGGCCCGGGCGATGGCCCCGGCATCCCCTTCAAAATGGACTCGGCCGTCCTCCACCTCGGTGATCCGATAGCCTAAATCCTTCACTTCCTGCTTGACGACGCTCTCTAAGCCGAAGGCCGTCGTCGCGATCAGCTCGACCATCTTACTTGTCTTCGAAGAAGCGGACGTCCGTGTCCCGGCCGTAGACCATGAACCCGGCGTAGCCCTGTTCTTCGCAGTGGTTAATCTGCTTGCCGACCTTCTTCTTTTCGACGATCAGGTTGACGTCGCAGCCCGCTTCTCTTAAGCTGTCGGCCTTGGCGATGACGTCGACCATGTCGGCGTTCTTCTGGTGGAACAGCGCGACGCGCTTGGCTCCGCCCTGCTTGTGGATGCCCCGTTCCATCAAGAGCCCCACGATGCGTTCGAAGCCGATGGAGAAGCCCACCGCCGGCACCGACTGCTTCATGTACTTGCCGATCATGTTGTCGTAGCGGCCGCCCCCGGCGATGGAGTAGCCCACGTCGCCCCAGCGCACTTCAAAGACCTCGCCGGTGTAATAGCCCATGCCGCGGATCAGGTTGAAGTCGAATTCGATCTTGTAGCGGTCCTTGGCAAGGCGCGTGATCGTGTCGATGACCCGTTTCAGATCCGCCACCGCTTCCGGCGCGTCCACTTTGTCGCCGACGTTGTCGAGATTCACGTCGTCCACCGCGTCGACGAAGCGGTCGATCATATCCTGATCGTAGCCCTTTTCGACGAGCTCTTTCTTGATGCCGTCGGTGCCGATCTTGTCCACTTTGTCGAGGGAGATGCACACCGAGCCGACGTCTTCGGCCTTAAAGCCCGCCTGCAGGATAAACTGGGTCAAGAGCCGTCTGTCGTTGACCTTGATCGTGAAATCCTCAAAGCCGGTGGCCATCAGCGCCGTCGCCGTCGTGTTGATCAGCTCGATCTCCGCCGTCACGTTCGGGTCGCCGATGATGTCGATGTCGCATTGCTTAAACGAACGGAAACGGCCCTTCTGGGGGCGTTCCGCGCGGAAGACGTTGCCGATCTGGATCGCCTTGAAGGGCGATTCCAGCTGGTCGGCGTTGTGGGCGTAAAACCGGGACAGCGGCAGCGTCAAATCGTAGCGCAGCCCCTGGTCGCAGAGGTCGTGGGGGGTCGAGTCCGCCGTCGGCTTGAACTTGTTGCCGCGCTTGAGCACGGTGAAGAGCATCTTCAGGTTGTCGCCGCCGTCAGAGCCCAGCAGCAGATCGATGTTTTCCAGGGCCGGCGTTTCGATGCGCGAAAAGCCGTGGGCCCGATAAATCCCCGCAATGGTGTGTTCCAGCTCGTCGCGGACGCGCATTTCTTCGGGGAGAATGTCGCGGGTGCCGCGGACCGGGCTTGATGATATTTTTTCCATAATGCTATTTCATTCCTTCTAAAAAGTATTGGTTTTTTGACTGTTGCTAGTGTATCATTTTATCCAGACCATTTCAATAAAACCCGGGCGATTTGCCCGGTTCATGATATACTGGATGTGTCAATTTTTAAATTATCTCACAGGAGGGTTCCTATGATCTTTTACGCGATAGTCATCGCCGTCTGTGTCGCCTGCGACCAAATCGTCAAGGCCCTGGCGGTGCGTTTTCTCGCTCCGGTGACGACGGTGCCCATCATCCCGCGGGTCTTTCACCTGACCTACATCGAAAACACCGGCGCCGCCTTCAGCATTTTCGCCGGCAAGTCGATCTTCCTGATCGTCCTCACCTCGGCGCTGATCGCGGTGCTGATCTGGCTGCTGGTGAGCCTGCCCAAAACCAAGGCCTACCTGACGATGAACACCGCCTTCGCGCTGGTCATCGGCGGCGCTGTCGGCAATTTGATCGACCGCATCCGTCTCGGCTACGTCGTCGATTTCTTCGATTTCAGACTCATCGGCTTCGCGATTTTCAACGTCGCCGACTGCTTCGTCGTCGTCGGCTGCGCCCTGATCATGATTCAGGTTCTCAAAAACGCGCTACACGCGCCGGATTAAATGCCGGCCCTCGCAGACCGCTAAATCGATCTGCCGCGGGTCCCGCTCCCCGGCGAAGAGGACCGCCGCCGTCACGCCGTCGATTTTTAAGATTTTGCCCGACCCAAATTTCTTGTGGATCAAGCTGTCGCCGGTGTGCCAGCGCTTGGCCTTTTCGGCGCTGGCGCCGCGCAGGCGCTCCAGCTCCCGACGCCGGTCCATCGCCGCCTTCACCGCCCCGAGGGGCGTTTTTTTATGGGCGGGTTTGCGCTTTTTCTTTTTCTTCTCACCCAGATAGGCCGCCACGAACCGAGATTCCTTCCGCCCGCGGACGCTGACCAGCTCCACCTCGGTGCGCGCCCGGGTCACCCCGACGTAAAACAGGCGCACCTCCTCGTTGTACAGGGCCCGGCCTTCGGCGGAGTCCTCCAGGGCCGCCTGGGACGGGAATTCCCCCTCCACCGCGTCGATGATGTAGACCTTGTCGAATTCCAGCCCCTTGCTGGAGTGGATCGTCGACAGGGTCACCGCGCCGGTGGTGTCCACCTCGTGGTGGGCGATTAATGACTTCAAATCCGTCAGCCGGTCGAAGAAGGCGTCCTGGGTCGGCTCCCGGCCCGCGAGGATCTGCAGGATGTTGAGCTTCTGAACCAGGGTTTCCTCCCGGCAGCCGTTCTGTACCCGAAAGGCCAGATGCTCCCGGTAACCCAGCTCGTCGACGATGTAGTGCACGCCGGGGCCTGGCGCCATTGTGGCAAGCTTTTTGAAGCCCGCCTCCTCGTCGGCCCATTTGTCGGCCATCCAGTCCGGCACGTCCGGCAGATTAAACAGCGCGTCGAACACCGAGGTCTCCGGCGATTTGCGCCCCACCAGCTGCATCTGCTTTTTCGAGATCGCGCAGTCCATCTTGTAGTAAATGCGGGTGAAGGTCTCGTAATCCGTCATGTCCTGGGCGAAGGCGAAGAAGTCGGCAATGTCCCGGACGACAAAATGGGAGAAAAACAGCGGGCTGTGCTCCTTCAGGCGGTAGCGCAGGTGCTCCCGCTCGAAGCGGTCGATCAGCGGGATCGCCGAATCGTTGTTGCGGTAGAGAATGGCCGTGCGCTTGCCCTCCTGGCGCACCGCCGTCCCCAGGTAGTCGTACTGGGCCTCCACCGACGCCACCACCCGGCGCACCGGGCGCAGGCCCTTGGGGTTGGCGGTGACCATATGCTTCGGGTAACGCTCCTTGTTCAGCCGGATAAACTGGTCCGCCGCGGCCACTAGATCCGCCGTCGAGCGCCGGTTCGTCTCCATCAAAAGCACCTGCCCCTTCGGGTAGCGCTTCTGAAACTGGAGGAGCTCCTTCGGGCTCGCGCCCCGGAAGCCGTAGATGCTCTGGTCCTCGTCCCCGACGACCAGCAGGTTGCCGTCCCGCCCGGCGAGCAGGCCGATGATCGCAAACTGCAGCGTCGAGGTGTCCTGGGCCTCGTCGACGTTGAGGTAATGGTACTGTTCTTTAAAATAGTTCAGGAGCCGCTTGTGCTTCTTGAGGAGCCTGTAGGCGTAGACCAGCATGTCGTCGAAATCCATCAGGTGGTGGCGGCGCTTGTAGCGGCTGTAAGCGCCGAAGAGCTTCTCGATCGGCATATCCCCGACCTTGACCTCGGCGATCTGGGCCCGGGTCAGCATCTTGTTCTGAATCAGCGACAGCGCCGACTGAATGTCCGCCATGTCGCTGTCCGTCGGCCACGAGTGGTAAATCCCGCGATAAATCTCCCGGACGACCTGGGTGCCGTCCTCGAGGACGTCGAAGGCCTTCTTGTTGTAGATGCGCTCGTAGGCGCGGATCACCGACAGCGCAAAGCTGTGAATCGTCGAAAACCGCGGCCGGGCCAAATGGGCGCCGCAGAGCTCCCGGTAGCGCTCGGCCAAATCGGCGGCCCCGGCCCGGGAGAAGGTCAGGGTCAGGATGTCCCCCGGGTTCACCCCGAGGGCCCCGATCATGTAGGCCAGCCGGCAGATGACCACCGTGGTCTTGCCGCTGCCCGGCACCGCGAGGAGGAGCGTCTGCCCCTCGGTGCGGGCGACGGCCTCAAGCTGCTGGTCTCCGAGGGCCAGGGGCTTCGCAATCCCGCCGTGTTTCAAAAACCGGTCCACCTCTTCGATTCGACGCATGCCGCGGCCTCCTTTCTCACTCTACAAAATCATTGCTTGAGAAAATATTTTAACATAAAAAAATCCTTTTATCAGGGCGGACCCCAATAAAAGGATAATGTGTTTTAACTTTAAGTTTAGAAGACGCCGTGGCAGACCAGATCGAGGATCTTGCCCATGTCTTCTTCGCTCGGCTGAACCGGGTTGGTCTTCAGCGTCGCGTCGGCCATCGCCTTTTTGATCAGCGTGCTGCGGACTTCGTCGTAATCCGACGTATCCGAGCGGCTTTCGTCGAGGCAGATCGGCAGATTCATCGACTTCATCAGCTTGACGATCATTCTGACAAAGGTCGCGGATGCCGTGCGCCCTTCGTCCTTGTGGATGCCCAGAGCGTGGAGCAGGCGGCCGTACAGGTATTCGGCGCGTTCGTCGATCCCGTTGTAGGCAATGACGTAGGGCAGCGCGATGGCACAGGCCAAGCCGTGAGGCAGATGGTACTGGGCGCCGATGGTGTGGGCGATGGCGTGGGCCATGCCGAGGCCCGCGCTGTTAAACGCGATCCCGGCCATTGTCGACGCGATCTGCATGCTGGCCTTGCTTTCCAGGTCGTGGCCATCGTCGTAGCAGGCTTTCAGGCTCTTGAACACGAGCTCGGTCGCCTTGGACGCGTAGCATCTCGAGAACGGGTTGTTGCCCGTGGAGACGTAGGCTTCGATGGCGTGGGTCAGCACGTCCATCCCCGTCGCGGCGGTCGCGCCAGCCGGCACCGATTCGATCAGTTTCGGATCGAGAATCGCCGTATCCGGCATCATCATCGATTCGCTTAAAGGAATCTTCGTGCCGGTGTCCACGTCGGTGATGACGGCGTAATCCGTGACTTCAGAGCCCGTTCCAGCGGTCGTCGGAATCGCGATGAAATGCGGATTCTGAACCAGCTGCGGATCGAGGAAAATCTGCTTGAAATTGTTGGTGTAGTAGATGATGCCCTTCGCGGTATCGATGGACGAGCCGCCGCCCAAGGCAATCAGCGCCTGAGGCCGCTGGGTCAGCATGTGGGCCACACCCTTTTCGACGATATCAGACGTCGGGTTCGGCTTGACGTCGTCGAAAATGTGATAGGTCACGCCGGCTTCATCGAGCACGTCCGTTACCATATCCAAAAGACCGAATTTGACCATACCTTCATCGGTTACGATGCAGACTTTGGTAAAATTAAAGTCCGCGAGTTTTTTAAGTGATCCAATACCGTACCAAATTTGCGGCTTCACCTGGAATCCGCGGACGGTATTCATTTTGCTCATATGAACCCCCTTTACGATTTAAAGAAAACAGCATCATGGTTTGACCCCATGATGATAACGATTGTCACAGTTTTATCCAACTAAAATTATAACAGGTCTTGAAGAGGATGAAAATATCTTGACAATAATTTGCCATTTCTGGCCCGTTTTGTATCTTCACGCGGATTTTGCACATAAAAAAAGCACACCCCGCTTTGAAAACCGATTTCGACCGTCCTTCGGGCAGTTAGCTCCGGCCAGATGGTTCTGCGGCACATAAGGTTGCCTGCTTACTGCTGCTTCCTTCCGGATCTGACAGGGTTCACAGGGTCTTATTGCGCAGAGTCCAGCCTTCAACACCACTTACGCGCTGACTCGGCATCGAGCACGGCTCCCGCATTGGGGAATTCAACCCTGCTATAGCGGATTGCAGGTTACAGGGAGCCGCTACTTCCCCGTCTAGTGCCTAGTCATTATAAACGATAGCGATTTGACTTGTCAAGCCAATTCAGGCCGATTGTGGGCGAATCAAGCCTATTCGATATAAGGCTCGTAATCCCAGTCCTTGGACGCCGAAAGGCAGCGGACGATCAGGTCCCGGCTGACCTTGCGGGTCAAAGGCGGCAGCTCCCCTAGGCTGAAGTAGGCGACGTTTTCCGTCTCGGCGTTGTCGACGAAATGGCCGGCCCCCTCCGGCTCGCAGAGCATGACCATCTTGTACATCGAGAAGGGCGCGTCGACGTAGCTTTTCAGCCAGTTGTAGATCGCGACCAGGCGCGTCGCCTTGACCTCGAGGCCGGCTTCCTCCCGCACCTCTTTTTCGATGTTTTCCTTCAGGGACAGGCCCACGTCGGCCCAGCCTCCGGGCAGCGACCAGCGGTCCTCGTTGAGCTTTTCCTGGACCAGCAGGATCTTGCCGTTTTTCACGACGGCGCCGCGGACGTCGATTTTCGGCGTCTGGTAGCCGGTTTCGCTTGCAAACATCGTGCGCACCTTGTCCATCCCCGCCTCGGTATAGGTGTTCATGATCTCCACCGACAGCGCCCGGAGCCGTTCGTAGCGCTCGATATCAAAGGGATTGGTCGCGTAGGCCAGGCCGCTCTGGGCTTCGGCCTGGAGCGTCTGCGCCCATTTCACCCACTGCTTCGGTTCGATCTGATCGCGGTCCCGGATCGTTTTATCTCTGTCTGCCATCGTCGGCCTCCTCTTGTGATTTGTAATTTTACGTAACTGATTATATTATAAAGCATTTTTAGAGAAAATGCCTGTAATTTTACGGCGAGGCGGCGTAAAAACAAAAAAAGACCCACCCGTAAGGGCAGGTCCGTGTTTGAAAAATAAATTCGAGATCGAATTATTTGAGTTCGACAGTAGCGCCGACTTCTTCGATCTTGGCTTTCATTTCTTCTGCTTCGTCCTTTGCGACCGCTTCCTTGACAGTCTTCGGTGCGCCATCGACGAGAGCCTTTGCGTCCTTCAGGCCCAGGCCTGTGAGTTCGCGGACAACCTTGATGACTTTGATCTTCTGATCGCCGACTTCCTTCAGGACGACGTCGAATTCAGTCTTTTCAGCAGCAGCATCGCCACCAGCAGCACCAGGTGCAGCAGCAACAGCGACAGGTGCAGCAGCGCTTACGCCGAATTCGTCTTCCAGTGCAGATACTAATTCTGATAATTCGAGAACAGTTAAGCCTTTAACGTCTTCAATTAACTTTTCTACTTTTTCGCTCATTTTATTTCTCCTAATTTGTTAAAATTAAAATTCTTTGTGTTCCGCAGAAACCGCTTAGGCAGCTTCTTCTTCTTTTTTCTTGTCGGCAATCGCAGACAGTGCGACGACCAATCCCTTGATGGTGCCGTTGAGGACGTTGACGAAGCCAGTGATCGGTGCGTTGAGACCTCTCAATGTCATCGCGACGAGTTCTTCGCGGCTCGGGAGTTTTGCGAGTGCCTGGATTTCATCGACGCTGACGACTTTGCCGTCGACGACGCCGGATTTGATTTCAAGGTTTTCGTGATCCTTCGCGAAATCCGCCATTAATTTAGCCGGTGCGATTGGATCCGCTTCACAAAACGCGATAGCGGACGGTCCCTTCAGAGATTCCAAAAGGCCTTCCTGTCCCGCTTCCTTTGCGGCAAAGCGCAGGCTCGAATTCTTGTAAACCTTGTATTCGATTCCCTGTTCACGGGCTTTATCTCTCAGTTCGGTGACTTCTTCGACGTTGAGGCCGCGGTAGTCGACGACGATCGTACCCTGTGATGCTTTTAATTTTTCCGCAATTTCAGCGACCAGCGCTTTTTTTGCTTCCAGATTGGGCATATTCTCCTCCTTTTTTAGATTTTTACAAAAATCAGATGCAGAAGGCTTTCTGACATTTGCTGTCAAAAATAAAGGCTTCCTTCACCCAGGTGAAGAAAGCCCATGTATTCGTGCTTGCGACACCCTCGGCAGGTTTTTTAAACCTTAGTCCCTGCTGTCTATGGATGAATGATATTCTGTTGTGCCTATTTCAGACTAGAATATATTATCAAAAACCCTTTAGGGTGTCAAGCCCTTTTTGTTAAATTCTTGCCGGGTTGATTCTGACGCCAGGGCCCATCGTCGAAGCGAGGGTGACGCTTCTGAAGTACTGACCTTTGGCTGCAGCCGGTTTCGCCTTTTTCAGCGCGTCGAGCAGCACAGTCAAGTTCTGGGTCAGCTGTTCTTCGGTGAAGGAAGCCTTGCCGATGATAACGTGGATGATGTTCGCCTTGTCCAGACGGTATTCCACTTTACCAGCTTTAGTATCCTTGACGGCCTTCGCGATGTCCATCGTAACCGTGCCGGATTTCGGGTTTGGCATCAAGCCCTTCGGCCCGAGGATGCGGCCCAAGCGGCCGACCTTGCCCATCATATCCGGGGTTGCGATCAGAACGTCGAAATCGAACCAGTTTTCTTTCTGGATCTTTTCGATGATTTCGTCTTCGCCGAAGAAATCTGCGCCGGCTTCTTCCGCTTCCTTCAGCTTGTCGCCCTTGGCGATAACCAGAACGCGGACGGTGTTCCCGGTGCCGTTCGGGAGAACGACAGAGCCGCGGACCTGCTGGTCAGCGTGGCGGGAGTCGACGCCTAAGCGTGCGTGCAGTTCGATGGTTTCATCGAATTTGGCAGTTGCCATTTTTTTGACCTGAGCCACAGCGGCATCCAGATCAAAGAGTTCAGACTTATCGTAAGTCTTCACTTTATCCTGGTAATTCTTACCTTTTTTCATCTTTCCTCCTGTGGTCATAACGGATTGAATCCTCCCACTTAAGGTTCTTCTTCAAAAATAATGTTTATAAATTAATTTTATCTATCGTTATTCTTCGACAGTGATGCCCATAGAACGTGCAGTTCCGGCTACCATGCTGGCCGCTGCGTCTAAATCAGCAGCATTCAGGTCTGGCATTTTCGTCTGCGCGATTTCACGAACCTGATCCATGGTCACGGAAGCGACCTTGTTCTTGTTCGGTTCGCCGGATGCTTTGTCGATGCCTGCCGCTTTCTTAAGCAAAACGGCTGCTGGCGGTGTTTTGGTAATGAACGTGAAAGAATGATCCTGGAAAACGGTGATGACAACAGGAATGATCATCCCTGCCTGATCCGCTGTTTTCGCGTTGAATTCTTTACAGAAGCCCATAATATTGACACCGTGCTGGCCTAAAGCCGGCCCAACTGGCGGCGCTGGAGACGCTTTGCCTGCCGGGATCTGAAGTTTAATCAGTCCGATTACTTTTTTAGCCATAGTGACACCTCCTCTTTAGTCTCGATCCTTTGCGATCGGTCAAAATGTGTAAGGTTGAAGAATGGATTCCCTTAAGTGATTTTATATTTAAACGCCCTGAAAACCAGAGCGAATAAAGCGTGACATAAATTTATGCGTTGAGTTTTTCGACCTGGTCGAATTCCAGCTCGGTCGGGGTTTCCCGTCCGAACATTTCCAGGGTGGCCGTGAGCCGGCCCTGTTCGGCGTTGATGTCCGTGACCTCGCCGGCACAGTTTTCAAACGGCCCGGACAGCACCTTCACCTTGTCGCCGACTTCGAAATCGACCTTGTAGGTGGTGCGGCGGATGCCGAGCTTTCTCAGTTCTTCTTCAGACAGCGGCACGGGCTTGGACGCGGGGCCGACAAAGCCGGTCACCCCACGGGTGTTGCGCACCACGTACCAGGATTCGTCGGTCATGAACATCTTGATGATCACGTAGCCTGGGAAAAGCTTTTTTTCCTTGACGACTTTCTTCCCGTCCTTCTGTTCGATGACGTCCTGCACCGGCACCTGGACTTCGAAGATCACGTCCTGCATGTTGCGGTGTTCAACGGTCGCTTCGATGCTGTCCTTGACCTTGTTTTCGTATCCCGAATAGGTATGGGCAACATACCACTGCGGCTGATCTGCGTTTTCGTATTCCATCTGTTGCCTCCCTCTGGGTTATCGTCCCAGGAAAAATGCGGCCAGTGCGCCGAATCCGCTGTCGACCAGCCAGGTCAGCAGGGTGAAAACCGCGACGATGCCGAAAACCACGCCGCTTGAACGCGCCAGTTCATCCCGGGTCAGCCAGTTGACCTTGCGCAGTTCGACGCCGACTTCGCCGAAAAAGATCCCGATTCTTCTGAAGAAACCGGGTTTCTTCTGCTTCTTTTCCTTTTTGGCAGCGGCCTTTTTCGCTGCGCGTTTTTCTTTGGAAGCCTTCGCAACGGCCTTTTCGTCGTATTGTGTCGACTTCGGATCCTTCGCCTTTACCGGTTCGGTGCCGGTTTCAGCGCCTTCGACCTTCTTCCCGGTTTCGCGCTGCATCGCGCGGGCGCGGGCGGCTTCTAACTTGGCTTCTTTTTTCTCTGCAGCTTTGGCTTCTGCCTTTTGTGCCAGTTCGGCCCGGCGGGCTTCTTCAGCCCGGCGTTCCTGTCTGTTCTTTTTCTTTTTCGCCATAATCTGCGTGCTCTCGGTTACGCGAAATTAGCGTGTTTCCTTGTGTAACGTGTGTTTCTTGCAGAACGGGCAGTATTTCTTCAATTCGATGCGGTCCGGATTGTTCTTTTTGTTCTTCATCGTATCGTAATTGCGCTGCTTGCATTCTGTACAGGCTAATGTAACTTTGGTTCTCATCAGATGACCTCCATGTATGGTTTGACTCTTGTTTTTTCGTAGGATTTAGCTTTTCGCCCACAATAAAAAAAGGCGGAAAGCCTTTATGGAATTCATTATAGCAACGCAGGCCCGAAAAATCAAGCCTTTTTTGCATTTTTTACAGATCTCGGCCCATCTGCAGACAGTCCTGAATCTGGTCGTCGATATCGACGATATTCGGGAACCGCCCCCAGACCGTAAACCCGAATTTGCGGGCGAGGCCCTGGGAGGGCTGATTGTGTTCGAAGATGATCAACAGGACGTGGCGGTACCCCAGCTTGCGGCATTCGTCTAGCGCGTGGGCCATCAGCTTCGAGCCGATGCCCTGGTGGCGGCAGTTTCGGTCGAGGTAATAGCTGAGCTCGCAGGTCTTAGAAAAGCCTTCGCGGCCGCCGCGGTAGGGCGTCACCGCCATCCAACCGAGGACGTCCCCGCCTTCTTCGGCGACGAAAATCGGGTAGCGTCTCGCGCTGTGCATCGCGAACCAGCCGCGGCGCGCTTCCATCGTGGCCGGCGTCAGCTGCGCCGTCACCTTGCGTTCGACGATCGACTGGTTCAAAATCGATAAAATGGCGGGCTCGTCCTCTGTGCGAAAGCGTCGAATCTTCATCTGGGCTGCCTCCGGTTCTGTGTTTGCTGCGTGCATCATGCTTGTGCTTCTCTTTCTAGATCCTTTGGGATCTTTTGGTCGTTTTATTAGTCGTATTGAAATATTGGCCTTAGTATATCCAAAACCGCGGGAAAGCGCAACGCTTTGCGCCTCGGATTTAACATTAAGACGATTTCAAAATTGCGGGCTGGCTTCATCCGTCTTTTAAAATAAAAATCAATAAAAACCTGCTAACAAAAGTCAAGCGTAAAATAAAAATAATTTAATGCTGATTTCT
>NZ_CAIFFF010000016.1:0-35945 GCF_903789625.1 uncultured Pseudoramibacter sp. | reverse complement strand
AAATCAAACGAGGCTCTGAGTATTTTCTCAGAGCCTCGTTTGTCTACAGTCTGAGCCGCCCTGTCCTATGACAGAGCGGCTTTTGACTATCTATTCATATTTTTTGCCGTGCAGCCCCACAGCCCTTTATTTTTGACTGTTCTGATCGTCCCACCAGTCCATATGGTGCAGGTACCAGTCGCAGGTGTTTTGAATGCCTGAGCTCCAGGACGTCCGCGGCGTCCAGTTCAGCTCATCGTGAATCTTGTCGGCGTTGACCGTGAACAGCTTATCCTTCGGGCCGGGTGCCGGCGCATTATCGAGCTGCCCGGCGGATTTGCCGAAGGCGTCGCAGAGGGCCTGCACCGTTTCGAGGTCGCTCTTTTCCGAGCCGCTGGCGATGTTGTAAATCTCGCCGGGCTCGCCGTTGAACAAAATCCGGTCGATGGCGCGGCAGTGGTCGTCGACGAAAGTCCAGTCGCGCACGTTCTGCCCCGTCCCCGGCGCGTCGATGTCCTGATTGTGCAGCGCGTGGATGATCGTCTCAGGGATCAGCGCGTTGGGCTCCTGCGCCGGTCCGTAATTGGCCGTGCTCCGCGAGATCGTCACAGCGATGGCGCGGTGGCTGCCGTAGGCGAGGACGAAATTGTCCGCCGCCGCTTTGGACGCCGCGTAAACCGAATCCGGCTTTGGCGCCTCGGTTTCGTAAATCTGGTGGTCATCCCCGAGGGCGATCGCCGCGTACACGTCCGCCGTCGACACCTGATGAAACCGCGGCACGCCGCAATTCACGCAGGCTTCGACCAGCCGCACAGTCCCGTTCACGTTCGTGTCCAGGCAGGCGTCCACCCCGCCGCTTTTTCGGCCGACCGACGCGAAATTGATCACGACGTCGGGCTTTTCGACCTTGAGGATGCTCTCGATCGTCGCCTGATCGGTGATGTCCGCTTCGATGAAAGCGAAATCCGGCGCTTCAAAGGCGTCGCCGAGGTTTCTCAGATTGCTGCGACGTTTCAGCGCGTCGACGCAGACCAGCGTGTCCCACGGGTGATGCTTGCGCCAATAATGTATGAAATTGCTGCCCACAAAGCCGGCGCCGCCGGCTGCAATGATTTTCATGTGTCTGTCCCTCCTGTCCGTAATCGTGAAGCGCATAAGGCGCGTGTTTTTAATTTAATCTGATTATATTATATCGTATCTTATTTAAGAATCACATAAAAAAGCCAGCTCATTTCATGAACTGGCGTATAAATTGCAAATCTTTTAAACAATCAGATCTTCGTGATGTCGACGAGGGGAATATCCGAGAGGTTGCGCTTGCTTTCGAGGCAGCCCAGCAATGCCCGGACCGTATCCAGCGCCGTCATCAGCGTGACGGAATTGTCGACGGCCTTCCGTCGCATTTTGACTTCGTCGATGCCCGGCTGGCGCCCCTTCGTCGAGGTGGAGACGACGTAGTCGACTTCCCGGTTTTCGAGGAGGTCGCCGATGTTCGGCCGCGCTTCGGACAAGCGTCTGACCACGTGAACCGGCAGCCCGTTTTCGCGCAGCACCTTCGCCGTGCCGACGGTCGCGTTGAGTTTGAAGCCGAGATCGTGGAACCGGCGCCCGATGTCGATGATTTCCGGCTTGTCTCGGTCTCGCACCGTGAGCAGCACCGCGCCCTGGCGGACGATGTCCTGGCCGGCTCTGGCGACGAAGCCCTTGTAGATCGCGTCTTCGAAGGTTTTTGCGACACCGAGAACTTCCCCGGTGGATTTCATTTCCGGCCCGAGCTGGGTATCGACGTCTTCCAGCTTCGAGAAGCTGAAGACCGGCACCTTGACCGCGACGTGATCCTTCACCGGATGCAGCCCGGAGTGTTCGACGCCCATATCCTTCAGGGTTTCGCCCATCATAATCCGGGTAGCCATGTCGACCATCGGCACGTCGGTCACCTTGGAAATGTACGGGACGGTCCGGCTGGAACGCGGGTTGACTTCGATGACGTAGACCGTTTCGTCCATCACGACGAACTGGATGTTCATCAGGCCGATGACGTGGAGCTCTTTCGCGAGCTTGCCGGTGTAGTCGATGATGGTCTGCTGCACCTTTTCGGACAGGGTGTGCGGCGGGTAGACCGAAATCGAGTCGCCGGAGTGGACCCCGGCCTTTTCGACGTGTTCCATGATCCCCGGAATCAGGTAGTTTTCGCCGTCGCAGATCGCGTCGACTTCCACTTCCTTGCCCATCAGGTATTTGTCGATGAGCACCGGGTTGGTGATTTCGTGGGAGGTGATGATGCCCATGTATTCGCGGACGTCGTCGTCGGTGTGGGCGATGATCATGTTCTGCCCGCCGAGGACGTAAGAAGGTCTCAAGAGGACCGGGTAGCCGAGGCGGTTGGCTTCTTCGACCGCTTCTTCAGTCTTGAAGACGGTGCCGCCCTTCGGACGCGGAATGCCGCAGCGTTCGAGGCATTCGTCGAAGAGCTCGCGGTCTTCCGCCGCGTCGATGTATTTCGGGTCGGTCCCGAGAATCGGCACCTTGATTTCGTCGAGGTGCTGGGTCAGCTTGATAGCCGTCTGGCCGCCGAACTGGACGATAGCGCCGTCGGGCTGTTCCGTTTCGACGATGGCCCGGACGTCTTCCGCAGTCAGCGGTTCAAAGTACAGCCGATCCGAAGTGTCGAAGTCGGTCGAGACCGTTTCCGGGTTGTTGTTGACGATGATGGCTTCGTAGCCAAGCTCCCGCAGCGCCCAGGCGCAGTGCACGGCGCAGTAGTCGAATTCGATCCCCTGGCCGATGCGGATCGGGCCGGAGCCGAAGACCATGATCCGCTTTTTGCTGCTGGCGTGTTCTTCCAAAAATTCTTCCGCTTCGTTTTCGGTGTCCCGAGTCGAGTAGAAGTACGGCGTTTCCGCGTCGAATTCCCCGGCGCAGGTGTCGACCATTTTGAAGGACGCGTATTCCGGCATTGTGATCTGCTTTTCGACGGCTTCTGGCAGCTCGACGTGGCAGGTCTTCGGGTTGTAGGGCAGGTGGGTCAGCCGGGCGATCGTCGAATCGAGGAAGCCGAGCTGGCGCGCGACGGTGATGCGTTCGGCCGCGCGGTCGTCGCCGATGCCCTTTTCGGTCAAATCCCGTTCCATGATCGCCAGGTGGCGCAGCTTGTCGAGGAACCACATGTCAATCATCGTGATCGCGTGGATCTGATCCATCGGGATGCCGCGGTACAGCGCCTCGTAGACCACAAAGCAGCGTTCGTCGTCCTTGCGGCCCAAAGCTTCGACAATTTCTTCGTCCGAGGCCTTGCGGTATTTTTCGACCGACAAGGTGTCGAAGCCCAGCTCGATGGAGCGGATGGCCTTCATCATGCCCTGTTCGAAGCTGTTGCCGATGGCCATGATTTCCCCGGTGGCCTTCATCTGCGTGCCGAGAGTCCGTCTCGCGTAAACGAATTTGTCGAAAGGCCATCTCGGGAATTTGACGACGATGTAGTCGATAACCGGTTCGAAGCAGGCCGGCGTCTTGCCGGTGATGTCGTTGGTGATTTCGTCGAGGCTGAAGCCGACGGCGATGAGGCTGGCGATCTTGGCGATCGGGTAGCCGGTGGCCTTCGAGGCCAGCGCCGACGAGCGGGAGACTCTCGGGTTGACTTCGATGACCGCGTAGTTGAAGTTGTCAGGGTTCAGGGCGAACTGGCAGTTGCAGCCCCCTTCGACTTTGAGGGTCGAGATGATTTTCAGCGCCGAAGTTCTGAGCATCTGGTACTCTTTGTCCGACAGGGTCTGGCACGGTGCGACGACGATGGAGTCGCCGGTGTGGATGCCGACCGGGTCGAAGTTTTCCATCGAGCAGACGGTGATGACGTTGCCCTTGCCGTCCCGCATGACTTCGAATTCGATTTCCTTCCAGCCGGAGATGTCCCGTTCGATTAAGACCTGATGAATCGGCGAGAGCCGCAGCCCGCGGGTCGCGATGCGGTGCAGGTCGTTCGGGGTCGCGGCGATGCCGCCGCCGGTGCCGCCGAGGGTGAACGCCGGGCGGACGATGACCGGGTAGCCGATGGAGGCCGCGAAATCCATCGCGTCGTCGACGGATTCGACGACCTTGGACGGAATCGTCGGTTCGCCGATCTGGCGCATCGTGTCCTTAAAGGCCTGTCGGTCTTCGGCCTTGTCGATGGTTTCCACGTCCGCGCCGAGGAGCTCGACGCCGTGTGCTTCGAGGAAGCCGCTGCGCGCCAGGGCCATCGACAGGTTCAATCCCGTCTGGCCGCCGAGGGTCGACAGCACCCCGTCGGGCTTTTCCTTCAGGATGACCCGCTTGACGACGTCCTCGGTCAGCGGTTCGATGTAGACTTCGTCGGCCATCGCCTTGTCGGTCATGATCGTCGCCGGGTTGGAGTTGATGAGCACGACCTCCAGCCCCGCCTGGCGCAGCGCCTTGCAGGCCTGAGTGCCGGCGTAGTCAAATTCCGCCGCCTGTCCGATAATGATCGGGCCGGAACCGATGACCAGTACTTTCTTCAGTTCTTTCTTTAAAGGCATCCTTCCTGTCCCCTTTCCATTAAATCGGTGAATTTTTCAAACAGATAGCGGGTGTCGTTCGGGCCGGCGCTCGCTTCCGGATGGAACTGGACTGTGAAGGCGTGGATGTCCGGGTAGGCGATGCCTTCGCAGGTGCCGTCGTTCATGTTGATGTGGGTGATCTGCCCAACCGACGGGTCCACCGTGTTGTTCACCACCGCGTAGCCGTGGTTCTGGCTGGTGATGTAGACCCGGTCCTGGGTTAAATCCTTGACCGGCTGGTTGAGGCCGCGGTGGCCGAATGGCATTTTTTCGGTTTTGGCGCCGTTGGCCAGCGCCATCAGCTGATGTCCGAGGCAGATGCCGAAAATCGGCTTGCCGTAGTCGATGAACCGCTTGATGTTGTCGATGACCTTGACGTTGTCCGTCGGGTCCCCCGGGCCGTTGGACAGCATGATGCCGTCCGGGTTGAGCTCGCGGATATCTTCCATCGTCGCGTCCCAGGGCATGACCGTCACGTTGCAGCCGAACTGGAGCAGCTTTTCGAGAATGTTGTGCTTGTAGCCGAAATCCATCAGGGCGACGTGGTTCGCGCGGTTTTCCCGTTCGTAATACCAGTCCAGCTTGGAGACGGACACCTTCGGCACCGGGTTGACGATTTTGTAGCTGCGGATCTTTTCCAGCAGCTCGTCCTTGTGGGCGTACACGTCCTCGGTGGTGATGGCGCCATTCATCGTCCCCTGACGGCGGATCTTCCGGGTCAGCTGGCGGGTGTCCACATCCCAGATGCCGACCTTGCCCTGGCTTTTCAGGAAGGCGTCGATCGTCCCCGCTTCTCTGAAGTTGGACGGCGCTTCGCACCATTCCCGAACGATGTAGCCGTTGACCCAGCTCTTCGAGCTTTCCATATCGCTGCTGTTGATCCCGTAATTGCCGATTAACGGGTAGGTCTGCATGACGATCTGCCCGCAGTAGGACGGGTCAGTCAGCACTTCCTGGTAGCCGGTCATCCCGGTGGTAAAGACGATCTCGCCGATGGTGGTGCCTTCGCAGCCAAAATGATAGCCCTGATAAATTGAGCCGTCCGCCAGGAGCAGGTAGGCCCGTTTATCCTTTTTAAAATATGACATCAGATACCTCTTTCTCTTGCAATGCTAAACGCCAAACGGTCCCATCACTCCTATCTTACAGCGAGAGAATCGCGGTCCGGGCCGACGCCGACGTAGTGAATCGGCGCGCCCACCTGGTCTTCGATGAATTTGATATAGTTCTTTGCGTTTTCCGGCAGGTCGTCGATCTTGCGCACGTCGGTCGTCGAGGTCTGCCAGCCCGGCAGTTCTTCGTAAATCGGTTCGACCCGTTCCAGATCGTCGGTGTTCGGGAAGTAGTCGATTTTCTTGCCGTCCAGCTTGTAGCCGGTGCAGACCTTGATGCTTTCGAGGAAGTCCAGCTTGTCGAGCTTGCACAGAGCCAATTCGTCAAAGCCGTTGACCAAATTGGTGTAGCGGATGATCGGCAGGTCGAGCCAGCCCAGACGGCGGGAGCGGCCGGTTCTGGCGCCGAATTCGTCGTCGTCCTTGGTGCCGTCGCCGCGGATGATCGCCAGCTGCGGGCTGTCTTCGTCTTCAGTTGGGAAGGGGCCAGCGCCGACGGCTGAGGAGAAGGCCTTGGCGACGCCGATGACCTTGTCGATTTTCTTCGCCGGGAAACCGCCGGTAACCGCCGCGTAGGCGCCGGACGGGCAGGACGAGGTGACGTAGGGGTAAATCCCCTGGTCAATGTCCTTCATCGCGGCCAGCTGTCCTTCGAACAGGATGTTCTTGTCCTGATCCAAATAGCTGTGGATGTAAGAGATCGGTTCGACGATGCGGTCCGCGAACTTGTCGGCCCAGCCTTTAAGCTTCGCGTCGACCTGTTCGATGGTGACGGCTTCGCCGCCGTAAGCGACGAGCATTTTGTTCACGACGTCGAGGTAGTTGAGCATCTTGTCATGAGCGCGGTCCAGATCGAGGAGGTCTTCCGCTCTCAGGTTCTTGCGCAGCATTTTAAAGGCGTAGCAGACGCCGATGCCGCGTTTGGTCGTGCCGATGCCGCCGTGGCTTTCCATCAGCGCGTCGAGCTCCTGATGGTAAGGCATCAGCAGATGGGCCTTGCCGGAAATCTTCAGGTTGTCTGTCGAGACGCCCGCGTCTTCGACCTGCTGCATTTCTTCAGCGAGCACGTCTAAATTGACGACGGTGCCGGTGCCGACGAGGCATTCGCCGTTTTTATTGAAGATCCCGCTCGGGACCAGGTGAAATTTGAAGGTGCCTGCGTCGTTGACGACGGTGTGGCCGGCGTTGTCGCCGCCCTGAAAACGCACGATCAAATCCTGCTGGTCGCAGAGATAATCGATGATCTTGCCTTTGCCTTCGTCTCCAAACTGAGCGCCTACGAGTACAGTTACTGCCATGTTTATTACATCCTTTCCCGGCAGCTTGCGCCGCCAGTTTTATTTTTCCAAAAAAAACCACAATACTGTGGTCATTATAACACACACATTTATTTTGATAAAGCGCCAACATTGGAATATAATAGACAAAACCCATAAAATTTTAATTTTTTTAATTGTCAGGGGAGTCATGAAAATCTTAACTTTATCTGAGGCGCTGAAGCGCCGTTATCACACCAAGGTCTACAAATTGTCCCTCTCCTCGGGGTGCACCTGCCCCAACCGGGACGGCACCCTCGGCACCGGCGGCTGCACCTTCTGCTCGGCCGGCGGCTCCGGCGATTTCGCCGCGGACCCCGCGCCCCTAGGCGAACAGCTGGCTGCGGCCAAAGCCCTGGTCGACCCGAAATTCCCGAAGCACATCGCTCCGGAAGACCGCCGCTACATCGCCTACTTCCAGTCCTACACCAACACCTACGTCAGAAACGGCGCGGAGCTCGCCCGGCTGGGGGCCCTCTACCGCGAAGCCATCGCCCGGCCCGAAATCGTCGGCCTCGCGGTCGGCACCCGCCCGGACTGCCTGCCCGATCCCGTGCTCGACATGCTCGCGGACTTAAACCGCGTCAAGCCCGTCTGGGTGGAGCTGGGCCTGCAGACTGTCCACAAGGCCACCGCCGAAGCCTTTCACCGGGGCTACACCCTCGGAGTGTTCGAATCAGCCTACAAGCGGCTGGCCGAGGCCGGCATCCCGGCGGTCGTGCACGTGATCCTCGGCCTGCCCGGCGAAACGCGGGCGATGATGCTCGAGACGGTCGATTATCTCTCAACACTCTCGCCGACCCTGCCGGGCATCAAGCTGCAGCTGCTCCACGTGCTCAAGGGGACAGCCATGGGCGAGGCCTACCTCAAAGCCCCCTTCCCGGTGTTCACCTTCGAGGCCTACACCGACCTTGTCGTCGACTGTCTGAAGCGGCTGCCCGAGGCCACCGTCATCCACCGGCTCACCGGCGACGCACCGAAGCGGCTTTTGATCGCGCCGAAATGGTCCGCCAACAAGCGGCTGGTGCTCAACACCCTGCGCGCGAAAATCGCCCGGGCTTAATATTTACATATAGAAGGGAAAACAACATGCACGATTTTGCCAACAAAACGGCCTTGGTCACCGGCGCCTCCCGGGGCATCGGTGCCGCCATCGCCGAAGCCCTCGCTCAAAGGGGCTGCCATTTGATTTTGACCTGCGAACGTTCGATGGACGCGCTGACCGACTTGTCGGTCAGGCTGTCGGCCACTTACGAAGTGCCGGTCACGCCGGTGCGCTGCGACGCCGGGGACGCCGAACAGGTCGCGGCGCTGTTTGACGCCCACGTTCACCGCCTCGACATTTTAATCAACAACGCCGGGCGCTCGGTCACCGGCCTCATTCAAGACCTCACCCCCGAGGCCTGGGACGATTTGATGCGCACCAACCTCTCGTCCTGCTTCTACACCTCCCGGCTGGCCATCCCGAAATTCCTAGCCGGCGGCAGCGGGGCCATCGTCAACATTTCGTCGGTCTGGGGCGACGTCGGCGCCGCGGCGGAGGCCGCCTACTCGGCGACCAAGGGCGGGGTCGCCGCCTTCACCCGGGCTCTGGGCAAGGAACTGGCGCCGAGCCACATCCCGATCAACGCCCTCGCCTGCGGCTTCATCGACACAGCGATGAACGCCGAGTACAACGACGCTGAGCGCGAGGCCATCCGCGCCGAAATCCCGGCGGACCGTTTCGGCACCCCCAAAGAGGCCGCGGCGGCCGTCGTGCGCCTGCTGGAAATGCCCGACTACCTGACCGGCCAGGTGATCCGCCTCGACGGCGGCTGGATCTAATCCGCCCTCAGGTCTAAAAACCACAGTTTGATGTCTTGAAGTTACACCTATTTGTGGGCGGCGTTATCTTGAAGTTTCGGGCTTTTTGATGTACAATTAAAAGTACAATTGGGGAAATAGGGTATACCCATAAATACGTTTTCGCAAATGCGATGAGGAGGGAATTTAATGAATCAAAAACAATTAGACCGCATGCAGAAAGAACCAGGGTTCATTGCCGCACTCGATCAAAGCGGCGGCAGCACACCGAAGGCGCTGAAGGCCTACGGCATTCCAAAGACCCGCTATCGCAACGACGACCAGATGTTCGACCTGGTTCACGAAATGCGCACCCGCATCATGACCAGCCCGTCCTTCACCAGCGACAAAATCCTGGCCGCGATTCTATTTGAAAATACGATGGACCGCAAGGTGGAAGACAAATACACCGCCGACTACCTCTGGGACGTCAAGGGCATCATCCCGATTTTGAAGGTCGACAAGGGCCTGGCCGAAGAAAAGGACGGCGTCCAGATGATGAAGCCGATGCCGCAGCTCGACGATCTGCTGAAACGCGCCGCGAAGCGCCACATCTTCGGGACGAAAATGCGCTCGGTGATCCACTCGGCCAACAAAGCCGGCATCAAAGCCATCGTCGACCAGCAGTTTGACATCGCCAAACGCATCATCGCCGCGGGCTTCGTGCCGATCATCGAACCGGAAGTCGACATCCACGCCGAAGACAAGGCCGAAGCGGAAAAACTGCTCCACGCCGAATTCAAATCCCATCTTGCCGCGTTGGAAGACGGCGACAAGGTCATGTTCAAGGTGACGATTCCGACGGAAGCCGGGCTCTATTCCGACATCATGAAGGACAAACACGTCGTGCGCGTCGTCGCCCTGTCCGGCGGCTACACCCGCAAGGACGCCTGCGCCAAACTCGCCCAGAACCCGGGCCTGATCGCCAGTTTCTCGAGAGCGCTGACCGAAGGGCTGACCTGCCGCATGAACGACAAGGATTTCAACTACATGCTCGCCGATTCCATCGACAAAATTTATCAGGCCAGCATCAAATAAACGGAATTTGTGCTTCTCAGCCGCTGCCGCTTGCAGCGGCTCTTTTTTTGTTCTAAACTAATATTATTATTTTAGTGTAAGTTAAGCACTTGTTAGGATTTATTAAATAATTGATAAAGAAAGGAGGCGGTGATATGGCTGACGCCGCGCGCAAGTCGGACCCGTCGGATTTCGCCCAGGGCAGCTTGACGCGCATCATTCTTCATCAGGCGGTGCCAGTGATGCTCGCCCAGATCGCCCAGATGCTCTACAACATCGTGGACCGCATCTACATCGGCCACATGCCGGGCACGGGCGAGGCGGCCCTGAGCGGGGTCGGGCTGGTCTTCCCGATCATCACGATCATCGCCGCCTTCACCAACCTCTACGGCACCGGCGGCGCGCCGCTGTTCGCCATCGCCCGGGGCGCCGGAGACGACGCCCGCGCGAAGAAAATCCTCGGCAACACGACGGCGCTGCTCGTCGGCACGTCCTTCGTCCTGATGGCGGTGGGCTACTGCTTCGAGAAGCCGGTGCTGATCCTCTTCGGCGCCGACGCCCACACCCTGCCCTACGCGGTGGCCTACACCCGGATCTATTTGATCGGGACGGTGTTCTCGATGTTCGCAACGGGGCTCACCCCCTTTATCAACGCCGAGGGCTTCCCGCGCACGGGGATGATCACGACGGTGCTCGGCGTCGTCATCAACTTCGCCCTCGACCCGGTGTTCATCTTCGCGCTGGGCCTGGGGGTCGCCGGCGCGGCTGTCGCCACGGTGATTTCCCAATTCGCGGCGGCGCTGTGGGTCTTCCGGTTCATGACCGGCGACCGGGCGGTGCTGAAAATCGACCGGCCGTCTCTGCACCTCGAGGGCGGGCTCGTCCGGCGCATCGCCGCACTGGGCACCTCGGGCTTCATCATGAACTGCACCAACGCCCTCGTCCAGATCGTCTACAACGCGACGCTGTCGGCCATCGGCGGCAGCCTCTACGTCGGGATCATGACAGTCATCAATTCGATCCGCCAGATGGCGGAGCTGCCGGCTTTGGGGCTGACCTCGGGGACGTCGCCGGTCATCGGCTACAATTACGGCGCCAAGGCCTACGACCGCGTCAAAAGGAGCATCCGCATCATGTTTGCGCTGACCTTTGCCTTCAGCCTCGGGATCTGGATTTTCATCTCGGCCTGTCCCCACCTGCTGATGGCGATCTTCACCGGAAGCGCCCGAATGATCGCCGCGGGCCAGCACGCCGTGCGCGTCTACTTTTTCGGGTTCGTGTTCATGAGCTTTCAGTACACCGGCCAAACGACGTTCCAGGCCCTGGGCAAGCCGAAGCAGGCGATTTTCTTCTCACTGCTGCGCAAGGCCTTCATCGTCGTGCCGCTGACGGTGCTGCTGCCCAAATGGCTCGGCGTCACCGGCGTGTTCGCGGCCGAGCCGATCTCCAACGTCATCGGCGGGCTGGCGAGCTTCACGACGATGATGCTCACCGTCTACCGCAGGCTGCCGGCGGACGGTGCCCAATCGACAAAAAAATAAATCAAAAAACGGCAAAGCAAAAAGCCCCGGGGGTTCCCGAGGCTTTTCTGCATTTTTATAAGGGATCTCTTCGGATGCGGGCACGCCCCCCGCTTTCTTTAGAAATCAGCTTCTGAATCATCTAAAATTGCGTTTCAGAAGATATTTTTATTCTACCCATAGGGGTATCTGTTGTCAAGGCCATTTTCTCGGTTTTTTGTGTAATTTTTTCTTTCGTCTAATTTAATTTTTACAAAAGCAAAAGTATTTTTCATTTTGTCTAAATATCGGCCAATTTAAACGATTTTCTTCCGAATTTTGTGAATAAATGTAAAAGTGTATATTGACTTTGCATCAGGATGACGATATAATGAAAACAACATCATTCTGGGAAATCAGAACGATGATCTTAGGTTTACACATTGCAGCGATTGATTATTTATAAGGAACAGACAGATGAAGAAAATTGTTAACGACGAACGACTCATGATCAAAATTTGCGATATGTATTACAATCAAAATTTAAGCCAGAAATCGATCGCGACGAAGCTCGGACTCTCCCGTCCGACCATCTCCAGAATTATCAGCAACGCCCGCGCGACCGGCGTCGTCACCATCACGATCAAGAACCTCGAAATGACGAATTACGTCGAGCTCGAGCACAAGATCGAATCGATTTACGGCCTGAAGGAGGTTGTCGTCGTCGACCATTACGACGATCCCGTCAAGCAGAAGGAAGAGCTCGGCCAGGTTGCGGCCGACTACCTGAAGCGCATCGTCGTGGACCGCGACGTCGTCGGCGTCTCCATGGGCTCGACCCTCTACGAGACGGCCAAACACCTTGACGCCTGCTCGGCGAAGAACGTGTTCTTCGTCCCGATGATCGGCGGCATGGGACATCTGCGCAGTGAGCTGCACTCCAACACCCTCGTTCAGCTCATGGCCCGCAGATTTGGAGACGGCAAATTCATCCCGATGCACGCGCCGGCCCGGGTCGCCAACCGCACCATCCGCGACGAGTTTCTCCACGAAACCAGCATCGCCCGGGTGATCAAAATGTGCGATTCGCTGGATATTGCTTTAGTCGGCATCGGCTACCCGAACAAGACGTCGGCGATCATGGCCACCGGCTATTACACCGAACAGGAAATGAACGCGATGAAAAAGGCGGGCGTGGCCGGCGATATCTGCATGCAGTTTTTCGACGAACACGGCGACACGGCGCCCTTTAAAAAGCAGAACACCGTCATCGGCATCGAAATCAAAAAACTCAGGAAGGTACCCCACGCCATCGGCGTGGCCTCGGGCCTCGAAAAGCTCAACGCCATCAAGGGCGCCATCGAGGGGAAATACATCAACACGCTAATTACCGACGTCGACTGCGCGACGCAGCTGGCGGAGAATAATTAAATTATTTCTTTTGTTTAAACCAATTTGTTTTATAAGGAGATTTGTTAAAATGGATGAAATACTCAATCTGGATTTAAATGATATGGCGCAAACGGAGTTTGACTGCTCCTGCGGGAGACATCACAACTTCTCGATTCACGACGTCGCCATCGGCAGCGGCACCATCAACAAGCTGCCTGAAATTGCTGCGCCTTTCAAAGAAGGCCAGATCCTGATGGTCTACGACAACAACACCTATGAAGCCGCCGGCAAACAGGCGCACCAGATCATGGTCGACGCTGGCTTCAACGTCAAGGAACTCTTGTTCGACCGCGGCGACGACATCCTGATTCCGGACGAATCCGTTGTCGGACGCATCCTCCAGGAACTCTCCGGCCCGACCCCTGAAGACACCCGCCTGATCGTCGGCGTCGGCTCCGGCTCCATCAACGATTCCTGCAAATACGTTTCATTCCACTGCCACCTGCCGTACATCATCGTCGGCACGGCACCTTCAATGGACGGCTACGTTTCCGACGGCGCCCCGCTGATGAGCGCCGGCAGAAAAATCTCCTACCCGGCACACCTCGCCTACGGCGTCATCGGCGACACCAACATCATGAAGGATGCGCCGCAGGAACTGATCGCGGCCGGCTTCGGCGATGTCGTCGGCAAGATCACCGCATTGGCCGACTGGGATCTGGCCGTCAAGGTCAAGGGCGACTACCGCTGCAACACCTGTGTCACTCTCGTACAGCGCGCTCTGGACAAATGCTTCTCCAAATCCAACCTGCTGCCGCAGCGCGATGAAGAAGCCATCAAATACTTGATCGAAGCGCTGACCTTAACCGGCGTCGCGATGGCATTGATCCGCATCTCCCGCCCGGCATCCGGCGCGGAACACATGCTCTCCCACTTCTGGGAAATGGATTACGTCGACCGCGGCTTGAACCCGATCCACCACGGTACCCAGGTTGGTGTCGCCACACCGGTCATCGCCCGCTTCTTCGAAGAACTGGCCGACATCCTGCCGGAAGGTACTGGCGCGCTCTGCCCACGTCACGAAGAAATCGAAAAACTCCTCCGCGACGGCGGCGCACCGGTCTCACCGAAGGAAATCGGCATCTCCAGAGAACTCTTCCACAACAGCCTGCTCAAGGGCTACACCGTCCGTCCGCGCTACTCCGTCATGGAATTCGCGAAGGAACACGGCCGCCTCGAAGAAATCGCCGACAAGATCACCGCTGAACTTTACGACTAAGTCAATCTAGCGAAAGCATCTGCCCCCTCGGCAGGTGCTTCCGCTTTGCTTTTTATCCGATTTGTAAACAATTTTAATATTAATACGAAATAAAGGAGTCCTATGCAAGCGAAAGACCAAGCTTTAAAAGACATCAAGCTCTTTGTTCTCGACATGGACGGCACCGTCTACCTGGGCAACAACCTGATCGACGGTTCCCTCGACTTCATTCACAAAGTCGACGCCGATCCGGACCGGGATTACATTTTCTTCACCAACAACGCCTCCCGCGTGCCGAAGGTTTACGTCGACAAGCTCGCGAAAATGGGCCTCGACGTCGACGAGTCCAAAATCGTCACGGCCGGCGACGTCTGTGCGGAATTTTTAAATGAAAATTATCCGGGCGCGAAGATCCTGCTCAACGGGACGCCGCTTTTGGAAGAAAACTGGCGGGCCCGCGGCCTGAACCTCGTCGATGACAAGCCGGACGTCTGCGTCCAGAGCTTCGACACGACGATGACCTACGAAAAGATGGACAAGATCTGCTACTACATCCGAAACGGCGTGCCCTTTATCGCGACCCACATGGATATCAACTGCCCGACCGAGGACGACTACATGCCGGACTGCGGGGCGATGTGTGCGCTGATCACGGCCTCCACCGGCGTCGAACCGAGATACCTCGGCAAGCCGTGGAAGGAAACCGTTGACATGATCACGGCAATTACCGGATGCCCGGCGGACAAAATGGGATTTGTCGGCGACCGGCTCTACACCGATGTGGCCACCGGGGTCAACAACGGCGCCAACGGCTTCCTCGTTCTAACCGGCGAAGCGGATATGCAGACCGTCGCCGAATCCGACGTCGAACCGACGTGCATCTACGATTCGCTCTGCGAAATGAGCCAGTATCTCTAAATTTATTTTATAATTTCTAAATTCGTCTTATAAAGGAAGGAAATCAATGGCAAAATACGTTATCGGCGTGGATTTCGGAACCTTATCCGCCCGCGCCATCTTAATCAATGCGGAAACCGGCGAAGCGAAGCTGCGCCTCAGCGAACAGCCCTACGCCCACGCCGTCATGGATACGGCGCTGCCGAGCGGCAAGAAGCTGCCGGTGGACTACGCGCTCCAGCACCCCCAGGACTACATCGAAAGCCTTTCGGCGGTCATCCCGGGCGTACTCGAAAACAACGGCGTCTCGCCTGACGAAGTCATCGGCCTCGGCATCGACTTCACCGCCTGCACCGTCCTGCCCATCGACAAAGACGGCACCCCGCTTTGCATGACCGACAAATACAAGGACGACCCCATGGCCTACGTCCAGCTTTGGAAACACCACGGCGCTCAGGACTACGCCAACCGCCTGACCGAAATCGCCGAAGCCCGGGGCGAAAAATTCCTCGCGCGCTACGGCGGCAAGGCCTCGTCGGAAACCCTTTTCCCGAGACTGTGGAAAATCGCTGAAGAAGATCCTGAACTTTACGCCGACATGGACGAATACATCGAAGCCGGCGACTGGATCGTCGGCCAGATCACCGGCCACTACGTGCGCAATTCCTGCGCCGCCGGCTACAAAGCCCTCTACAGCGACAGCGAAGGCTACCCGAGCGAAGCCTTCTTCGAAGCGCTTTCGTCGAAGCTTAAAAACGTCGTCGCCAAGAAGCTGAAATACCCGGTCGTGCCCATCGGCTCCAAGGCTGGGGAAATCGACGACAACGGCGCCAGAATCACCGGCCTTAACAAAGGCACCGCCGTCGGCGTCGCGATCATCGACGCCCACTCCGGCGTGCCGGGCGCCCTCCAGGATCCCAAGGAAAACCAGATGGTCCTCATCATGGGGACCTCGGGCTGCCAGATGCTCATTTCCAAGAAGGAAACCGTCGTTCCCGGCTGCTTCGGCGTCGTCAAAGACGGGATGCTGCCGGGCTTCTACGGCTACGAATGCGGCCAGTCCGGCTTCGGCGATCACCTCGCGTGGTTCGTCGACAACTGCGTGCCGGCGTCCTACGCCGAAGCGGCGCACAAGGCCGGCCAGAACATCCATCAATACCTGACGGAAAAGGCCGCCAAACTCAAACCCGGCGAATCGGGGCTCCTCGCCCTCGACTGGTGGAACGGCAACCGCTCCGTCCTCGTCGACAACGACCTGACGGGCCTGATGCTCGGCATGCGCCTGACCACCAAGCCGGAAGAAATGTACCGCGCCCTCATCGAAGCCATCGCCTACGGCACTCGGATGATTCTCGAAACCTTCGACAAAGCCGGCATCGTCACCGACCACATCTTCGCCACCGGCGGGATGAGCCGCAAGAACCCGCTGCTCATGCAGATTTTCGCCGACGTCACCAAACGGCCGATCTCGGTGGCCAGCTCTGAAAACGGCGGCGCCCTCGGTGCGGCGGTCCTCGGCTCCCTCGCGGCCGGAAAGGCGGGCGGCGGCTACGACAACATTTTCGACGCGACCAAGGTTTTGGTTCAGCCCGCCGAAAAGACCTACACGCCGAATCCCGAAGCCAGCGCGGTGTACGACAAGCTTTTCGCCGAATATGCAGCCCTTCACGACTACTTCGGCCGCGGCGCCAACGACGTGATGAAACGGCTCAAGAGTATTCAGCTGGATGTGCTCGGTCAGGACTGATCCCACCGCATCCGCTTTCAAAACTTTATATTGATACCTATTCATCATTTTGATTTTCTTTCAGGACCCGGACACGCCGGGTCCTTTTTTTGCGCGGCAAAACAAAAAAGCCGCCCCGGGGTTTTGAGCTCTGGGGCGGCGGATTGATTTGAGATATTGGTTTAAAAAGTGAGGCGGAAGATTTAGTGGTTCTGTTCGTATTCGACGATGGCGTCGACCTTTTTGCCGGAGCGTTCGTTTCTCACGTAGGTTTCGTTTAAATACGCGGCGATGAGTTCCTTGCCGAGCATGTCGCCGGTGACCTGGCAGCCCAGAGTGATGATGTTGCAGTTGTTGGACAGGCAGGCGCGTTTGGCGGAGTAGACGTTCCAGACGTTGGCTGCGTAAGCCCCTTTGACCTTGTTGGCCGCGAGCATGACGCCGATCCCGGTTCCGCAGAACAGAACCCCTCTGTCGTATTCCTTCGCGGCGACCACTTCGGCCACCTTGGTTGCCACGTGGGCGTAGATCACGTCGTCAGAGCCGAAATCGGTGACTTCGTGGCCTAAGCTTTTGATGTATTCGATCATTTCTTCTTTATAAGCCTGAGCGTTCGGGTCGCATCCTACAGCAATTTTCATGTGAATTCCTCCAATTTGGTTTGATTTGATGATCTTATTTTAAGCCGTTTTAGAAATTAATGCAATATAATCAGACCAATTTTCCCTTAATTTCTCGTATTATTCCGGATAATTTTGACAAAAGAAAAAGACGGCTGAGGATTCAGCCGCCTTGTGCTGTCGATCTAACGACGATTATTTGGCTTCGATTTTGGTGAGTCCGCCCATGAAGTGGACGAGTTTTTCCGGAATCGTGACGGAGCCGTCGGCGTTCTGGTAGTTTTCGAGCACTGCCGCAAAGGTCCGGCCCACAGCCAGCCCAGAGCCGTTGAGGGTGTGGACGTACTGGGTGTGCTTGGTGATCGGGTCGCGGTAGCGGATGTTCGCGCGGCGCGCCTGGAAATCTTCGCAGTTGGAGCAGGACGAGATTTCGACGTAGCGGTTGTAGCTCGGCATCCAGACTTCGATGTCGTAGGTCTTGGCCGCGGAGAAGCCGACGTCGCCGGTGCACAATTCGACCACGCGGTACGGGATCTTCAGCTGCTTGAGGATTTCTTCGGCGTCGTTGGTCAGTTTTTCCAATTCGTCGTAGGATTCGCTCGGACGGGCGAACTTGACCATTTCCACCTTGTCGAACTGGTGGTTGCGGATCAGGCCGCGGGTGTCGCGTCCGGCGGAGCCCGCTTCTTCTCTGAAGCACGGTGTGTAGGCGGTGAAGTGGATCGGCAGCATGTCGTTGTCGAGGATTTCGCCGCGGAAGGTGTTGGTCAGCGGCACTTCAGCGGTCGGCACCATGAAGAAGTCTTCCTTTTCGAGGTGGAAGGCGTCTTCTTCAAATTTCGGCAGCTGGCCGGTGCCGGTCATCGACGCGCGGTTGACCATGTAAGGCGTCGACATTTCGGTGTAGTCCTGTTCGACGGTGTGGACGTAGAGCATGAAGTTGATCAGCGCCCGTTCCAGGTGTGCGCCCTGTCCGCAGAACATCGAGAAGCGGGCGCCGGTGAGCTTGTGGGCCCGGTCGAAATCGAGGATGCCGAGATCAGTGCCGAGGTCCCAATGGGCCTTCGGTTCGAAATCGAATTTTCGGGGTTCACCCCATTTGCGCACTTCGCGGTTGTCGCTGTCGTCGAGGCCGTAGGCGATGTCCGGGTTCGGGATGTTCGGCAGCACCAAAAGTTCGTCGCGCAGCTGCTTTTCGATGTCGGCCAGCGCGTCGTCGTCCTTCTTGATGTCTTCGGAGACTTCCTTCATTTCCTTGAACAGCGGCTGCAGGTCTTCGCCGGCGAGCTTGCGCTGCGGGATTTCTCTGGAAACCTGGTTCTTCTTGGCCTTGAGCTGTTCGACGCGGCCGATGATTTCGCGGCGCTTGTCGTCGAGTTCGAGAATGTGATCGACGGAAAATGTCCCGCTGTTGCGGCTGTTCAGCGCCTTGACCACCGCTTCCGGGTTTTCTCTAATACGTTTGATATCTAACATGGCTACACTCCTTATCGTTTCGTCTTGATTGCATTATGCGTTGCGGCCGCAACAGTTCTTGTATTTCTTTCCGCTGCCGCAGGGGCACGGATCGTTGCGGCCGATTTTCTTGCCCTTGACTATGGTGTTGCGGTTGCGGCATTTCTTGTAGATTTTCTTCTGGGTGTCTTTGTCCAGGATGTCATTCCATTCGCTCAAGCCGTAAAGCCACGGCGCCGGCACCTTGACCATGTTGTAGTACAGCTTTTCGAAATCGTAATCCATGGCAATCATCGTGTCGGATTCGATGGTGTCGAGGTCAGGCAGCTTCCCTTTGATGCTTTCCAGCGCGCCGTCGAGGTAGCCTAAAATTTCAGTTTCCGGCATATCGTAGCGCAGCGCCAGATCCGCGACTGTCCCTTCGACGTGGGGATCCTGACGGCCGAGAATGTCTTCGTAAATGTGTTTTTCCCGTTCGCAGAAGCCGTCCCAGAACGTCTGCTGATCCTTCGGATTTTTGGAATGATCTTCGATGGTCTTTTTCCAATCCGCGTAAATACTCATGTTTTTTATCCTCTCCTCTATTGTGGAATTTCTCTTTTGCATGTGCTTTTATTATAACAAAGATATTTAATCCGGACAATTAGAGATGGGGGTTTTCTCGCAATCCGGCTAAAAAACGCAAAAAAGCCTCCCACCCCGGCAAAGGGGCGGAAGGCATCAGATTCCCTAAAAAGGATTTGGGCTTACATCATTTTTTCCAGCAGCTCATCCCGGCTCATCGGGCTGTAGTAAGCCGGCGGCACGTCGAGCATGGTCTTGCAGCCGTACTGCCCTTCCTGATTCAGGCGGTGGCAGGCTCTCGCGCAGGCCACGAGGACGCTCCCGGTGAATTCCGGGTTGGAATCGAGCTTCAGGCTGAATTCGACGACGGCCTTGTCCTTGCCGTCTGGGCCGACGCCGCCGCTGCGGATCACGAAGCCGCCGTGAGGCATGCCGCTGTGGTCGCGCTGCATTTCTTCTTCGGAGATGAAGTGGACCGTCGTGTCGTAGTCTTCGAAATAAGCCGGCATCGTCTTGATGTCGTCGACGATATCGGCCTTGTCGTCTTCGGTCACGTCGTCGTCACAGACCACGAATACTTCGCGGGTGTGCATCTGTCTCGGGGTCAGTTCCGGCACCGCGCCGCCGCGGATCGCGTCGATCACGTCCTGCACCGGCAGGGTGTACTGTCTGGCGTCCTTGACCCCCGGAATCTGGCGCACCGCGTCCGAGTGGCCTTGGCTGACGCCCCGGCCCCAGAAGGTGTAGGCCTTGCCCACCGGCAGCACCGCGTCCATCATCACGCGGTTGACCGAGAACAGGCCCGGGTCCCACCCGCAGGAGACGATGCTCGTCTTGTCGTTGGCGATGTCCGACGCGTTGACGTTGTCCACGTGCCACGGAATGTCAGCGTGGGTGTCGAAGGATTCCACAGTGTTGAAAAAGTGGGCGTATTCCGGCGACATCCAAGGCAGGTCGGCCGCTGAGCCGCCGCACAGGATCATCACGTCGATGTCGTCCTGCATGGTCTTGCAGTCGTCGAGCTTGTAGACGCCGACGCCTGCTGTCGCGATCTTCACCGTTTCCGGCTCCCGGCGAGTGAACACGCCGACCAGTTCCATGTCCGGGTTCTGGGCAATGGCCGCTTCGACACCGCGGCCCAGATTGCCGTAGCCCATAATCCCTACTCTAGTTTTCATATCGATCCTCCCATCGAATTATTTAGCTTTCTAATCTATTATTCTACTCCGGTGGGAGGGGTTTGTCAAAGGGAATTAACGCTTGTTGGAACGGCGCCAGATGTGCATCTTTTCCGCCGCTGCGATCAATTCGTCGCGGAAGTCCGGATCGGCGATGTTGATCAGCTGTTCCGCTCTTTCCCAGGTGGTTGCGCCCTTCAAATAGGCCATGCCGTATTCGGTGACGATGTACATCGGGTTGGTGCGGGTGTCGGTGACGATGGAGCCTTCGGTCAAAGTCGGCTTGATGCGGGAGTGCTTGACGCCCTTCTTGTCGGTGAAGGAAGAGGACATGCAGATGAAGCTCTTGCCGCCGTTGGATTTGTAAGCGCCGAGGACGAAGTCCAGCTGTCCGCCGGAGCCGGAAATCTGACGGATCCCTGCGGATTCGGCGTTGATCTGGCCGTATAAATCCATGTCGACCGCGTTGTTGATCGAGATGAAGTTGTCGAATTCGCCGATGATGCTCGGGTCGTTGACGTAGTTGACAGGCGCAGCCATGCAGGCCGGGTTGTCATCGAGGAAGTCGTAGAGCTTCTTCGTGCCTGAGCCGAAGGCGTAGGTCTGTTTGTAGCGGTCGCGGGCCTTGCGGGCGCCGGTGATCTTGCCCTTCATCGTCAGGTCGACGAAAGAATCGACGTACATTTCGGTGTGAACGCCCAGATCCTTCAGGTCGGATTCGCCGATCAGGGTGCCGACGGTGTTGGGCATGCCGCCGATCCCGAGCTGGAGCGTCGCGCCGTCCGGAATTTCCGCGACGATCTGACGTGCGACAGCCAGATCCACTTCCGTCGGTTCGGTGGCGCCGCCGGTTTCGCGCATCGCCGGGTTGTCCCCTTCGACGATCATGTCGACTTCAGAGATGTGCACCGCTTCTTCGATGCCGAGGCAGCGCGGCACAGAGGTGTTGACTTCGACGATGACCACGTCGGCCTTGTTGACGATTTCCCGCATGTGGGAGGCGTTAGGCCCGAAGTTGAACCAGCCGTGCTTGTCCATCGGCGCGGCCTGGAACATCGCGACGTTCAGCGGATGGGACATGTCGCGGTAGTATCTCGGCACTTCCGAGTAGCGCACCGGTCCGTGGAAAACGAAGCCGTTGCCCACTTCGTGGCGGTCGATGCCGGAGTAGAACCAGGAATTCCAGGTGAAGTGATCTGCCGGATTTTCGACGTCGAAGATCTTCGGACGAGACGGAATGATCCCGCCATAGATGTTCAGGTCGTGGAGCTCGGGCATGCGCTTGGCTAACGCTTCGTCCAGCTTCTGTACGGTACAGGTGACCCATCCGTAATCGATGTAGTCGCCGTCCTTGATGACCTTGACCGCTTCGTCGGCGGTCGTCAGCTTGTCTGCGTATTCTTTAAGATAACTCATTGAACCCTCCTCGATACTTGTAAACAAAAAATTCTCTTTTTACGTTAAAATTATAACATTTATTGCCGCGCCTTTCAATTTAAAAGCGCTGACTTGTGATCTAATTGCCCTTTAAAACCAATTCCAGGCGGGACTTCGCCGCCGCAATCGTGTCCGTATCTAAAGTAGTGCCGGATCCGGTATCGGTGCCGGTCACCGCGTAGGTGGTGGTCTGCCAGCCCGACGCCGACTTCGCCAGCTGAGCGAACTGCTTCGCGCTGAAATCCGTCTTGATCGTCCGGCCCAGGCCCGCCATCACCGTGCTGTAATGGGTGAGCACCTCCTCAGAGGCCATTTTGCGGATCACCGCGTCGAGCACCAGCAGCTGATTGGCGCTGCTTTTCGCGCCGAAGGCGAGGGCCTCGCTGCCGTTTAAGCTGTTGGTCCCGGCGGTGAAGGTGTGGCCGCCTGAGGTGAAGGTCTCGCTCGAGGTGACCCGGATGCCGCCCAGCTCGTCGACCGTCGTCTTGAGCCCTTCGGTGCTGAGCTGAAGGCGGTGGCCCGCCTGGATGCCGAAGACCTTTTCCATCGCCGAAACCGCCGCGCTGAAACTTAGGCTGTTGAGAGGCGCGGTGCCGCCGGCACCGTCGTCGACCAGGGCCGTATTCGGGACGCTCACCGCCTCGATCGTTTTCGTCTCGGGGTTGACCGCGGCGAAGGCGTACATCCCGTTGTTCCCGGCGCCCTGACTCGTGGCGATGGCGAGGGTGAAGGGCGCATTCACTGACGCGCCCGCCGCCTTGTCCGAGGTGAACACCGCGTCTCCGGCCGATTTCGCGATGGATTCGACGTGGAAGCCGATCAAACACAAAGCGGCGATCACCGCCGCCGCCACAATGGGACCGGTGTAGCGCCGGGTGCGGGTGGTGTACCGGGTGTCCTTAGACGGCCGCCACACCAGCCAGCCGAGCCAGGCCCCGAGGCCAGCGGCCACAGCCGCGGCCAGGGTCACCGCCCAGGATGGGAAGACGCCGAGGCGCGCGCCCTGAACCACCACCATCAAAAGGGATAGGCACATCAGCGCCCACAGCCCCTTCGCGGCAGCACTGAGGATCGTCTCGCGTTTCATGGCAATTCCTTTCTTCAATTTTACGCTTTAATGACGCCTACTGGTCGACCCGGGTCGGCACGGTGATGACGATGTAGCGGGCGTCGTCGTAATCGTAGGCACAGGTGGAGAGGGTCACGATTTTCGAAACCGTCAGCCGGTCAATGCCCGCGTTAAAATCTGATTTCGATTCCGTCTGTGCCAGCACCGCCTGGACCTTGGCTAAATCAAAGGCCGAGTAAATCAGGCTGTCCGCCGGGGCGGTGTAGCCGCGGATCAAATCGAGGCGGTAATTGCCCTCTGGCGTCAGGTACCACATGTATTTGTGCTTTTTGTAGTAGCTCGCCTTTTTGAAATGGCCGAGCATGCCGAACATCGAGCCGTTTTTCATCGCGTGGCCGTAGATGATCGTGTTGGGCCCGCTCATATCCTTCGGGCTGTTGACGTCGACAAAGAGCGTCCCTGAGAAATTGCGGGTTCCGTTGAAGAGCTTGTGCAGGTACTCGCTGTTGTCCTTCCCCTGCACCACCGGGTAGTTGATCGGCGTGCCCTTGCAGTAGAGCCAGCCGACGACGTCCGGGTTTTCCGCCTTCAGCTTGTCGAAATCCACCGAAATCGGCACGTGGTTTTTGTCGTCGTCACTTTTTGACTTGACCGCCTGGGACGCCGTCTTCTTGTAGGCGTCGGTGCCGACCTTGTATTTCAAATAAATCCGCACCAGCTGATAGCCCGAGAAGGCGATCACGCCGATGCAGATCACAATGAGAAGCCGATATAAAAATTTTTTCATTTAGGGACGGGCTTTCTAGAGAATCCCGCGGACCTCGTCGATGTTCGCGAGGCCCTGGTCCACGCAGTATTTTTCGAGGCCGTCGACGATGTCCACCGCCGTCGTCGGGGCGACGAAGCTCATCGTGCCGACCTGCACGCAGGCCGCACCGATCATGATGAATTCCAGGGCGTCGCGCCAGTTTGCGATGCCGCCGAGGGCCATGACCGGAATTTTTACCGCTTGAATCACCTGGTGAGCCATGCGCAGCGCGATGGGCTTGACCGCCGGGCCGGAGAGCCCCGCGTAGACGTTGTCAAAGACGATGCGCTTTCTGTCGATGTCCACCGCCATGCCCTGAATCGTGTTGATCAGGCTCAGGCCCGCCGCGCCGGCTTCTTCACAGGCGCGGGCCACAGCGACCAGATCCGGGGCGTTGGGCGTCAGCTTCGCCATAATCGGGTGGGTCGAGACTTCGACCACCTTCCGGGTGATGTTGTAGGCCTGATCCGGGTCCATCCCGAAGGCCATGCCCCCGCACTTGACGTTGGGGCAGGAGATGTTCAGCTCGATCAGGGACACCGGCAGGTCGTTGAATTTTTCGACCGCGCCGAGGTAGGTCGCCTCGTCCGAGCCGCCGACGTTTGGGATGGTCACGGTGTCGATGTCCTTCAAATGGGGCCATTCCCGTTCGATGAAGGTGTCGACCCCCGGGTTTTCCAGCCCGATGGAGTTGAGCAGGCCCGACGGCGTCTCCCAGAGGCGCTCGCCGGTGTTGCCCGGCCGGGGCGTCAGGGTCAGCCCCTTGGTGCACAGGCCGCCGAGACGGCTCAAATCGTAAATCTTTTCAAATTCGCGGCCGAAGCCGAAGGTCCCCGACGCCGTGACGACGGGGTTCTTGAAGGTCACGCCCGCGAATTGGGTTCTCAGTCTGCCGCTCATTTTGCACCTCCCCACATCAGCGTTTCTCTCGTGAAGACCGGCCCGTCGGAGCAGACCTGACGGTTGCCGTCCACCGTCGGGATCGAGCAGCCGAGGCACACGCCCATGCCGCAGGCCATGCGTTTTTCGAGGGACAGGTAGACGTCGTGCTTCGGCGGCACGACGTCGGCCAGGGCCTGCATCATGATGTTCGGCCCGCAGGCGATGACGGTTTCGCCGCGCTTGACCTCGACGATATCGGTGATGATGCCGCCGATGTTGACGATGACGTCGTCCGCCACCTTGTTAAAGGCCTCGACGTAGTAGGACTCGCTCGAGAAGCCGAGATAAGCACGGACCTTGCGGCGCTTGTGCCTGCGCTTAAAGTCCTTGATCGTGTAGAGCAGCGGGGCGATGCCGATCCCGCCGCCGACGGCTACCAAATTGGACTTGATTTCCGGAAAGCCGTTGCCGTGGGGGCCGTCCAGGGTGATGGCGTCCATCGGGCCGAGGCGGCTCATCAGCCGCGTGCCCTGCCCCTTGACCATGTAGAGAAAGGTCAGGGTGCCGCTTTCCTCGTCGTAGTCACAGACCGAGATCGGCCGGGAGAGAAGCGGATCGCGCTCCCAGGCGCGGAGCATGAAGAACTGCCCCGGGCGCACCTCGCCCTGCCAGGCCACCTCCATCAGGTAGATGCCCTCGGCGATCGCGTAGTTGGATTTGATTACAGCCATTGCAGGATATCCTTCTTCATCGCCGCAGCCGCGTCGCGGATGTAGTCGACGAAATCAGGACCCTCCGTCTTGCCCCAGTGGGCGCAGATGATCCCACGGGATGAATTGATCACGGCACAGCGGGAGCGCTTGAAGATGTCCGCGATGTCCTTGCCGGTGCCGCCCTGGGCGCCGTAGCCCGGCACCAGGAAGAAGGTGTGGGGGCAGCGGGCCTGGATGTCGGCGAAGGCTTCCGGATAGGTCAGCCCGACCACCGCGCCGATCGCCGAGTAGCCCGATTCGCCGACGAAATCGGCGCCCCAGGTTTCGACGAGGTCGGCCATCTTTTCAAAGACCATGCTGCCGTCTTCTAATTTCTGTTCCTGTAAATCCTTGGCCGAGGGGTTGGAGGTGTGGGTCAGCACGAAAATCCCCTTGTCCTTGTCTTTCAAATAAGGCAGGTACGGGGAGATGGCGTCGACACCCATGTAGGCGTTGACGGTCAGGAAATCCACCTCGAAATCCCCTTCGAAATGGCCCTTCGCGTACTGTTCGGCGGTGGAGGAAATGTCCCCGCGCTTGCAGTCGCCGATGACGAGCTTGCCCTGTTCGCGCGCGTATTTGACGGTGCGCGCGTAGGCGCTCATCCCTTCAAGGCCCAGGGCTTCGTAGCAGGCCACCTGCACCTTGTAACACCCCGCCAGGTCGGCGGTGGCGTCGATGATCTTCTTGTTGAATTCGAAGATTTTTTCGCCGTTGTCCGTGTCCATGTCGGCGACGCACGCCGGCAGGTATTCGAGCTTCGTGTCGAGGCCGACACACACCGGGCTTTCCGCCGCTGCCTTATACAAACGATCCATGATCATAGATGATTCGTCCTCCTTTCACGGTCATCAAGACCTGTCCTTTGAGCCATTTCGCGTCGAAGGGCGTGTTGTGGCTCTTCGAGACGAATTTCGAGCTGGCTACCTGCCAGTCGAGGTCCGGATCCACCAGGACCAGGTCAGCCGGGTAGCCTTCCGCGATCAGGCCGCTTTTCAGGCCCAGACGGCGCGCCGGAGTCTGGCTCATCATCTGGGACAGGCGGACCAAATCCATGCCGACGGCAGAAAACGCGGTGTGGTACATCGCGAACGCCGTTTCAAAATTGTTGATCCCCGGCGAGCCCTTGAGCTTGTCCTCGTCGGAGTGGGGCGCGTGGTCGGTGCCGCAGCAGTCGATGGCGCCGGAAAGGGCCCCTTCGAGCAGGGCCTTGCGGTCCGCCCAGGAGCGGAACGGCGGGTGCACCCGGTAGCCCAGTCCCGAGGCGTAGACGTGGTGGGGCGTCACTTCGCAGGTGATGTCGAGCCCCAGCTTCTTCGCGCCGACGATGGCGTCGAGGGTCGCCTTCTTCGAGATGTGGCAGATGTGCAGCTTCGCGCCGGGAATGCCTTTCAATATGTCGATGTCCCGGACGACGGTTTCCGTCTCCGGTTCGTTGTGGGTCGCGATGACGATGCCGTATTTGGCGCTGGCCTTCAGGGCCTCGCGCATCACGTCGGGGTTGTCGACGTTGTGGCCGTCGTTGGAGAAAATCGGCGTCACCTTGGACAAGCTGTCAAAATCCACCAAATCGAAGGTGAAGTTCGAGAAATCCTTGGTCACCGCCGAGACCTGAATCATTTCGGTCAGGCCCAGGGCGTTGCCCCGCTTCATGTTGGCCGCCACCTTGTCGGCCGTGTCCATCACAGGTTTGGTGTTGGCCATCGGGCAGACGGTGGTGAAGCCGCCCTTGGCCGCCGCGTGCAGGCCGGTGGACAAATCCTCTTTGTAGGTCAGGCCCGGATCGCGCAGGTGGCAGTGCATGTCGATGAACCCGGGCATCAGCACCTTGCCGCCGCCGTCGATTTCTCTGTCGTACTGGGTCTGGACGCGGCCGCGGGCCTTGTAGACCTTGCGGATCTTGCCGTCCTCGGTCATGACCTTGCCCTCGCGCACGCCGGTACCGTCGACGACCTTGATGTTTGTAAAAAGTAGTCTCATGTCAAAAGCCTCAGTTTTCTTCTGGTTTAAATTTGGTGTAGGCGTCGCAGTACTCGCAGCGGTAGATTTTTTCCGCTTCGTCGACGAGGTAGAAGTGGACGTCCTTCACCGGTTCGTGGTTGGTGATGCACCGCGGATTCTTGCATTTCATGATGCCGACGACCTCCCGGGGCAGGGTCAGCTTGAGCTTGCTGGTCACCTTGCCCTGCTGGACGAAGTTGATCGTCACGTTGGGGTCGATGAGGCCGAGGACGTTCATGTTGATCTTGAAGTCCGTTTCGATTTTGATCATGTCCTTGGTGCCGGTTTTGTTGCTCGGGATGTTGGTGAGCAGCACCACCGGGTCAGTCAGCTCGTCGAGGTGGAGCTGCTTGAAGATGTGAATCCCGTGGCCGGCTTCGATGTGGTCGATCACGATGCCTTTTTTCAGTTCCGATACGTTAATCATTGATCTACCCCCAGTAATTTGCTGATCAGCGCCATGCGCACGTACATGCCGAATTTCGCCTGCTTGAAGTACACGGCCCGCGGGTCGTCGTCCACCTCGGTGGCGATTTCGTTGACCCGCGGCAGCGGGTGCATGACGATCATGTCGTCCTTGGCGCGCTTCATCTTGTGGCGGTCGAGGATGTAGACGTCCTTCAAGCGGATGTATTCTTCTTCGTTGACGAAGCGTTCCCGCTGGACGCGGCTCATGTACAGGATGTCGACGTCGCCGATGACGTCGTCGAGGCTGTCGGTTTCGACGTAGGAGCCTTCAGGCAGCATGGACAGGAAGTATTCCGGCATGCGCAGCTCCTTCGGCGAAATGAAGATGAAGCGGTTGCCCGGGTAGCGGTTCAAGGTCTTCACCAAGGAATGAATGGTGCGCCCGAAGAGCAGGTCCCCGCAGACGCCGACGGTGTGGCCGCCGCAGCTGCCCAGCAGGTGGCGGATCGTCAGCAGGTCGGTGAGGGTCTGGGTCGGGTGTTCGTGGCCGCCGTCGCCGGCGTTGATCACCGGCATATCCGGCACCGACTGGGCGAAGAGCCGCGCCGTCCCCTCGCGGGGGTGGCGGATCACGGCGATGTCCGCGTAGCAGGAGATGACCTTCGCGGTGTCCATCAGGGTTTCGCCCTTGGACACCGACGAGGTGGTCGGGTCGTCGAAGCCGAAGACCCGTCCGCCGAGGCGCATCATCGCCGATTCAAAGCTGAACCGCGTCCGGGTCGACGGTTCGTAAAACAAGCTGGCCATGAGCTTGCCCCGGGCCCAGTCCATCGCCGCTTCGGGGTCGGCGATGATCCGGTCCGCCAATTCAAAAATGCTCTCCAGCTCCGCTACTGTAAAATCTCCAGGTTCGATCAGCTGACGCCCCTTTAATTCGGTGCGCGCCGCCTCACTCTGTCTGTCTGACATGACAGCCTCCTCACTTTATAATAAAACAGGTTTCACGTTGTGCCTAAAAATGCTTATACTTTATTTATTTTATTTGATTTGGGCGCTTTCGTCAATAAAAAAGGCGCGGCCCGCGCCCCGCCCGGCGCCGTAAAAATTTCTAGTGAATCGACAATATACTTTATCCTTTTTTCAATGAAATCGTGTTATCATGGTCGTGATTGATTTTAAGCGGATCACACACCAGGATTTTTAGCTTGGAGGGAGTATAGATATGTCAGACAATTTTAAACAACCCACTGTCGAGGATTTCGAACGGATGTCCTCGCCCCAGGAAAAACGGCTGTGGGCCGATTTCCTGAAGGACAAGGCCGCGGCGCATTTCCAGCGCAGCATCATGGCCGGGATGGATCACTTTTTGTTCTACTGCCCTGAGGGGGAATTCGTCGTCGAGCTGGAAAAATTCCACCATTTTTCCGGCTCCGGCCGCAAGGGCGACGCCCTGAGAAGCATGGGCTTAAAGCTCTTGTCCTTCACCTACCGGGAAGTGGACGCCGATTTTGACGGCGTGTGCTTCAAGATCAACAAGACCATCGAACGGGCGAAGAACCAGAAGAGCCTGGTCGACATCCCCCACCGTCGGCGCCTGCCCCTGGACGACGACGAAACCGTCCACGCGAACAGCGGCTACAAGGTCACGGTGTCCGGCGACTACAAGCTCGAGGGCCGGGAAGATTTCGCGAAGCGCAAGGCCGACGAAGGCACCTACACCGGCAACGCCGATCTTTTGAAGAACGTCGCGGACGACGTCTCCGGCGGCACCTACGGCGGCAACGCGGCGGTCATGGGCGGCTTCTCCACCGACGTGCCGACTTACGGCGGCAACGCCGGGATCACCGACAGCCTCGGCTCCGCCTCGGACGTCCCGACCTACGGCGGCAATTCCGGCATCACCGACAGTCTCGGGAAGACCGCGGACGTGACAACTTATTCTGGCAACGCCCACATTCTTAAAAATGATGACACCGACGCCCCGGACGGGTATACTTATAATCAGTACAACAAGCGCCCGATCGAGGACATTCCGCTCAAAGGGAATTGGCAGCGGGTCAAGGCGGCCAAGGCGGCTGAAAAGGACGACGCGGGGGAGCCTGAAGCTGAAGCCTATTCCGGGGCTTCAGCCCGCCCCGAAGCGCCAGCTCCTGAAGTGAGCCCAGAACCAGAACCCGCACCGGCAGCCGAAGCTGCGCCCTCCGACCCCGCGCCTGCGATTACCCACACGCCCGCCGCGGCGGCAGCACTGAAGGCCGCGGCGGAGCCCGAAACCCGGAGGCCTGAAATGACAGATACACCTAAAGCAGCACCGGCGCGCAAGCCGGACAAGCATATTTTCATCGCGAAGAACGCCACCGTCGTCGGCGACGTGCGCATCGGCGAGGACTCGTCGATTTGGTACTCGGCCGTGGTTCGCGGCGACCAGGCGCCGATCACCATTGGCGAGCGCACCAACGTTCAGGACGGCTCGGTGGTCCACGTGGACATCAAGACGCCGACCATCATCGGCGACGGCGTCACCATCGGCCACAACTGCACGATTCACGGCTGCGACATCGGCGACAACGTCTTAATCGGCATGGGCGCGACGGTCATGAACCGCGCGGACATCCCGGACAACTGCATCGTCGGTGCCGGCTCCCTGGTCACCCAGGGCAAAACCTTCCCGGAAGGCTCGCTGATTCTCGGCTCGCCGGCCAAGGCGGTGAGGAGCCTGACCGACGAAGAAATCCAGGGCATCCGCGACAACGCGGCCGAATACATCGAGCTGATGGACAACGAAGAGGGCCAGGCGTTCGAGGCGATCCCCGGCGGCTTCGTCAAGACCCTCGACTGATTCCTGTGATTTAAAGCATTCAAGCGCGGCTTCGGCCGCGTTTTTTATTTTGCCTGGCATTGAAATAATGAAGAATATTTTTGAACAAAAAAGCGCCTCCGCCGCAGCGGAAGCGCCATGATTTAGGAAAGAGAGAAACAAGCCTTTTGTCTGTAATTTAACCCCGCGCATCTCTGTCATTGGAATCATTTAAAATGATATTCAGCATCTGCCGCGGCGTCACGACAAAGGGTTTTGTTGGAAAATGCTTGATATTTCCCGTAACAAGGTAGGCCGATTCGTTTTTGCGGGCTTCGAGTGTCACCTCGTAAAAGACACGATCCTTTGGATCGGGCAGATCAATTTCCAGGTGTTCTTCATCAATACGAACGGCATGAGCCGTCATCTCGTCGAGGATATCGTCGACAATAGTCTCTGTTAGATGAAATTTTGGCCGCATGAGCACAGTTCTGTATTCGTTCAGGATTTCTGGGTTCACCAGCGGCACAATCACATCGTTATACGCCAAATTGATGATACTCCCGGGGACGGATTCCCACTTAATTGCCGCTGAAACCAGAACGTTTGTGTCAATCACCGCATAATATTTCACGGCCATCTCACTTTCTGGCTGCCGCGATTTCCGCGTTAATTTCATCGAGGGTCATGTCGGATATGCCGTTTTCTGCAGCGATTCGGCTGGCCTGTTTCATCGCCTGCACCCCTTTATTAATGGGGTTATCTTCGATTTTCATGCTGAAGGGGACGCCCTTTTCTTTCACCAGGCGGGAAATGCACATCCTGAGATAGGAAGGCATATCGAGCCCCAGTTGGTCGAGAATTTGAATCGCCTCTGTCCGTTCGGTATCGTCGGCACGGAACTGCACGAGTGTATTTGCCATGGTTCACACCTCCTATTCTTAGCATCATTATATCAAAATACAACTACAAATGCAATCATATGATTGCATATTCAGTACACCTTTAAACAAATACCCAGAATTTCGGGCGCTTTTTCCGTAATTTAACCTTTTATCTATTTTTAATGCACTCGGTTTATCCTAAATATAAAATGGAAATGCGAGAGCGAGAAAGGAAGATGATGCAATGAATTGGATTCATTCGGTTCGGGCGATTCAGCGGGCCCAGGCGAAAAATCAGCTGGTGATTTTCGTGGGCTCGGGGGTGTCGGCCAATTCGGGGCTGCCGACCTGGAAGCAGATGATCCGCCAGATCGCGCTGAAGCTGCCGGCGGACTTCAACAGTGACGCGCCTTTTAACCCCGAAGTCTACCTGCGGATTCCCGAGTATCTCTACGAGCAGGACACCTCCCCGGATCACGTCGATTATTACCGGACGATCACCGAGATTCTGGCCAGCGACGCGCCGGCCAACCCCATCGACGAGCTGATTTTCGAGATCCGCCCCCACCACATCGTCACCACCAACGTCGACGATTTGCTGGAGCGGGCCCAGTCGCTGAACACCCGGCTTTACGCCGTCGTCTCCCAGGACGCCGACCTGCTCTCGGTGTCGTCGGACCGGTATTTGATCAAGATGCACGGCGACATCAAGGACCCGCGGACGGTGGTCGTCAAGGAGAGCGACTACCTGGACTACGAGCAGAATCACCCGCTGGTCTCGACCTTTATCCGCTCGCTGCTCATCAACCACACCTTCTTGTTCATCGGGTACTCCCTGAACGACTACAATTTGAATTTGATTCTCAACTGGATCAATTTCTTCAGGAAGCAGCATCAGGTGAAGGGTCGGCCCCAGAATTTCCTGGTTCAGACCAAGACCCCGTCCCGCTACGAGGTGCGCCGCCTGGCCAGCCGCAACCTGTCGGTGGTCGATCTGAACACCCTGCCGGACGTGATCCTCGGGCGGGCGCCGATTCCGCCGTCTTTGACCTCGGCCTTCGGGCGAAGGCTCTACGCCTACCTGCGGTGCATCACCGACGACAGACTGTTCCAGCACGTGCTCTCCCTGGCCGACACCCTGGACGAGCGGCTGACGCCGCTGCTCACCTACGGGCGCATCGCCGCGGACGACCTGCTGAACGCCTTCGACTTCGGCCCGTCGGAGGTGGTGTACACGACGCTGATCCTGAAGGACCCGGAAATGTTCAGGCGGCTTCGGCCGGTGTTCGCCGACCGGCGCGCGGCGGCCCCCGCCGCCTTCGCCAAGGCCGGCATCCAAACCCTCGCCTGCGCCGGAGAGACGCCCATCGCGCTGCCCGATCTGCCGGCCAGAAGTGAGAAGGAAACGATCCTCCTCAGGGATTACCTGGACAACCGCTACCTCGATTTGCAGGACGATCTCGAGACGGCCTCCCCGGCGGCGCAGATCGATTACGGCCACCTTCTCGGCCACGACCCGGCGGCGGCTGTCGCGGCGGACGCGGCGGCCCTGGACCCGGATGATACCATCGCCTGGCTGCTCCACACCCTGCGGGCCCATTTGGCCGAGCGGCGCAGCGCGGCCGATTTGTCCCGGCTGTTTTCGGCCGAATGGGTGCGCACCCAGCCGGGGACGGGCTTTCTGCGCCAGCTGTTCCAGTCCACGGCGACGGACCAGTTCGCGATGATGACCGACCGGGACCGCCTGGAGGATCGGCTCCGCGCCGCCCACCCCGAGGACGACGCCCGGGTGATCCGCCACATTTACGGGCGGCTCTCAGCCCGGGCCCGGGGCTATTGGTTCTTCATCCGGGACAACCACCTGCCCTTCGACGCCTCGACCAACGCCCAGGCCTACCTGAAATACGCGATTCAGGGGATGCTCGCCCTGGCGGGGGCGCCGGAGCTGGCCCGCCCCTGGGACGACGTGGACGTCGACATCGTGACGAAATTCGCCAAGCCCCGGGAGCTGACCCGGTGGTTCGCCCGCTACCGCCCGAGGGGGATTCCCTTCGCCGACCGGGACCGGGCCTTTGCCATCTTCGACAACCTCTGCGCGAGCGTGCAGGCCTTCCGGGACCCGCGCTGGCTCGACCCGTTGTCCAACCTGGTGACGCTGATTGCGGCGAACCCGTTAAGCCTCGGCGAGGCGCAGCGGCTGCGGGAAGCAGGCCTGCCGGCGGTGCTCTCGGTGCTGATCCGCCACCCGGAACGGGCGTCCGGCGTCTTCCCGACGGTGGCGAAGCTGATCTGCGGGCAGCCCGGGAAAATCCCGAACAAGGGCCGGTGGCTGGCGCTGTTGACCCAGACGGATTTCGAAAAGCGCCTCGGCAAATTCCCGGAATACACGGCGGTGATCGATACCCTCAAGGCCTGATATTTCCCGGGAAATATGCACCAGGGCGCATAAACGCCTTAAATTTAACTTAAATTTTAAACGAATCGCTGTGAAAGCCTTGTGCTTTTTGTGTAAACGGTTTATGATACAACCATAAGGAAATTTCCTTTTCCAGATAGATACAAAGAAGTTGTCGGTTTGGTAGAATTCGTATTCTAATCATTTCGCCTCCTTGTTTAAAAAAAGAGGAATGAGTAATTTGTTTGGCAGAATTCGTATTCTTTGACAATTGAATAACTTTAGATCGTATTTGTTTGGCAGTATTCGTATCTTTAAAAACGATTTTTCTCCAAAAATCGAAAGTCAGTCGTTCGGCAGAATTCGAAATTTACATCATTGTTGCCTTAAACCTAAAAGAGGTGTAAGGACGTAAGTATTTGGTTTGGTCGTATTCGTATTCAATTTTTTAAGACTTAACTGATCATGACCAGAATGTTGTCGGCTCGGCGGTATTCGTATTCATGGGCGCGGTGAAATTGACAAGAAGATTTCAGGAAGCGCCGGAAAGTTCGTTTATGTCAATCAGCATAAGATAAGCTCCCCTCGGATCGTGTGAGGGGAGCTGTTTTTTTGCCCTTTTTTCTTTTCCCTGCCATGTCCTTTTTTTATCTTTTATTGGCGAATCCCTTTCTTGTCCAGGCTGTGAAATCGTGCTACAATAATGCTGAACATTTAGGCACAATATGCGGCAGATCAGGGGGGCTCTATGGATTATCAAAACATCACAAAGGACACGGCGGCGGCCTACATCCAGAACGAGACGAATTTGTTTCCGAAGGATGCGGTGCTCGACGTCTACGAAATAGGCAGCGACGCGTCCAAGGCGGACGACGACGGCGACGGCTTCGTCAATTTCCTGTTCCGCGTGACGGATACGCGCACCGGCGGCTCGGTGATCCTCAAGCAGGCCCGGCCCTACGCCCGCACTTTTGAAAGCGCGACGCCCTACGTCCCCGAACGCAACACCCTCGAAGCGCGGCTGATGCTGATCAAGTCCGCGATCACCCCGGAATACATCCCTGAAATTTACCTGATCGACGCCCCCAATCACCTCTACATCTGCGAGGACTGCGGGGACCTCAAGATCTGGCGCTTCGAAATGATGGCCGGCAAGATCTACCCGAAGATCCCGGCGATGGTCGGCGAGCTGGTCGCGAAGGATAATTTCTACACCTCGGAGCTCTACCTCGAGCCGGAAACCCATCAGGAGCTGGAAGCGGCCTTCGCCAACCCGGTGATGCGCAATTTGTTTGAAAACATTTTGTTCCTGCCGAAGGCCATCGGCCCGGACGACGCGGCGTATCCAAAACGGCAGGCGCTGGCCCAGCAGGTCTGGGCGGATCACACCTTCCGCACCGAGATGCTCAAGCTGCGCCACATTTACATGGCCAAATCCGAGTGCTTGATTCACTCCGACCTGCACACGTCGAATTTGATGGTGGACGCCGACCACATGAAGACCATCGACATGGAATACGCGTTCATGGGCGCGTGCTCCGCGGATTCGGGGTATTTGATCGGCAATTTGATTTACCAGTACGTCCGCTGGTTCTACTGTCCCCAGGCCGGGGACCACACGCCGGCGGAAATGCGGGCCTACGCGCTGTACAACATCCGGATGTTCCTCGAGTCCTATTTCGCGGTGTTCAAGGCGTGCTGGCAGGAAGACGTCCGCGACATTTACCGCGGGTTTGACGATTACTGCGATTACCTGCTCGACCGGTATTTCCACGAAACCATCGGCTTCGCCGGGGCCCAGCTCATCAGCCGGGTCGGCCGCGGCACCCGCACGCCGGACATCGACACGATTCCGGAGGAATCCGACCAGATCGAGGCGTGCCAGATCCTCTTCGTTCTCGCGAAGGCGCTGGTCATGCACCGGGAAGACATCGCGGATATCGGCGATTTCGTCGACACCATCGTCCGCGTCACCGAGGACACCAGAGAAGCCCTTGGCAAATAAAAATTTAATAAATTGAGGATAAGACCTGAGCGAAAGCGCAGGTCTTTTAGTACCATATAAGTGTAGCAAGACAGAGAAGAAATTCTCATCCTGCTGCAC
>NZ_CAIFFF010000015.1:0-40232 GCF_903789625.1 uncultured Pseudoramibacter sp. | reverse complement strand
AGTGCAGCAGGATGAGAATTTCTTCTCTGTCTTGCTACACTTATATGGTACTAAAGACCCGCTCAAATGAGCAGGTCGATTTTGAAATTTAAGATGATTTTCGCTTATTTCAGCAATTCCACCAAGCGTCTGGCCGCTTCCTTCGTGTCGTCCGGATCGCCGAACATCGAGAAGCGGAAATAGCCTTCGCCGCAGTCGCCGAAGCCTTCGCCCGGGGTGCCGACGATCTGTGCTTCGTTGAGCAGCTTGTCGAAAAATGTCCAGCTGTCCATGCCGTCCGGGCAGGCCATCCAGATGTACGGCGAGTTCTTGCCGCCGCAGTACCACAGACCTAATTCGTCAAGAGCCGCCATAACGACTTTCGCGTTGTTGCGGTAAACGTCGATGTTCTTCTGAATCTGTTCCTGGCCTTCCGGCGTAAAGACAGCCGCAGCGCCCTTCTGAATGATGTAGGACACCCCGTTGGAACGCGTCGTCCGGTTGCGCACCCACATCGCGTTCAGGTTCATGCCTTCCCGTTCGAGATCTTTGCCGATCACCGTGTAGCCGCAGCGCGTCCCGGTGAAGCCCGCCGTCTTCGAGAAGGAGCAGATTTCAATGGCGCAGGTCCGCGCGCCCGGAATTTCGAAAATGCTGTGCGGCAGTTCTGGATCGGCGATGAAGCATTCGTAAGCCGCGTCAAAAATGATCACCGAATTGTGGGCGTTCGCGTAATCCACCCACGCCTTCAGCTGTTCTTTGTTGAACACCGCACCGGTCGGGTTGTTCGGTGAGCAGATGTAGATCAGATCCGCGTTGAGATCGTCGGTCGGCATCGGCAGGAAACCGTTGTCCCGTGAAGAAGGCAGGTGAATGATTTCGCGGCCTTCCATGACGTTGGCGTCGACGTACGCCGGGTACGCCGGTTCCATGACGAGAGCCGAGTTCTTCTTGTCGAACAGGTTCAGGATGTGGCTGAGTTCGTCGCTGGCACCGCTGGACACGAAAATTTCGCTGACGTCCAGATCGACGCCCCGTTCCTTGTAGTGACCCTGAATCGCTTCTCTTAAGAAATCCGCGCCGACTTCCGGCAGGTAGCCGTGGAACGTTTCTTTCTTGGACTGATCATCGACCCCTTCGTGGAGCGCCTTGATGACCACATCTGCCAGCGGCAGGGTGACGTCGCCGATGCCCATTTTGTAGAGCTTCGCGTCCGGGTGATCCTTTGTGTACGCGCTGACCTTCTGGTCGATGTTGTAGAACAGATAGGACGAGACGAGCTCGTCGTAATGGTGATTTGGAATCATAATGTTACCTCTCCTTTGTAAACTGTGGTCGCCGGGCCGGTCATGATCGCCGCCCCGTCGTCTGTAATTTTAATGTGCAGGTCGCCGCCGTCGAGGGTGACCGTGACGTCTTCATTCTTCGGGCAGAAGCCTTCGGCAACTGCAGCCGCCGTCGACGCGCAGGCGCCGGTGCCGCAGGCCAAGGTTACGCCGCTGCCCCGTTCCCAAACGCGCATTCTTAAGTGATGATCGTCGATTACCTGAACGAATTCGGTGTTGACGCCATCCGGGAAAGCCGGGTGCTTTTCGACCTTCGGCCCCAACGTCGTCAGCGGTGCCTTTTCGCCGTCTTCGACGAAAATCACCGCGTGGGGATTGCCCACCGAAACCGGCCGGCAGGTCACCGATTCGCCGTCCACATCCAGTGTCTTCGGGTCGGACACGTCGACGTGGCCCATGTTGACCGTCGCGCCGACAGCCACGCCGTCTTCGACGATCAAATCCAATTTCTTGATACCGGACAAGGTGTCGATCAGAAGGTGGGTCTTGTCGGTGTAGCCGTGATCGTACACGTATTTACCGACGCAGCGGATTCCGTTGCCGCACATTTTCGCTTCACTGCCGTCCGCGTTGAAAATCCGCATCTTAAAATCCGCCTGTTCCGACGGTGTAATCCAGATCATCCCGTCGGAGCCCGCGCCGAAATGGCGTTCAGACAGCCGGATTGACAGCGCCGGCGCGTCGAAATGATCCGGGTCGTCGTAGACGTAAAGATAGTCGTTGCCGAGACCTTCCATTTTTGTAAATGTAAATAACATGCTGTACTCCTGATTATTTCTTACTCTTTTTTTCGCGCTGGGACAACGGCGTCGAGAACCGGTTCTTCCGGTGATTGGGCGAAACCGCTGTCGCGTAGCAGCCGTCGAAGCAACCCGCGCAGTAATCGAGATCCGGCGAAAGCACCTTCAAATCCTCAATCGGCAGGAAGCCGAGGGAATCCGCGCCGATCATCTCGCAGATTTCGTCGACGCTGTGGTGGGCCGCGATCAAATTGTCTTCGCTGTCGATGTCCACACCGTAGTAGCACGGGTGCAGAAACGGCGGCGCGGATACACGCATGTGGACTTCAGTCGCGCCGGCGTCCCGCATCATCGTCACCAGCCGTCTGGACGTCGTGCCGCGGACGATGGAATCGTCGACCAGCACCACGCGCTTGCCCTTGACAATCGACGAGATCGGGTTCAGCTTGATGTGAACCTGATTGTCCCGTTCGCGCTGACTCGGCGAAATGAACGTACGGGCGATGTATTTGTTCTTGATCATGCCGATGCTGTAGGGGATGCCCGATTCCTGGGCGTAGCCGATGGCCGCGTTCAGGCCAGAATCCGGCACACCGATGACCGCGTCCGCTTCTACCGGGTGCGCTTTTGCGAGTGCCCGTCCGGCGTTGACCCGCGCCTGGTGAATCGGAATGCCGTCGATGATCGAATCCGGTCTGGCAAAATAAATCTGTTCGAAAATACAGCTCTGACGCGGTTTGGTCCCACAGTGTTCCCGGCGGGATGTGATCGACCCGTCGGTGCTGAACACGAGAATTTCTCCGGGCAGAATGTCGCGGATAAATTCAGCGCCCACCGCCTGAAGTGCGCAGCTTTCAGAGGCGATGACGTAGGTACCATCCGCCGTTTTGCCGTAACAGAGCGGTCTAAAACCGTAGGGATCCCGGATCGCCATGATTTTGGCTGCCGACATCACCACCATGGAATAGGCGCCTTCTATGACGTCCATCGCCTGGCTGACGGCATCTTCAATCGATCCGGTTTTAAGTCTTTCACCGGTAATGATATAAGCAATGGTTTCCGTGTCACTGGTGGTGTGGAAAATCGCGCCGTTCAGTTCGAGCTTATCCCGCAGTTTATCGTCGTTGGTCAAATTGCCGTTGTGCGCCAGCGCAAGTTTCCCCTTTTGGTGGTTGACCTCGATGGGCTGGCAGTTGGCCCGAACCTTTTCCCCGGTTGTCGAGTAACGGACATGGCCCACCGCCATCGTACTCGCCGGCATGCGGTCGAGATCTTCTTTAGAAAAAACGTCGCCGACCAGACCGAGGTCCTTGTGGGAATAGAACAGGCCGTCGTCGTCGACGACAATGCCGCAGCTTTCCTGCCCCCGATGCTGCAGGGCGTAAAGCCCGTAATAGGTCAGCCGCGCTAAATCTTTGCGTTGCGGACTGATCGCGCCAAAAACACCACACGCTTCGTGTATAGACATCCTTACCTCACAATGCTCTTGTAAATTCTGTAAATATTATAGAAAACGATTGGTTTATTCCATCATAACCTGATAGACAGAAAAAAGCAATGCGCAGGGAAAAAACATCCAAAAACGCCATTGCTTTTGACGGCTTTATCTTACTTCACGACCTTCCTTTTTGTCAATCCTTTTTTAAGGGTTGCCCCGCCGCACCGATAAATAACGCTTTCATTTGTAGGAATTCACTTTTTTGATTTTTATTTTACATTTTTTATTGTAAAATACTTTTATTATCTAAAAATAATGAAAGGAAATCACATTTATGATCTACGATCGATATTCAGCTGAAGAGGTTCGTCAATTTGTCGAAGAAGATGACGTCAAGTTCATCCGCCTCGCCTACACCGACATCTTCGGCCGTCAAAAGAATATCTCGCTGATGCCCTCCCAGCTCGAGCACGCCTTTCAAGACGGCATCGCGATCGACGCTTCCGCCATCGAAGGCTTTGACCGGGACGTCCACTCTGATCTCTTCCTTGTCCCCGACCCGTCTACGCTGATGCTCTTTCCCTGGCGCCCCGAACACGGCCGCGTCGTGCGGATGTTCTGCCAGATTCGAAATCCCGACGGGACGGTTTTCGAACACGATACCCGCAGCCTGCTGATTAAAGCCGTCGAAGACGCTCGGGCCGCCGGGCTGGAATTTTACTTCGGCACCGAAAAAGAATTCTACCTGTTCCGCCTCGACGAAAACGGCGATCCGACACAAACGCCGATCGACCACGCGACCTACATGGACATCGCGCCCTTGGACCGCGGCGTCAACATCCGCCGGGAAATCTGCCTGACCCTCGAAGAAATGGGTATCAGCCCGACCGGTTCTCACCACGAAGGCGGCCCTGGCCAGAACGAAGTCGACTTTAATTTTGCGGACGCCCTGACCGCCGCGGACAACGCCATCGCTTTCACTACCGCCGTCCAGGCCGTCGCCGTACAGAACGGCCTCTACGCCGATTTTGGGCCGAAGCCGCTGAGTAACGAGGACGGCTCGAGCCAGCACATCAACATTTCGGTGCGCGCCGCTGACGGACGGGACTGCCTCGAAAGCATGACCGCTGGCATTCTCGATCACATCCTCGATATGACCGCCTTTCTGAATCCGACCGAAGCCTCTTATCACAGACTGGGCCACCGGAAAGCGCCGAAATACATTTCCTGGGATTATCAGAACCGCTCTCAGCTGATCCGCGTCCCGGCCACAACCAACGAACGCTACCGCCGCGTCGAGCTGCGCTCGCCGGACAACGGCGCCAACCCTTACCTGGCGCTGACACTGTTAATCTACGCTGGCATCGACGGCGTCGTCCGCGGTCTGAAGCTGCCCGACCCGGTCGACGCGAACCTGTTCACCGCTGAACCCGAAATTCTCGATCAGCTGCAGACCCTGCCGGCTTCCCGCTCAGAAGCGACTGGCATCGCCCGCCATTCATCATTCATTCAAGCTCACCTGCCCTCTTCATTAATCACCAAATTCTGTCATCGTTAGGAGGCGGTCTATGCGCATCACGCAAGCATCTCTGAACAATCAACGCGTCTACCGCGTGCTGCTGATTTCCTCAGCGGAGCGCTTTAACACTGCCCTTCAGGCCCTGCTGCCCGAACGGCGCTACAGCCCGGTAACCATCGTCACCAACGCCGCTGCCGGGCGCCGAGCGCTCAACGACCAGCCCTACGACTTTGTCATAATCAATACGCCCCTTCCCGACGAATTCGGCTCAGAGCTGGCCATTCACCTCTCGCAGAACCGCGCCGTCGTGCCGCTGCTCTTTGTGGGCCGCGACCATATGGACGACATTCACAACCAAGTGGCAGAATACGGCGTCCTCACGCTGCCCAAGCCAGCCACCGGCGAAAACGTGCGCCTCGGGCTCAGATGGATGGCCGTCTACCGGGAGCGGCTCCGCCGACTGGAGAAAAAATCCGTTTCCCTCGAAGATAAAATGAAGGAAATCCGGCTGGTCAACAAGGCGAAATGGCTGCTCATCGATCAGAAAAACATGAACGAAATGGACGCCCACCATTTTATCGAAAAGCAGGCCATGAACCACAGCGTCTCCAAGGGCACTATCGCCGAGGCCATTTTGAAAAATCTATCGGTCTAAAAACGTAATTTATCTTAAATTTGTCATGATTATAAAATCATATCAAATCATTTGCCGCATCAAAAAGGAGGTCCAACCCAAGGTTAGACCTCCTTTTTTTGTTTACGCTTCCGGCTCGACCTCCACGTCCTCGTCCAAATGGGGACTCAGCGGCATCTGCCACTGATGGTGGTCGGTGTGGAGGTAGCGCTCCGCTTTTTCTGAAAGGGGCTCGCCCAAAAAGTCGCGGTACAGCCGTTGAATCTCCGGATTTTCGTGGGAGAAACGGATGTTGGCCATCCGGTCTAAATTGTGGAGGCGCCGCCCGCGCAGCGCCGCCAGCTCTTCGCCGTCATGAATCGGCTGACCGCCGCCGCCCACACAGCCGCCTGGACAGGCCATCACCTCGACAAAATCGTAATGGACCTCGCCCCGCCTAAGCGCCCGAATCAACTTCCGGGTATTGGCCAATCCGCTGACCACTGCGGTGCGCACCGGAATGCCGGCGAAATCGTAGGCCGCTTCGCTCCAGGGGTGTGTCCCGGTGCCCAGCACCGTCTTGAAAGCGTCCGGGTTCGGGTTTTCCCCCGCCGCCAGATAATAGCCTGTGCGCAGCGCCGCTTCCATGACCCCGCCGGTGGTCCCGAAGATGACGCCCGCGCCGGTGCTGACGCCCAAAGGCGAATCGAAAGGCTCTTCCGGCAGGTTGTCGACATCCAGATTCTGGGCGCGGATCATCGCGATCATTTCCCGGGTTGTCAGCGAGACGTCCAAATCCTTGCCAGCGCCGGCGTCGTTGAGACTCGGAATCTCGATTTCCGCTTTTTTCGCCAAGCAGGGCATAATCGAAATGGAAAAGATCTTGTCAGCCGGCACCCCTATTTTTTCTGCGAAATAGGTCTTGGTCATCGTGGCCTGCATACCCTGAGGGGATTTGGAGGTCGACAACTCGTCGACCATGTCCGGATACTGGGATTTCATAAACCGCACCCACCCCGGACAGCAGGATGTGAACATCGGGTAGCGGTGCTTTTTCCCGTCGGTCATCCGCTTCAAAAACTCGGAGGCTTCTTCCATGACGGTCAGGTCTGCGCCGAAGTTGGTATCGAAGACGAAGTTAAAGCCGCAGCGGCGCAGCGCAGCCGCGAGCCGGCCCGGTGTGGCCCGTTCCCGCGAAAGGTTGAGGCCTTCTCCCCAGGCGGCCCGCACAGCCGGCGCCACCTGCACGACGGTGATGGTTTCTGGATTGTTGATGGCCTTTTCCCAAGGGTAGACCCGTTTGCGGTCTTGTCTGCCGTGAAGGGCGCCGGTCGGGCAGTGGGTCACGCATTGGCCGCAGACGGTGCAGTCCGCGTTTTCAATGTGGCGCCCGCCGGATACGCTGACGGTCGTGCGCCCGCCGGAGCGCACCAGATCCCAGACGCCAAGGCTCTGGATCTTATCGCAAATCTGCACACAGCGCAGACATTTTATGCACTTGGATTCTTCCCGAATCAGCGGGAAATCCTGAGGCCACCGATTTTCCGGCACTTCCTTCCGGTACAGGCTTTCCTCGATGCCCAAATCAAAACACGCCTGCTGAAGCGCACAATTTCCGTTTCTCGAGCACGTCGTGCAGTGACTGTCGTGTTGAGATAGAATCAACTGAAGATTAATGCGTCGGGCCTCCTGTACCCGGGGGGAATTCGTGTAAATGACCATCCCCGGATAGACCTTGTTGTTGCAGGCTGTGATCAGCCGCTCTTCCCCTTCGACCTCTACAACACAGACCCGGCATGCGCCAATTTCGTTAATATCCTTTAAAAAGCAAAGATGCGGGAGCGGCCAGCCTGTCTTTTCGCAGGCTTCCATGATGCTGATGTCCGAGGGAATCTGATAGACGAATCCGTTGATTGTGACGCGAATTACCATTGTGCGTTCCTCCCTCCCCGCAGGGTACTGATGCCGAAGTGATCACAGCGCAGACACCGCGCCGATTCCTGATCGGCCTCCTGGCACGTCATGCCCATTTCCACCGGGTCAAAATCCAGGCGCCGGCTGTTAGCATTTCTAAACCGCAGATTGACGCGGCCGCAGGCCGGATGATCGATCAGAGCCGGCTCTGGAATGTCGACGTCGACGGAAATGGCGTGATTGTAACCCAAATAATTGTCGATATTGGCCGCCGCGACCTTGCCGGCGCCCACCGCCTTGATCACGGTCGCAGGCCCGGTAACGCAGTCGCCGCCTGCAAACACGCCGGGCACATCCTTGACTTTGCCGCTGTCGCCGGTCACCACCGACCCCCAGTGAACGGGAATGCCGTTGTTTTCAAAATGCTTCGAATCGATCTGCTGGCCGATGGCGACAATGACCATGTCGCAGGGAATGGCCACGTCGGCGCCGTCCGCCGCTTCCGGCCTGGGGCGGCCGCCGCTGTCGATTTTCCCGATGATCTTCGGTTCGGCGAGAAAGGCTGTGACCTGGCCGTCTTTGTCTCTGAGGACGGCCTTCGGTGCGTGCAGCTCGAGGATCTGGATCCCTTCAGCTTCGGCGCCTTCGATTTCTTCGGACAAGGCGGTCATGTCTGCCTTGCGCCTGCGGTAAACGACGCTGACTTCCGACGCGCCGAGGCGGATCGCCGTCCGGCTGACGTCCATCGCGACGTTGCCGCCGCCCACGACGACCACCTTGCGGCCGGTTAAATCGTGGGGATGCCCTTCACCGATATCCCGAAGCAGCTTGACTGCCGAAACGACGCCCGGGCCGTCCTCGCCGTCGATACCGATTTTCCGATCTTCGTGGGCACCGATCGCGATGTACACCGCGTCGTAATCACGCTGAAGGGTCTCAATGCTCACGTCCCCTTCACCGTCGCCGATGCCGGTGGAGAGCTTCACGTCGATGCCGGTGGACAGGATCATCTCAAGATCCTTCTCCAATGCTTCTTCAGACAGCCGGAACCGGGGAATCCCGAAACGGAGCATCCCGCCCAATTTGCTGCGCTTTTCGTAGACGGTCACGCTGTGGCCCATGAGCCTTAGGAAGTAAGCCGCGGTCATTCCGCTGGGGCCGCCGCCGACAATGGCCACCCACTTGCCGGTGTCGGGCTGAACTGCCGGCGCCGGCACGACGCCGGCCTGTTCGTCGGCAAAGCGCTTGAGGCCGCGGATGTTGATGGATTGGTCGATCATGTTGCGGCGGCACCGCGCTTCGCAGGGGTGTTCGCAGACAATGCCGCAGGTCGAGCAGAACGGGTTATCCTTGCGCACCAGGCGCACGGCGTCCGCGTAGCGGCCCGCGTGCACCAGCGCGATGTAGCCCGGAATGTCGACGCCCGCCGGACAGAGGGCCACGCAGGGCACCGGCTGATCCAGCTGTTCGATACAGCGGTCCCATTTGACATGGCCTTCGAAATCGTCCCGGAAGCTGTCCAGACAGCGAAGGATCATGTGCGCCGCCTCGTAGCCGATGGCGCAGTCCGCCGTCTCGTAAACCACCCGGGCGGTCTGTTCCAGCACCGCAATGCTTTCGAGGGTGCCTTTGCCGTCGAGAATGTCGTCCATGATGTGCACCATCTGGCCGATACCGATCCGACAGGGCACACATTTGCCGCAGGTCTGCGCGTGGCACATTCTCAAAAAAGCCGCCGAAATATCGACCGGGCAGAGCCCCGGCGGACTCGCAATGATCCGCTGCTCTAAATTGCTGTACAAATGCTCAACGACCTGCTGGGCGCAGCTCTGTGTCGGCGTTCTCAGTCTAGCCATTTCGTCGATTCCTCCTCTTCTTTTTTTATTTCTTTCATGCTGTCCGTTTACTTTATTGTGTGAAAAAAAGAGCCCGATAGACTGGTCTACGGACTCCATTGTTCCAAATTGGAGCGGGTAAAGAGAATCGAACTCTCGCGACTGGCTTGGGAAGCCAGGGCTCTACCACTGAGCTATACCCGCTTTCGGATTAACAACGTTATTTTAGCAAAAAGCCCGGCGTTTGTAAAGGCTTATTTTTCGTACGTTTGATTGAAGCGCGCCGTCACGCGTTCTGCGCATCGACCCAATCGACGATTTCTTCCGCGCGGTCCACGATGACCGACGCCCCCTGCGCCTTTAAAAATTCGACGGAACGGAACCCCCAGCTCACGGCGATGCAGGGCAGTTCTGAATTGCGCGCCGTCGCCAAATCAACTTCAGAGTCACCGACGTAAACCGCGTTGGCTTTCGCGACGTTTAAATCCTTCATGGCCTTCACCGTCATGTCTGGAGCGGGCTTTCTGCGCACACCGGTCTGTTCTCCGACGGCCAAATCGAAACAGCCCGGGAAGATTTCCCTAGCCAAGGTCTGCACCGCGAAATCCGGCTTGTTGGACACGACCGCGGTCAAAATGCCCCGGTCTCTCAATGCGGCAATGCATTCGGGGATGCCAGCGTAGGGGCCGGTGTGGTCGTTGCAGTGTTCAGCGTAGTGGGGCGCAAATACCTTGCGGATGCGTTCGACTTCGGGGTCGTCCTCCGGCACGTCGGGGCGGCCTTCTTCCGCCAGAGCCCGGCTGATCGCGACGCGGACGCCGCTGCCAAAGAAATGCTTTACCTCCGCCGCGACGAAATCGTGGCGGTGGCCCGTCTGTGCCAGCGCGTAATTCAAGGAACCGGTCAAATCGTCCAGCGTATTTAAAATCGTGCCGTCCATGTCAAAAATCACGGCTTGTATTTTGTTCTGCATGTGCTCTCCTTTTGATCTAGAATTTGTATGATAATGAATAAATAAATGATTGCGTGAATCGAGCGGCTCTATTATACTACTTTTTTCGGTTGTTGAACAATTCTTTACAGGATGATTGGGCGCCGATGTGATAAACTGTTTTTAACAATGGAGGCATTCTATGCGTAAAATGGTTATGATGGGCCGTTCGGAATGTGGCAAAACCACATTGAAGCAGGCCCTTAAAGGAAAAAAACTGCAATACGAAAAGACCCAGGCGGTCAATTATTTCGACATTATCATTGACACCCCCGGCGAATACGCCCAGTGCACCGATTTGGCCCGTGCCCTGGCGCTGTACGCCTACGAAGCGGATTACGTCGCCCTGCTGATGGCGGCAGACGAGCCCTACTCCCTGTACCCGCCAAGCTGCGCGGGCGTCAGCTCCCGTCCAGTCATCGGGATCATCACCCAGATCGACAAACCGAACGCAGACATCGACCGCGCCCAATATTGGCTGCGCCTCGCCGGCGCCAATCCGATTTTCCCGGTCTCGTCCTACCAGGGCACCGGCCTTTGGGATCTGCTCACCTTCTTAAAGGACCCGGACGATCACTTCCCGTTCACGAAGGAAGAGCTGGAAACGCCGCGTGAAGTCCTGACGACTAAATACGAAGCGGTGGAAATCGGCACCCAGATCGAAGATATGGGCCACACCGACTTCCTCGACATCAACGACAATTTGATCGTCTCGGCCAACAAGGCAGGCTCCTTGAAGAACAACGTCAACAACATGCACAATCAGGCGAGATAAATTTTTCGCCACGCAAAAAGACAGATGAGCTTTTCCGCTCACCTGTCTTATTTTTATGCGCATTATTCGTTTGTCACAAGGGTTCCAGCCAAATGGTCGATGAACTGCTGGGCCGTTCTGCCGGAGAACCCACCGTGCTGCATTTCCCAAACCCGCGCCTGGTTTAACAGCTCGTCGCGATCCAAGGTAATGCCTGGGCAGCGCTTCGCCAATTCCTCGACGATGGTCTGATATTCCTTCTGAGACGGTCTGAAATAACCGATGCGCACGCCAAAGCGGTTAGCCAGCGACAGCTTTTCCTGCACCGTGTCGTTGCGGTGAATGTCCTCGCTGTCCTGATCGGCCCGGTCGGACCAGGTTTCGCGGATCAGATGTCTGCGGTTGGAGGTCGCGTAAATCAGCACGTTGTCTGGACGCGGCTCCAGCCCCCCTTCGATGACGGCTTTTAAATACTTGTATTCCGTTTCGAACTCTTCGAAGGACAAATCGTCCATGTAGATGATAAAGCGGTAATTGCGGTTTTTCACCGCCGCGATGATCTGGGACAGCTTCTTGAACTGGTGCTTGTAAATTTCGATCATCCGCAGGCCTGCGTCGTAATACTGGTTCAAAATGGCCTTGATGCTCGTGGATTTGCCGGTGCCGGCGTCGCCGTAAAGCAGCACGTTGTTGGCAGGGCGCCCAGCGACAAAGGCTTCGGTGTTTTCGACCAGCTCCTGCTTCTGGATTTCGTAGCCGACCAAATCGTCCAGCACCACGTCGCTCGTGTTGGTGATCGGGATCAGCAGCTCGCCTTCATCGTCGTCGTTGACGCGGAAGGCCTTGTTGAGCCCGAGCTTGCCGACGCCGTAGGCACGGTAAAATTCGGCAACCGTCTGGGTGATGCCATCGAGCTGATCCGCCGCTTCAATCTGGTGGGAAAGGGCCTGTACCTTTTCGCTGACGCTCTGGTTGTAGAGCCGTTCCTGTTTGACCACCGCCTGATAATGGGTGATCGTCGTGAAGCAGGTCAAATTCAAATCGGCTTCGATTTTCGAGAAATCGAAATCGAACAGCTGCTTGAAAATGGCGAAGTCATTCTGAGCGAACTGATTGACCGAGCCGTCGAGCATGCCGACCTTTTCGGACACGAGGGTGAAGGGCGTTTCTGTCGTCGCCAGCAGATAAGCGAGGTAATTGTGCCACAGGTTGTCGTTAAAGCCGTACTTCGTCGCCAAATCCAGAAGACGGTGAATCTGTGTCAGAATGTCAGCCGTCAGCTCCTCAGGCGACGATTCGTCGTGTTCCCAGCGGCGGAAGATGTCGGACAGCTGCATCAAAATGCTGTCCTGATCGATATTGCGGTAAATGATGAGTTGGGATGTTAATCGGTACATAGATCTCTCCAAAGATAATCGTAAATTTTGCACCATTATATCACAAATGAACACGAAAAAAAGACCTGAGGTGTCTCAGATCTTTTGCTGCTGCTTTTGAATTTTTTATTTGACCTTCATGCGCTTGAATTTCAGCCCGACGAAGAAGTCGATCGCGCCTTGAATTTCGGCCGCGTCCGGATGGCCCTTGCCCGTTCCGCCGAAGAGCTTGAAGGGACCGAAGGTATTGTGCCCCTTGCAGCCGTATTCCCCAGTGTAAATGCAGCGGGATTCTTCGACAATGCTCTTGATTTCGTTGGTGTAGCCCGCGCGCGGCATGCCGTAGGTGTAGAGCACGAAGACGCGCTGGCCTTCGCACAAATGGGTCTTGACGTAGTTGACCAGCGGCTTTCCGAAATGCCCGGCGTAAATGCCGGACGCAATGCCGACGACGGCGTACTGCGACAAATCCTCAGGCTTTTCCTTCGTGATGTCAAAGACGTCGATGTCGTCCTGTCCCATCGCGATCGCATCCACAAGCTTGCGCGTGTTGCCGTGATGCGTCGAATAAACTAAGATTGCTATATTTTTCATGTTGAACCTTTCATTCTGTATTTTAATGTACATGATAGTATAACACAAAATAAAAGGCTTAACAAAAGCGGCGAACTGTCAAATGAAATGGGCCAATCCCGCGAAGGCGCTCAAAACGCAGCCGGTCACAATCAATTGAAAATAAGCTTCTTTTGTTTTTCTTCGAATCATACGTTTCATGGTGAGCCTCCTTTTTTGTTTAAAATGTCTAACTCTAGATTAGCACGTTTTGTTTGTTCTGTCAAACAAAAAGGCGGCCTGCCAATTGGCAGATCGCCTTTAATATAATGACTTGCTATCAAATTTTATCGATAAGAATTACCGCCGCAGTTCCAGACGCCGTAGGAGCTGCCGGAACGGAAGGACTGATACGGATGATTGCGCTTGCCATTCTGCATACAGTCAATGACGGCCTGCTTGACGTAACCCGGATATTTGCCGCCGAGATAGCGCTTGTACGGCCCGTCGAGATAAGCGGCGAACTGGCCCGGCGCCTTCAGCACCGACACGGCGTCGTGGCCGCCCCATTTGCCGGAATCGACCCGATTCATCACGCAGGAGATCACAGCCAGCGCACCGTCGTAGCTCGCGTTGCATTCTGCCGCGACGACCGCACAGATGAAGTCCAACTGATCCCCAGGATCTGCCGTGCTGCCATTGGTAGTGGACGCCGCCGTCGACGACGAGGTTTGGGCCGCGTACTGCTGCAGCTGCTTCTGTTCTTCTTCGAGCTTTTTGTTGTACGTCGCCTGCTGTGCCTGAACCTGTTCTTTCTGCTGCTTCAGCTCTTTCTGCTGGTTCTGCAGGTTCTGCTGAGTCTGTTCGACTTGGGTCTGCAGTTTTTCGACGTCTTCCACTGTTTTCTGATCGGCGCTGTTGATCGTGCGCACGCTTTCTATTCGAGACAGAGTTTCTGTCAGGCTGCTCGACGTGAACAGCGCGCTCATAATGCCGTCGTTGCCGAACATGTACATGACCCGCGCCCGCTGGCCCATGTTTTTCTTCGCAGTCGCCAAATCGGCCTTGGTCTGTTCGAGCTTCTGCGTATTGTCGGCAATCTGCTGATTAATTTGATTGATCTGGCTGTTGAGCTTGTTCATCTGATCGCCCGCCGCCGTCAACTGTTTATTGAGTGCATTGATCGACGCCGTCAGCTCGGACGCGCTGGCCGCGTGAACGGTCGCCGCCGGCGCAAGGCTCGCAAAGCTCAAGGTCAGCATCAGCGCAAAGGCCGCAATCCGTGCCGTCATCCTTCTCGTTTTTCGGGATAAAATAATGATTCACCTCGTTATTCTTCAAAATTTCTACACTTCACGTATTTGTAATAAGTATAACAGGTTACGCGGTGCATCTCAAATTTATCTAAAAAACACCTTAAAGCCGGACGATGAGCCGGCCTTAAGGTGTGGATCCGTATGCGTTTATCGATAAGAGTTGCCGCCGCAGTTCCAGACGCCGTAGGAGCTGCCGGAGCGGAAGGACTGATAGGGGTGGCTGCGCACGCCGCCGACCATGCAGTCGATGACGGCTTTCTTGACGTAATCCGGGTACTTGCCGCCGAGGTAGCGCTTGTACGGCCCGTCGAGGTAAGCGGCGAATTGGCCCGGCGCGGTCAGCACCGACACCGCGTCGGTCCCGCCCCATTTGCCGGAATCCACACGATTCATCACACAGGAGATGACCGCGAGAGAACCCTCATAGCTGGAATTGCATTCCGCCGCGACGACCGCGCAGATGAAATCCAGCTGATCCCCCGGATTTTCAGTTTTGTTGTTGGCCGCGTATTCCTGCAGCTTCTTCTGTTCTTCTTCGAGTTTTTTATTCAGCTCGTTCTGCTGGGCCGTCAGTTCCCGCTGTTTCTTCTGAACCGCTTTCTGATCGGCCTTCGCGCGCGCCGCGGTCTCGACGTAGCTAGTCAGCATGTCCGTATCAGCGCGGACCACGCTGCGCATGTTGTCCAAATGGGAAAAGGTCTCGCCGATGTTGTCACTCCCGAACAGAAACTGCATGTAGCCGTCGTTGCCCATCATGTACATCGCGCGCATCCGCTGGCCCATGGCTTCTTTTTTGGCTTTCAGCTGCGACTTCGCCTGAAGATAATCGGCGGTCTTGTCGGCCAGCTCCTGATTGGTGGCGTTCAGCTGCGTCCCGAGGGCGCCGATTTCGTCGTTGAGCTTGGTGATGGATTCGGTCAGGGCGACCAAATCCGTATCGGCGTGGACAGGCAGCGCCGAAATGGCAAACACCAGGACGGCGGCCATCAGGCAGGCGCCCCAGCGAAAAATATTGTGGTGTTTCAAAATGTTCTCCTGAAATTATTTCGGTATAAATGGTAAAAAATCTCGGGATCACCTCGAGATTTGTGTAAGCTGTTCTTATTAAAATGTTGGTTTTATTTTATCATGAATCCCCGTTCTTGGCAAATTTGAGGGCAGCGGCCCAATTTTTTCATTTTCCCCATCATTTTTTCAGCACAGCTTTCATTTTATGATAAGATAGCACTAAATCTTTAATCACTATCCAATTGGAGGCATTGAACATGACCAAACCCCTTACCATAGAAGCTTTCGAAGAAGCGAGCGAACGCGTCAAGGACGTCACCCTGCCCACGGAGCTCGTTTATTCTGATTATTACAGCCAGGCGAATCACGCCAAGGTTTACTTAAAGCCTGAAAACATGCAGCGCACCGGCGCTTACAAGGTGCGCGGCGCCTATTACAAGGTCTCGACCATGGCGCCGAAGGACCGCGAAAAGGGCCTGATCACTGCGTCTGCCGGCAACCACGCTCAGGGCGTCGCTTACGCGGCGAAGAAATACGGCGTCAAGGCCGTCATCGTGATGCCGACGACAACCCCGCTGATCAAGGTCAACCGCACGAAGGCCCTCGGCGCTGAAGTCGTGCTCCACGGCGACGTCTACGACGAAGCCTGCGACCACGCGCTCAAGCTTGCCGACGAAAAGGGCTACACTTTTATCCACCCCTTCGACGATCCGACAGTCGCCACCGGACAGGGCACCATCGCGATGGAAATCATCAAAGATCTGCCTCTCGTCGACCTGATCCTCGTACCTGTGGGCGGCGGCGGACTGGCCACTGGCGTCTCGACGCTGACGAAGCTGTTGAACCCGAAGGTCAAGGTCATCGGCGCCGAACCGGAAGGGGCTGCCTGCCTGACTGCGTCCTTTAAAAATCACAAGGTCACGACAGTCGAACACATCAACACCATCGCCGACGGGACCGCGGTCCAGACGCCGGGCAAGGTCATTTTCCCGTATCTGGAAAAATACCTCGACGATGTCATCACTGTCCCCGACGCGGAACTCGTCGAAGCCTTCCTCGATATGGTTGAAAATCACAAAATGGTCGTCGAAAACTCAGGGCTGTTGTCTGTCGCAGCTCTCAGCCATCTGGACCTCAAGGGCAAGCGGGTCGCCTGCGTGCTCTCAGGCGGCAACATGGACGTCATCACCATGTCGTCGGTCGTCCGCCAGGGGCTGATTCTGCGCGACCGCATCTTCACTGTCTCCGTCTTGCTGCCGGACCGCCCGGGCGAACTGACCCGCGTCTCCTCCGTCATCGCCGAAACCGGCGGCAACGTCATCCGCCTCGAACACAATCAGTTCGTGTCGATCAACCGTCAGGCCGCCGTCGAGCTCAAGATCACGATGGAAGCCTTCGGCTCCGACCACAAGCACGAAATCTTGAACAAGCTAACCCAGACCGGGTTCAACCCGAAGGTTGTCCCAACCCTGTTGTCTTAAATACAAAGCCCCCGCTGCTGATGCAGTGGGGGTTACTTATTTTCTGATGCTTTTACTGAATTCAAATTTTCACTATCAAACATAAAAAATCCGGCTGAACGCAAAGCATCTAGCCGGAAAATCTATCTTTAATTTTATTTTTTAATATTTAGGAACACCGTACCCAAAGATCGAGCTGGCTCTTGCATTAATGTAGCGGCTCTTCACTTGATCTTTGTAATTTCCTTCTACAGTGGTGATCATTCCCTTACGATAATTGACGACCAAGCCGACGTGATCGACCACACCGTGTCCAGACACACCTTCCGGATCCCAATCGTAATAAACCAAATCCCCTGCTCTTGGTATGTATTGATTCTTCCACTGCCAAGCGTTGTGATTCTGATACCACTGCACACCGGTGGGGGTGTAGGCGTGATAATAATAAACGCTGGAAGGCACGCCTGCCTGGGCACCGCACCAGGATACAAACATCGCACACCACGGCCCGTGTTCAAAGGATTTGTCATTGACTCGTTTTGCGTACCAAACCCCGTATTTCGTGTAATTGTTGGCCCCTTCGTGCGTACCGAGCTGACTTTCAGCAATATCGACAACAAGCTTACGTTCAGTCCACTTGAACTTGCTCCCATCGACCTTTTCGATTTTGAAAAGCTGAGCCTTTGTCCCGTTGGCCGTGTACAAATCGAGGTTAGTGTTTTCTTCTGAAGAATTTCCGTAAACGTCGAGAACCCGCGTCGATGAATTTTCTGGCATCAGGGTGTACGTCCCGTCTTCCTGTTTTTTGATTACAAATTTCTGCGCGGCCGAGCGGTTTTTCTTGTAAATCTGAACATTAGTGCCGTCTGCATCAGCCCCATTGGCAATATCCAGCGCGCAATTTGGATTGGACAACGGGCTTAAGGTGTAAGAGTGATCGACATTGCGCACAAAGGTCCAAGCGCGTGTCTTCGTGTAATTCGGCACCCACATCGCAACATTGCCGTTCGACACTGCCAGCACTTTCCCATTGACGTTTTTAACCATCGCCGTGAAGCTGCCGCCTAAATCATCGCCATTTGTCACTTCGCGGTCTTTGGCTGCGATGCGCCAAGACTGGGCAGCCGATCCATTTTTGCGGTAAACTTGGATGTTGGCACCGCTGGCACTGCTGCCTCCCGATACGTCAAGCATTAATCCCGATCCGCGGTTTTTAAAACTGACTTTGCTGCCATTTTGCGAAACAATCCACTTCTGGGCGTCTGTGCCGTTGGACGTATATAACCACACATTGGCGCCACTTTTTTTACTGCCGTTTCGAACATCTATGGCCTTTCTACTTTTGCTGTTAATAATCGAATAACTGCCATCGCTGTTCTGCTTGATATTAAATTTCTGAGCGCCGGTTTCGTTGAATTGATAGCTTTGAATGTTGGCGCCATTTCGACTGCTGCCCCCTGAAACGTCCATTACCGTATTGTCGGTATAAGACGGGCAGAGCAGCGCTTCGGATGCGCTGAAATTAGGGATTTGCCCTTTGGCGGTTAAAACCCATTTCTGCGCTTTCGTGCCGTTATTTTTGTAAATCTGAACGTTAGCGCCATTTCGATTGCTGCCCCCTGCGACATCCAGGGCACTGGCTTTCGCAACAGCCGGCGACAAGGTTACCGTTCCATCATTATTTTTTGTAATCTTCCATCGTTGAGCAGCTGTGCGGTTAGGATTATACTGCCACACATTTGTGCCATTTTTCGTTCTGCCACCCGCGACATCCAATGTCCGGCAAGCGACCGCCGTGTAAATTGAATAGGTACCATCGCTGTTTTTGACAAAGCGAAACCGCTGTGCTTCGCTATTATTTGCGGAATAAATCTGCAGGTTGGCGCCATTCGCGACACTACCTGACGAAATATCAAGTACTTTGTGATTGCCCACAGCAGATTGAATTTCATAATATTGTGTCGTATCAACAATTGTATCTTGATTTTTTGCTGGTTTATTGTCTGCATTTTTCGTTTGATTCTGCTGATTAGCTGCACTTTGATTTGTCTGATTGGACTGCACAGCTTGTGTGGTAGATGCGCCTTGTGCAGCAGTGTTCTGGTTTTCCGCCGATTTTGTCTGTGTCTGAGACGTTTGCTGTTGAACGGACTGCGTTGCTGTACGGCCGCTATTATCCACTGCTGGTGCCGCGTACGCACAGGGGGTTAACGCGAGCAAAGCAGCCAGCACACAAGATGTCACCCAGCGCTTTTTCTTCTTACTTTGCTTTTTTGAGATAATCTTGATCATTCCTTCCTTAAATTTTCTTAAGTTTGAACGGGATTATTATAGCATGCTTGATTAGTATAAGAAAGTAACTTTTTTTGAAATATTAGTAATGAGTTGACTTTTGCTTGCCTGCCCGACCCACTGATCAACGCTATACTTGTCTTCGCTCAGTGATGCTATAAAATGACGATGTCAACTCACGAAAAAAGCCCGAAGCATTTCGCTTCGGGCGTTGTTTTCAATGGTGATCCCTACTGGGCTTGAACCAGCGACCTCTACCGTGTGAAGGTAGCGCTCTTCCAGCTGAGCTAAGGGATCAACTTAAACAAGCATAACGATTTTAGCTGAAATTGTCAAGCCAATTTTATATTTTATTGAAAATGCCGCTTATGATTTAGCGGCCGCATCTCCCTTTTTCTCGGCGTCGCCGCTGAACGGCACAGCGATATTTTGAATTCCGAGCATCAGCACGTTGCCGATCACCTCGACCATTTCCTCTGGGGTCTTGTCCGGGTCCTCCGACAGCCACTTGCGCAGCATCCCCATAAACCCTGATACTACAAAGGCGTAGCCGTAATCGAAAATCTTTTCCGTCGTGTTGTTGTCAGCAACCCGCGGGTCAAAACGGATCAAGTCGTTGATGCAGCGCAGCCGCAGCATTTCCTGAATGCTCTGCACAAATTTCGGGTCGCCGTTAGGGCCGAGCAGCGCCAGCGTCAGGTCGGCGTTCTGGCGGAGCAGCGTGAAAATATCCACCAGCCGTATTTTGATGTCCTCTGCCGTTTTCGGGGCCTCGCGCGCGTCGATGGTCTGGCGGAATTCGTCGTAAAGCTCCTCTTCCAGATGATCGCGCATGTCGTAGAGATCGCGGTAATACTGATAAAAGGTGCCGCGGTTAATGTGGATGCGCTCCGAAAGCTCCTTGACGCGGATTTCCCGAATCGGCTTTTCGTTCAAAAGCTCGGTAAACGCCTGGCGCATCGCCGCCTTGGTCTTAACGACGCGGCGGTCCAGCTTGTCTTGATTTTTGTTGATTCTTCTGTTTTTGCCGTAATGCGAACCCATTTCATCTGCTCCATTAATGTAATATAAAGATAATGTACATTTTCTTAATATTTGTTTATTGATTTTTTTCGCAATAACAGTATAATAGGGTTGTAAAAATTAGTCAACACTTGTATGGTTATCTTTCAAATGTTGGCCCGCACTTATTCCATTTTCATTAATTCGACAATAGAAAGGAAAGCATTCATGGAAGCATTTGGCAAAAAAGTGGTCCAGCTCCGCTTTGTGATCTTGGCTGTTGCCCTTTTGCTTTTGATTCCATCGATCATCGGATACAACAGCACGCGCATCAACTACGACGTACTGACCTACCTGCCCGATTCGATCGACACAATCAAAGGACAGAACATTCTCGAAAACAAATTCGGCACCGGCGGCTTTTCCCTCGTCATTTTTGAGGGCATGAGCGATCAAGACATCGCGAAGACCGAAGCGAAATTCAAACAGATCGACCACGTCAAATCTGTAATCTGGTACGACGATGTCGCCGATTTGACGATTCCGAAGGAAATGATCCCGAGCGACATCTACAAAGCCTTTAACAGCGGCGACGCGACGATGATGGCCGTCTTCTTCGATACTTCGACCTCGTCGGACGAAACAATGAACGCCATCACCAAAATGCGCAGGGTCGCGCGCAATCAATGCTACATCTCCGGCAGCTCCGCCATGGTCACCGACCTGAAGAACCTGGCAGAACAGGAAGAACCGATCTACGTCGGCATTGCTGTACTGCTCTCACTGATCACAATGATGATCTTCATGGATTCCTACATCGTGCCGCTGATCTTCCTCGCGAACATCGGCATCGCCATTATTTGGAACCTCGGCAGCAACATCTTCTTCGGCGAGATTTCGTTTATCACCCAATGTCTGGCGGCAGTGCTGCAGCTGGCCGTCACGATGGACTATTCGATTTTCCTCTGGCACAGCTATGAAGAGCAGATCTCACTGAACCCCAGTGATCCAAAGGCCGCGATGGCCAAGGCTATAGCCGCGACTATCACGTCGGTGACCGGCTCGTCGATCACCACGGTCGCTGGATTCATCGCGATGTGTTTCATGACTTTCCGCCTCGGTCTCGACCTGGGCATCGTCATGGCCAAGGGCGTCATCCTCGGCGTCATCTCCTGCGTCACGGTGCTGCCGGCACTGATTTTGATCTTTCGCAGGCTCATCGAAAAGACACGCCACCGCAACGTCCTGCCAGATATGCACACGCTGGCACACAAAATCATCGACCACCGTGCGGTGTTCATCATCATCTTCATCGTGCTGTGGTTCCCGGCCAGCTACGGCTACAACCATCTCCAGACCTATTATGATATGGGGGCGCGGCTGCCGAAAAACCTCGGCTATACCATGGCACGGGAAAAGATGGACAAGGAATTCAACACCGGTGCGACTCATATGATTCTCGCAAAAAAGAATCTTTCAACCCGGGACGCGCACGACATGATCGATGGCATTAAAGACGTCAAAGGCGTGAAGGCTGTACTCTCAATGGATTCCGTCGTTGGTGCGATGGTCCCGAAGGAAATGATCCCGGACAGCATCAAAAACCAGCTGCAGAGCGGAAAATACCAACTAATGATCATCACCAACAAATATCAGACCGGGACACCGGCGGTCAACCGGCAAATCTCCCAGATCAACAAGGTCGTGAAGCGTTACGACAAATCCGCGATGGTCATTGGCGAAGCGCCAATGACAAAAGATCTGGTCACGATCGCCAACCACGACTTCGACGTGGTCAACGCGGTGTCCATCGCGATGATCTTCGTCATCATCGCTCTGGTGCTGCAGTCGATCACGCTGCCGATCATCCTCGTTGCGGTTATCGAATTCGCGATCTTCATCAACTTGGGGATTCCATTCTACACCGGCACGAGCCTGTTCTTCATCGCCTCGATCTGTGTCTCGACGATTCAACTCGGCGCCACCGTCGACTACGCGATCCTGATGACGACACGTTATAAAACGGAACGCTACGGCGGCAAGAACAAGCACGACGCCATCGAAACGGCGCTGGCCTTCGCCATCCCGTCGGTCATCGTCTCGGCGGCCAGCTTCTTCGCGGCCACCTTCGGCGTCGCCCTGTACTCGAACATCGATATCATCTCGTCGATCTGTACGCTGCTCGCCCGTGGCGCCTTGATCTCGATGCTCTCGGTTATCTTCATCCTACCTTCGCTTTTGATGATTTTCGACGGCGTCATCATTAAAACGTCCAGAGGCTTCATCAACAAGGAAAAGGTCGGCCTCGGGATGCGCAAAGCAGATGACGGCCACGAAACTCAGGTGTTCTCCGAAATCGAAACCCTGCCGTCGCACCCCTTCGATCAGGACGTCACCAACCCAACCCCAACGGATCCAGAGCCAGACGATTCGTCCGGCGGTCCCCACGACCCCGACGACGACACGCGGATTTTTATCCCTGGCTCATCTAAATAATTAAACAGAAAGGACTACCATCATGCACACGATCAAAACGATGATGAAACAGCACAAGGTTGTACTCGTCGCCATCGTCCTGGCTGCTGCCATCGCTCTGACTGCCTTCGCCTCCGCCCAGACTGCGCGGGCAAAGTCGTCGAGCGCATCTACCGCCTCGAATAAGACGCTGACAGCCAAGGCTGAACTGGCTTCAGGCGCCAAGGCGCAGACCTCTAAAAAGGGCGACGCCATCAGCAAGGCCGAAACGGTTTACGTGAAAGCCGATGCGACGGGCACTCGCACCGCCACCTACGTCTCCGACTGGCTGCAAAACGCCGGCAACGAAACGGCGTTAACTGACGTGTCCAATCTTTCGAATATTCAAAACGTCAAGGGACACGAAAAATACACGAAGAACGGCAATACCTTGACTTGGAAAACCAAGGGCAAGGACATTTACTACCGCGGCGAAACCGACAAACCTTTGCCGGTCAATGTACAAATCAGCTACGAACTCAACGGCGAAAGCATTGCCCCGAAGGAATTGGCCGGTAAGAGCGGCGATGTCAAGATCACCTTCACCTACAACAACGAAAGCGAAACCGACGGCATTACTACCCCATTTACCTGCGCGACCGCGCTCGACCTGCCGACGTCCCGCTTTACGGACATCAAGGTAACCAACGGCGCAGTCCTCAGCGACGGCAACAACAATATCGTCGTCGGGGTCGGCTTCCCTGGCCTGAAACAGGATCTCGGGCTGGAAAACGTCGACCAGGTGAAGATTCCGGAATCCTTCACGGTTGAAGCGACGGTGAAGAACTTCAAGATGGGCAACACCCTGACCTCGATCTCGACGGATGTGCTCAACCGCGCCGGGCTCAAGGATATCAAGAGCTTCAAGGATTTGGACAACGCGATTAATCAGCTCGAAAACGCCAGCGGCAAGCTCGTCGCCGGCTCCCTCGCCGCACGAAATGGCTCCGCACAGCTTCAGACCGGCGCAGCGTCCCTCAACACCGGCATCGGCAGTCTGCAGAGCGGGTTGAACCAATACACCGCGGGCGTAGCTTCTGCGGCAGACGGCTCTGTCACCCTTAATAGCGGGATTAATGATCTCCGTAATCAGGTACCACAACTGACAAGCGTTATTTCTCAACTTTATAATAAAGGCAGTAAGCCATTAGCTGAAGCTTTCGGTAACCCTGATCCAAAGAATCCAAACGATAGTAGTAAATACGGCGAAATTCTAAAAGATTCCATCGCTTTATCCAGCAATATCAAATCATTCAGTGATGGTGTAAAGACATTGGCAGACAGCAATTCACAATTGATTGATCAAAATATTTCAAATTTACAGACAGTAGAATCTTCAATCAAGCAAACTCAAAGTTTGAAAGAAAATCTTGAAAAATTAAGAGCTGGAGAAAATGGTATTCTGCAAGCGAATCCAAATGATCAGGGCGCACAAGTTGCTGTTAATTCTTTAGATCAAATACTGGATCCAAAAAATGGTATGCCTTCATCTGATACGTTAAACACAAATTTAACCACAGTTCAATCTGGTCTCAAAACACTGCAGGCTCTCAAAGCAGATATGTCTTCAGATAATCCACAATCTGAATCTGCTCAAAAACTGAAAGCACTGGAAAATGGAGCAAACATTCTTCCAGGTAAAGCTCAAGAATTCCATAATAGCTTAGTTTCAGTCGCTATAGCTACAAATACAATCAATAAAGGTTTAGAACAACTCAATGCTAATAGCGGTAAGCTAACAGAAGGTAGCGAAAATCTTGCTAGGGGTTCCAAACAGCTCAGCGACGGGCTCAACACCCTCAAGGCCAACAACAACACGTTGAACTCGGGTGCGTCACAGCTCGCCAGCGGTTCCAACCAGCTCTACGCCGGCACGGTTTCGCTGACAAGCGGCCTCAACACCTTGTATTACGGCATGAATCAATTCAAGACCGTCGGCATCGACAAGATCGCCAGCGTCTACAACAACAACTTCAAGGATTTGGCCAACAAGCTCAACACCATCAAGAAAGCCTCAGCCGATTACAACAACTTCTCCGGCATCGCTTCCGGCATGGGCGGCTCGGTCAACTTCGTCATTGAAACAGACAGCATCTCCAAATAATCGAGATTTTCTCCTTTCTACACACAGTCTGGCACTCACGCCGGGCTGTGTTTTTTTGTAAAATCAAGCAATGAATGTTCTTTTATTGTCTAAAATTTATATTTCTTTTGCTTTGTAATTGTTTTATAATAAAAACAGTTTAATAAATGACAATTTCAGGTGCCCTTGACGATATGCCAAGGGAGAATAGGGAATCAGGTGCAAATCCTGAACGAACCCATCACTGTAAGCCGCGAACACCGCAACATGTCACTGTCGCCAACATATCGACGATGGGAAGGCGCGGGACCCGCTTTCGAGCGCGCGGCAAGTCAGGAGACCTGCCCGAAATACACCCGCTGATGGATGACGGTAAAGTCCGCGGCCGATTTATTCCTGTATTTCGGCTGTGGATTTTTTTATTGCCCAAAAGCCGAACGTAATGAAGATCAGCATTTTGAGAGAAAAGGAGAATTATGATGACCATACTCGAAGCGGCTCGCGCCGGCCAGATCACAGACGCGATGCGCATTTGTGCAGAACGAGAAGATGTCGACGCGGAATTCATCCGTCAGGGCATCGTCGACGGCAATATCGTCGTCCTCGACAGTTCACGGGACAACATCCGCCCCGTTGCCGTCGGCAAGGGCCTGAAGACCAAGGTTTCCGCCTCGGTCGGCATGTACGAAGAAAAAGACACCATCGACGGCGAAATGGAAAAGATTGCCGCCGCCGTTAAAGCCGGCACCGACACCATTATGGACTTATCGGTCCGCGGCCCCATTGAAGAAATGCGCGAAAAGGTGCTGTCTACCGCTGACCGCCCGGTCGGCACCCTGCCGATGTACGAAACGCTGGCGAAGGCCGCCGCTGAACACGGCACGGCCATGGACATGACCGAAGACGACATCTTCGACATGATCGAACACCAGGCGGCTCAGGGCGTCTCGTTCCTCGCGATGCACCCGGCCACCACGCTCGAAGTCATCCGCCACGCCAAAGAAGAACACCGCATCGATCCGCTCGTTTCTTACGGCGGCAGCCATTTGATCGGCTGGATGCTCTACCATAAAAAGGAAAACCCGATGTACACCCAGTTTGACCGAGTCATCGACATCTGTCACAAATACGACACGGTTTTGAGCTTCGCCGACGGCATGCGCCCAGGCTGTGTCGACGATTCCCTCGACGCGCCACAGGTTGAAGAACTGGTCTTAATCGGCACCCTCGCTCGCCGCGCCAGAGAAGCCGGCGTGCAGGTCATGGTCAAAGGACCGGGTCACGTCGCTCTCGACGAAATTCAAACCACCGTCCAGCTGGAAAAGAAACTCTGCCACGGCGCACCTTATTTCATTTTCGGGATGCTCCCGACCGACACCGGCGCCGGCATGGATCACATCACCTCAGCCATCGGCGGCGCAGTCGCCGCGTACTACGGCGCGGACTTCCTCTGCTACGTCACCCCGGCTGAACACATCGGCATGCCGTCTAAAGACGACGTGTATCAGGGCGTCATCGCCTCCCGCATCGCCGGCCACGCCGCCGACGTCGCCAAGGGCCTGCCTTCCGCCGTCGAATGGGATAAGGAAATGTCCGAGGCCCGGGTCAAGATGAACTTCCCAGCACAGTTCAAACTGGCCATCGATCCGGAAACCGCGGAAAGAATGTGGCGCGAACGCTCCGACGATTTCTCCAGCGAATGCACGATGTGCGGCAAATTCTGCGCCGCCCGCATCGTCGAAAAGGTATTGAACGGCCAGGAAGCGCCGACTAGAACAGAAGAGGTGATCAAATAATGACTACGCAAATGCTCGAAGCCCGTAAGGGTCATATTACAGAAGAAATGGAAATTGTGGCGAAAAAGGAAGGGGTCAGCCCGGAATATATCCGCGACCAAGTCGCGGTCAGCCACATCGTCATCCCGAAGAACATCCACCGCGACCGCAGCAACATCTGCGGCATCGGCGCCGGTCTGGACGTCAAGGTCAACTCCTTGATGGGGACCTCTTCTGACCGCAACGACAAGGAGATGGAAAAACGCAAGCTCCAATTAATCGAAGAAGCCGGCGCGGACGCCTTCATGGATCTGTCCACCGGCGACGACATCGACGGCATGCGCGCCCAGTCCATCGCCTCTTCCAACATCGCGGCCGGCTGCGTGCCGATCTATCAGGCCGCTGCGGATTCCATCGAAAAACACGGCTCCATCGTCGGCATGACTGCTAAGGAAATGCTCGACACCATCGAAAAACAATGCCAAGACGGCATGGACTTCATGGCCATCCACTCCGCGTACAATTTCTGGGTGCTCGACACCTTGAAAAAGAGCGGCCGCCTTACCAACGTCGTCTCCCGCGGCGGCTCCTTCTTGACCGCCTGGATGCACTACAACCAGAAGGACAACCCGCTGTACACGGAATTCGATAAAATTCTGGAAATCCTCAAATCGACGGACACCGTGCTCTCCATCGGCGATGCCATCCGCCCGGGCTGTAACTGGGATTCCCTCGACGCGCCGCAGGTCGCCGGCCTGATGGTCGCAGGAGATCTGGCCAAACGCGCCATTGAAGCAGGTGTTCAGGTCATGATCGAAGGGCCGGGCCACGTGCCGCTGAACCACATCGCGACCACAATGCAGCTGCAGAAACAGCTCTGCCACGGCGTGCCGTATTACATTTTAGGCTTCCTCGCCACCGACGTCGCCCCAGGCTACGACAACATCACCGGCGCCATCGGCGGCACCTTCGCCGGCATGTACGGCGCGGACTTCCTCTGCAACTTGACACCGGCTGAACACCTCGGCCTGCCGACCGAAGAAGACGTCGTCACTGGCGTGCGCACCGCCCGTCTCGCTGCGGACTGCGTCAACATGCTCCGCCGCGACAGCAAGAGCTACAAGCGCTCACTGAACATGGCGAAGGCCCGCGTCGCCGACGATCCACAGGCGCAAATCGACAACGCCCTCTTCCCGGACCTGGTAAAAGAACGAATGAGCACCGAACCGGCCCACGACCACTGCGCAGCCTGCAGCGAAGGTCTCTGCCCGGCGGACTACGCCTACCAGTATTTCTTCGGCGACTGATTTTAAACCTTTAAGGAGTACAACATGGCAAACCTCACCCTTGACACTGTTTTAAACGGCATTGAACCGGCTGACAAAGCCTGGGAAGAAAAGGCGAAAGCCCGCGTGGAAGCCCTCGCGGTGCCGCCCTGGTCTCTTGGCCGCCTGTCCCGCTTAGGCGTCCGCCTGGCGGGCATGCAGCGGACCGTTCACCCCGACGTGACCCGCAAAATGATCATCACCTGCGGCGCCGACGAAGGGGTCGCGGAAGAAGGTGTCTCGGCCTTTCCTCAGGAAGTCACGCAGGAAATGCTGCGCAACATCGCTTACGGCGGCGCGTCGATCAACGTGCTATCGAAGGCGGCCAGCGCTCAGGTGCGCCTGGTGGACTGCGGCGTCAAGGGTGATTTTCCGGAGCTGATCGAAAAGGGCGTCCTTGTCGATAAAAAGGTCGCCTACGGCTCACAGAACATGCGCAAGGGGCCGGCCATGACGAAGGCGCAGGCGGTCGCCTCCCTCGAAGCGGGCATCGACGTCGCCTCCGACGCCATCGAAAAGGACGGCATCCAGCTTCTCGGCACCGGCGACCTCGGCATCGGCAACACGACGCCGTCCGCCGCGATTCTCGCTGTCATCGGCCACCACTCAGTAGAAGACGCCACTGGTCGGGGGACAGGCCTCGACGACAAAGGACTGGCGAACAAAATTCAGGTGATCAAGGACGCGATCGCCCTGAATCAGCCGGACCCGACCGACGGCCTCGACGTGCTGGCCAAGGTCGGCGGCTTCGACATCGGCGGCATCGCCGGTACGATCCTCGGCGCCGCCTACCACCGCACGCCGATTTTAATCGACGGCTTCATCTCAACGGCCGGCGCCCTCATCGCCAAGACCCTGTGCCCGACTGCGGCCGACTACATGATCGCTGCCCACAAGTCTCAGGAGCCGGGCCACACGCTGATGTGGCAGACCCTCGGCCAAAAGCCGATCCTGGATCTGGACATGCGCCTCGGCGAAGGCACCGGCGCCGCCGTCGCGATGCACATCGTCGAATGCGCGGCCCGGACGATGAACGACATTCTGACCTTCGAAGAAGCGGCCGTCACCAACAAAAACTAACGCCATGAAATACGATCCCCACAAAAGTGGTGCTCAGTATCTCGAAGATCTGGCCACCTCATACTGGTACGCAAGTGCCCTATTCACAGCCCTGGACTCAGGGCTGTTTGATGTCTTACGGGAAAATAGCGAGCTGAGCGCCGAAGACGCCGCCGCAAAGCTCGGCTGGCAGCCTGGCCCGACCGAACGGTTCCTGCGCCTGCTCAAGGAAATGGGTCTCGTCGACGTGTACGAAGGCAATTGGTACCTCACCGGACTCACCGCCGACCACCTCGTCGACGGCGCGCCCCACGATCAGCGCGCGAACATCCGCTGGCGCCGGGATCTCCGCGCCGAATGGGACACCCTGCCCGACGTCCTCGTCGCCGGCACCCGCACACTGTTCCCATCAGACGACGTCTCCGAGGAAGCCATGCACGCGAGACGCGTCGAATACCTCAAGGCGATGGACGCGGTCATCGACGGCAAGATCGCCGAAATGCTGCCGATGTTTACCCGTGCGCTGCCCGAAAACGCGGCGGTGCTCGACGTGGGCTGCGGCAGTGGCAAATTCGCGCTGTCGGTGTTAAACGCCTGCCCCAGCGCGACGGCGGATTTAATGGACATTCGGCAGATGACACCCATCACCCGGGCCTTCGCCGACAAGTGGCCGGCTGAGGTCGCGGGCCGCGCCGAAACGGTCGCCCAGAACATTTTAGAGCGCCCGTGGCAGGTGAACCGGCAGTACGACCTGATCATTCTGTCCAACATCGTCCACGCCACGGCTGAAGCCGAATCCACCGCGGTCCTCGAGGAAGCGGCGGCGCACTTGGCGCCGAACGGCATCCTGCTCGTGCACGACTTCTTCACCGAACACGACCCGGTCAAGTCGCGCCTGTCCGACATCAACATGATGGTCAACACCTACAACGGGCGGGCTTACTCGGCGAAATGGACAGCCGACACGCTGAAGGCTGCCGGCTGCGCCACGACCGCCTTTGTGCCCCTGTCGACGGATACCGGCGTCCTCTTCGCCTGTCAAAAGACGGAACGGCTCAAGGATTTGGCCCTCGACCCGGCTGCCCAGCTGATTCCCAAAATCAAGACTCTCGGTTTTGCCGACGCCATTCCCTTTAAGGCTGACGACGTCGTCTTTTCGCCTTTTGCCCGGAACAAATGTGAGTACGGCTGCCGCTCCGCTTACGAAAAGACCTGTATTTCCAATCGGGATATGAGCTACGACGAAACTCAGGCGATGGTGGGCGATTACCACCGCGGGCTTTTACTGTGCTCAGAGCCGCCAACCGGCGATTTCCAGAGACGCTGTCTCGCGGCAGAGGCGGAAGCCTTTAAATCGGGCTTTTACAAGGCTTTTGTATTCTGGGCCGGGCCTTGCAGCATCTGCAAGACCTGCGACCCCGAAACGCCCTGCGCCAATCCGGCCCACCACCGGCCGTCGATGGAAGGGTGCGGCATCGACGTCTACGCAACGGTCAATCAAGTCGGCGAAGCCCTGCACCCGCTGCGGCGCCGTGGCGAGACCGTCAAATACTACGGTCTGCTGCTGCTCGATTAATTCATGCACCCCTAGAAAAGAGCGTTTATGAAATCTAAAATTTTACTGGTTCAGGCCATTTCCATGGAGGGCCTTGACATCGAACGGGTTTACCCCATCGGCATCGTCACCCTCGGCACGATCTTAAAGCGCAGCGGCCGCTACGACGTGACGATTTTCGACATGAACATGGCCGCCAACCCCTACGCGGAGCTGAAAACCAAAATCGCGGAAACCGAGCCGGACGTCATCGGCATTTCGCTGCGCAACCTCGACCCGCTGGGCAACCGCACCACGTCGCTGATCGTCCCCTTTACGATGACCGTCCGTTTCATTCACCAATTTGCGCCAGACACGCCGCTGATGGCCGGCGGCACCGCCTTCACGCTGTTCCCGGAACGGCTGATGCGCGATTTTCCGGAAATCACCTGTGGTGTTGTGGGCGAGGCGGAAAAGAACGCCGTGCCCCTCGTCGACGCGCTGACTTCAGGTGAGGCCCTGCCCGATTTGCCGGGCGTCATCCGTCGGGACGGCGAAGGCCTGCATTTCAACCCGCCGGACGGCAGCTTCGATATGGCCGACTACCGCACAATCGATCGGGATTTACTCTCGCCAGTGGATTATCTCAAGGTGAACAAATACGTGGAGAGCATCGGCGTTGAAACCAAGCGGGGCTGCTGTTTCCATTGCGGCTACTGCGAATACCCGAAAATCTCCGGCCGGTGCATGCGGCTGCGGGATCCTCTCGCCGTCGTCGACGAAATTGCGTATCTGAAAGAAAAATACGGCGTCACCCGCATCCATTTAACGGATTCCATCGTCAACGTGCCGCCGAATCACCTCGACACGATTTGCGAAGAACTCCTGCGCCGGGGGCTTAACATCCATTGGAGCGGCTTTTTCCGCGAGGATACCCTCACCCGTGAAAACGCAAAGCTCTACGCCGAATCGGGCTGTGAGTCTTTTTCTCTCTCGCCTGACGGCCTGTGCCAAAAGCATCTGGACATGCTGGACAAGCACCTCACCGTCGACCAGATTCTCGAGGCGGCCCGGGTCTTAGCGGATACCGGCGTCATCGCTGTCTACCACTTTCTCGTCAACGTCCCTGGTGAAACCCGGGAAACCGTCGAAGAAGCGAAAAAACTCATCGACGCCATTTACGGCATCCACGCTGGAACGAAGAGCCTCGGCACCATCGTGCTCAACCTGATTCGGATCATGCCCGGGACGAAAATCGAACGCCTTTCCCTCGAGGACGGCGTCATCACCCCGGACACCGACCTGCTCTACCCGGTCTACCACGATCCGCCGGCCATGCGCACCTCTCGCTACGAGCTGGAGGTGTACCACCAGACGCGCAATATCGCGATGTGGAACGGCTTCGACCTGCCGAAACCGATGAAATAAATCAAAAGATCAAGGAAAATCCAAGGAAAAAATCAATGAAAATCTTATTGCTCGAACACCCCAGAAAGCCCGCGGAAGACCGCCAGAACGACATCGCCAACACGACACTGGCCTCCTGCTTGACCTCCGGCTACCTCGCCGCCAATCTGCTCAAGGCCGGCCACTGCGTCGACCTCATCGAAGGGTACATGAAACATTTGTCCTACGACGCCATCGAAAAGGAAGTCGCCGCTTTCGGGCCTGATCTCCTGGCCGTTCATCTCGTCTACAACTGGGAGGACAACCACATGCTGTACACCTTCCTGACCCGGCTGAAAAAACAATACGGCATCAAACACCTCTCCGTCTACGGCTATTACCCGACTTTTGCTTACGAAGAAGTGCTCGATCGCTGCCCCGCCATCGATTCGGCAATGCTCGGTGAAAACGAACAGACGGTTGTCGATTTGGCCGATCATCTCGATCACTGGCAGGACGTCAAGGGCTTGGCCTTTCGGAGCGAAGACGGCGTCAAAGCTTCCTTTGGCACCCTGGTAAAGGACCTCGACACGCTGCCCTTCCCGATCCGCAAGGCAACGTCTTACCCGGGCGGCGAGGTCAACATCCTCGGCAGCCGCGGCTGCTACAATACCTGCACCTTCTGTTACATCAACCCGTTTTTCGGCGACAACACCGGCTGCCCGCGATGGCGCACCCGCACCCCGGAAAACATCCTCGCCGAAATCGACCAAGTCATCGCTCAGACCGACCACCGGTATTTTTACTTCGACGACCCCAATTTCTTCGGCCCCGGCAAAGCCGGGCGCGACCGGGTGTTAAAACTCGCTGAACTGCTCAAAACTCGGCCGATTACCTTCGGCATTGAAGCTCGGGCCAACGACATCGACGAAGCCACCACGGCGGCTTTGGTCGACGCCGGCATGACCGATATCCTCGTCGGCCTCGAAAGCGGCAGACAGGAAGTCCTCGACCGCCTCGACAAGCACACGACCGTCGCCCAGAACGAAGAGGCGCTGCGCATCCTACGGGCGAACGGCATCGAGCCCAACGTCGGCTTCATCATGTTCGAGCCCGATTCCTCCTTCGACGACCTGCGCACCAATTTCGATTTTCTGATGCGCAACGATCTGTTGAAACGGCTGGAAATTTCCGTCAACGTCCTCTACCATCACCAGATCATCCTCGCCGGCAGCGAAAGCTACAAGCAGCTTCAGCGCGAGGGGCGGCTGCACATTTCGGATCATTCCGTCTACGAGGCGACAACCGATTACCTGAACCCGGATATCGCGGCCTTCGCCCGGTTTATGCGCCAGCTGACCAACCACATCTTCGACTGGTCCGCCGGCACCTGGCAGGCGGCTGCTGACGGCGAACCCGAAGCCCGCGCCGCCTTCGACCGGGTGAACACCGTCCTCGTCGGCTGGTTCAAGGCCATTTTGGATCAGCCGGACAAGCTTCACGATTTTGACGCACTGGTGGCCGAAGCCAAGGCCGGCGTCGACCGCGCCATCACCGGCTAATCCAAAACCTTTACGCAAAAACCGCAGAGTTGTTACTATGCACAGCTCTGCGGTTTTTTACAAATGTTCTTCGCCCCAGTCTTTGAGTTCCAAAAGGATCGGAATCAGCGACACGGCCTTATCGGTCAGGATATATTCCACCCGCACCGGCATTTCGTTATACTGCTCCCGCTCGATTAAGCCGTCGGCCTCCATTTCGCGCAGCGACTGCGCCAGCATCGTGTTGGTGATGCCGACGATCGTTCGCCGCAGTTCTCCGTAGCGCATCGCTGCGTGACCATGCATCGCACAGAGGATCAATATTTTCCATTTTCCGCCAATAATACTGAGCACCTTGCGAACGCCGCAGCCCTCGCCGCCGACCGTCTCGCAGATCATCGCTTTTTTACTCACATCGTTCCTCACTTTCTTTACTTTTGCTTAACGCTCAGTTTTTTCTGAGCACCTCAATAAAAACTGCGTACTTGATCATTTTTTTATACTACGTATAATAGACTTATCAAAAGAAAAGCGCAACCTAAAGGAGGTTTAAATTATGACTACGCAATTTACAGAATCTAACTTTGAACAAGAAGTGCTCCAGAGCGACGTCCCAGTCGTCGTCGATTTCTACGCCGATTGGTGCGGCCCCTGCAAAATGATGAGCCCAGTGGTCGAAAAGCTCGCCGACACTTACGCGGACAAGGTCAAAATCGGAAAGCTCAACACCGATGAAGCCCAGTCGCTCGCTGCGAAATATGGTGTGATGAGTATTCCGAACATTGTCTTCTTCAAGAACGGCGAAGTGGTTGACCGCCAAGTCGGCGCCGTCCCGCAGTCTGTTCTGGAAGAAAAAATCAAAAATTTATAAGATGACCTGCTAATCCCCAAAAATAAATGGCCTCGGATACTGATGAATCATCAGTCCGAGGCTTTTTTTCTAATCCACGTCTTCTTCCAGATCGAAATAGGCGCCGGGCACTCCCAAAGGCGCGAGCACCTGCGCGAGTTTGTCAAGGGTGCTCATGATCGCGCTGGCGTGGGGGTTGGTCATATAGTCCCGCTTGTAGCAGCCCAAATTGGTCGTGCCGATTTTATTTCTGACGGTCCCGTCGTAGAAGGCCATCTCCTGGGTATAGCCGTCGAGAATCATCGTGCAGGACTCGTCGTAAAGGTCTTCGTAGCCGTACAAATCGGGGTTGCTGACGATTCCCTTAATCTGAGCCATCGTACCCTCGTCGAGAGCGATGTACCTGTAATCCTTCGGCCGGCCACCTTCTGGCTTGCCGTAGCCGACACGGCAGCCTTCGTCATCTTCGACAATTTCGACGCCGGAAATCGGCAAGCCCCAGGCGTCGCTCAGCCGATATTCAAACCAACGTATGGGCGCGTTTTCCATAGGTTCCTCCCTCTTGTCCTATTTTCATTCATCTTTTCTTTTATTATAACACCGACGGGTTAATGCTCTTAAAAAAATACATGACTTTGCGCATTTCTTACCGATTCTGGCTGACTTTGAATAATTTTATGATATAATCTAATCGAATATTAATATTACCTTAAGAAAGGAGCCCCTTCATTGGCCACTTCTCCAAAATCAAAGCAGCCGAAGCACAAGCTTTCGCTGCTCCCCAAACTGCTCATCGGTATTGGCGCCGGTATGATCATCGGCAGTTTCGGCAGCTGGTTTCACATCGCCCACACGCCGGGATACGTCGGATTAATCCGCGCGATCGCAACCTTCGTTTCGCTGTTCGGTGAATTCTTAAACTTCACCATTCCGCTGCTTATTCTGGCCTTTGTCGCCGTCGGCCTGGCCGAACTCGGCAAAAAGGCGAACAAGCTCTTCGGCATCACCCTGGCGCTGGCCTACGGGTCGACCATCATCGCCGGCTTTGCCGCGTATTTCCTCGGCAGCACCCTGCTGCCCCGCCTGATGCACGCCATCGGCAGCAAAGCGATTGAAGGCAAGAGTTTCGAGCCGATCTTCACCATCACGATGAAGCCGGTCTTCCCGATCATGACTTCCTTAGTCCTGGCCTTTGTCCTCGGTTTGTCCATGGCGAATCTCAAGACGCCGACGCTCATGAACGCGATGCAGGATCTCAAGCAGATCATCGTCCTCGTGCTGGAAAAGGTCATCATCCCGCTGATTCCGTTCTACATCGCAGGCACCTTCGCCAAAATCGCGGCGTCCGGCGAATTGATCCCGACGATTACGATTTTCGCGAAATTGTACCTCTGCATCCTCTGTCTCCAGTGGGTCTACATTTTGTTCCAGTTCACGGTGGCCAGCGGCTGGCGCAAGGAAAACCGCTGGAAGGATCTCAAAAACATCCTGCCCGCTTATTTCACCGCGCTGGGGACCCAGTCTTCGGCCGCGACGATTCCGGTGTCCCTTCAGTCCGCTGAAAACAACGGCATCGCCCCAGACGTCCGCAATTTCGTTGTGCCGCTCTGCGCCACGATTCACTTGGCCGGCGACACGATCTGTCTGACGCTGGGGTCCATGGGCATCATGATGGCCTGCGGCCTTCACCCGACTTTGAACCTGTACGTACCGTTCATCTTCATGCTCGGGATTACGATGGTCGCCGCACCTGGCGTGCCTGGCGGCGGCGTCATGGCGGCCCTCGGTATCATCAAATCGATGCTCGGGTTTAACGCGTCGATGTGCGAACTCATCATCGCCCTGCACCTGTCTCAGGACAGCTTCGGCACAGCCTGCAACATCACTGGCGACCAGGCGGTCGCAGCCATCGTCGATTACATCGACAACAAAGACCGTCACAACGATCCGAGAATTCCTGCAGAATCCACGGATTCGGCCGATTCTGTCACAGCTGAATAACACAACAAAAATAATCCTCAGAGCCCAAATGACTCTGAGGATTATTTTGTTTATCGGCTTTTTCCGCTAAAGAACTAAGACTGTCGGGACGCCATGTTGGCGGCGTTGAAAATCTTGACCTGATAAACCGTGCTGCCTATGGTGATGGTGTCATCGTCAAAGAGCTGAAAACTGCGGTTGAGAGGCAGGGTTTCACCGTCCAGCTGTGTGCTGCCTTCGAAGGCCTCGATGACGATTCGGGCGCCGGCGGTTTTAAACGCGCATTGCCTCGGCGCGACACCGGGATCATTGATCACGGTGTCGCAGGTGGGATCGCTGCCCACCGTGTGTGGGAAACGGACGATCCAGAGGCGGTTTGGGCCGATGAGCATGAGACCGGGGACGTAAGCCGTCGGCCGGCCGGACTGACTGGCCGGACGTGTTCCGCCCGCCGGCTGCTGATGCGGCATTGGGCGGACGCGCTGGACCGGCGCCCCTTCGCCCTTCACCAATGCCCAAAGGGTGGTGCCGGGCTTTGCCGACGCCCGCGCGGCAATCGTGAAGATGATGACCCCCACCGAGCCGACAAGCATCAGCCAGGCCCCTGGGCCGATTTTAAACATGCTTTTCAATAGGCTGTCGACTGTGGAACCGTAGCTCGAACTTAACCCGTAGGTGTAGCTGGACGTGCTGTTAAGCTCCTGCTGAATCGCCGAGTGAACGGCCGCGAGCAGCGCCGCGCGGAGCACGATCAGAATCAGCGCGCTGACAGCGCAGACGGCCAGCGCCACGATCGACCAGGTCACAAACCGATCCTCATTGTCCGCCGCAAAGCGGAGAATCACCGCGACGAGGATCATCGCGAGCATCGCGTACCATGTCCAGGTGTAAACCTGAAAAACCTGCAGCACTTCGGTGAGGTCGCTGTCCGAACTCGACGCCACGCTCTGCATCATCTGATTGATGCTGCTCGACATATCTGAAATCTTAAAGGGCCAGACCGCAGCCGAATGGCTGAAGGAAATGCCCAGCACCGGCACCTGAATCGTAAACCAGGGCAGGAAAAGAAAAATAACGAGCAGCACGGCGAGACAGGATAAGTAAAAAATCGTGCGCTTGGTCCATAGCTTTTGGTTGTTCATCGTTGTTCTCCCTAAAGGCTGAATGCGCTCACTGAACGTGGCGTGGGGCTGAAGCGGACGGCTGTCGGTGCACAGCCGCAATTGAAGTCAAATGTGAACTGATTTCATTATTTGTATTATATCATATTTAGACGCCGGGATGGCCCCTTCCCGCGCAATTCTCTCGACTTTTCTCGACAATTTTTTACAAAAAAAGAGCGGCCGAAACCGCTCGTTAATTTTTGTGGTCTTAGTCTTCCAGCATCGCTCTGCCGAATTGGTCGGCCGCGAGAATGGCGTTGAGTGCCTTTTCCGGTGTGACTTCAACCGGCAGATTGTGCAGGGTATCGTCTTCGGCGCAGGCCGCTTCCGCCACTGGCATCAGATGTTCACGGCTCAAATCCGTGATACCCAGCTCGCCGAGGGTGACCGGCAACCCGATGTCGACCATCCATCCTAAGATGTCCGCCAAATCGTCTTCTGGGATATTTTCGAGTACCAGCTGAGTCAGGGTGCCGAAGTTGACCTTTTCACCGTGCTGCATCGCGTGGCATTCCGGCAATACCGTCAACCCGTTGTGAATGGCGTGAGCGCCGGCCAGACCGCCGGATTCAAATCCGATGCCGGACAGCAGCGTGTTCGCTTCGATCACCTTTTCGACCGCTTCCGTGCAGGCACCGCCGGACAGGGCGATCTTCGCCTTGAGTCCTTCCGCTCTCAGCGTGTCGTAACACAGGTGGGCGATGCCGAGGGCCGCTTCGCTGACCTTGCCGGACGCGCAGGTGATGGCGCCGGACTGGTAGCAGGCTCGAGCTTCAAAATACGTCGCCATCGCGTCGCCCATTCCGGAAATGGTGAAGCGCAGCGGACTCTTCGCGATGATGTCCGTGTCCATCAATACCACATTGGGATTGGCTGGCAGGAACAGATAGCTTTCGAACACGCCGTCTTCGGTGTAGATGACAGACAGGGCCGAGCACGGCGCATCGGTGGACGCGATCGTCGGCGCGATGATCACCGGCGTCCCGGCTTCGTAGGCGACCGCCTTCGCGGTGTCGAAAATCTTCCCGCCGCCGACGCCGATCACCACATCCGCGGATTCGTCTTTGACGATTTTAACCAGCCGTTCGATTTCGCTCCGGCAGCATTCGCCGTTGAAATGTTCGAACACCAATGCGGCGCCAGCCGCCTTAAAGCTGGCTTCAATCTGAGCGCCCTGGCGTTTGACGCCGCCCTCGGAAATCAAAATCAGTGCCTTATCGCCCAGCTTCTTCGCGTAATCCCCCAAATCGTTCATTGCGCCAGGACCCTGGACGTACTTCGACGGTGAAATAAAAATCTTATTCATTTGCTATACCCCTTCTTGGCAAATGGATTGCCGAATGATTAACAAAATTATACGTGGGAATGTTTAGATTTATCTTTATTTTTCCTGAAAACGATGCAATTCCGCGTTAATTTTTCGTAAAAAAATCTCCCGGATCACCACCTCCGGGAGATAAATTAGCGATGCGCTTTATTTTTTCATGTTTTTCTGGCCGTAATCGTCGCGGAAGCGGACCATCATCCGTTCCATTTCGTCTTCATCGAGAATCACCGGCTTGCCGATCGCGCGGGCCAGTACGTAAACCTTGGCGCACTGCTCAATTTGGTCGGCAATGTTGAAGGCGCCGGCGATGGTCTTGGCCCCGGCGACCATGCCGTGGTTGGCCATCAGCGCGGCCTGGCGGTCCTTCATCGCTTCAAAGGTCGCTTTGGCGAGCTCCGGCGTGCCGTAAGACGCGTATTCGCCGCAGCGGATTTCCGGCCCGGCAAAGGCGATCAGGTAATTGGATGCCGGCAGGGGTTCTCTCAGCGTGGCGATGACCGTGCAGTAGGTGGAGTGGGTGTGGACGATCGCGTCCAAATCGTCGCGGTCCGTGTAAAAGATCCGGTGCAGCGCGTGTTCGCTCGAGGGCTTGCGCTTGCCGTCGACGACGTTGCCGTCCAAATCCATGACGACCACATCCTCCGGCTGGGTTTCAAAATAATCCATCCCCGACGGGCTCATCGCGTAGAGCCCCTTTTCGCGGTTCAGGATGCTGATGTTGCCGCCGGTGCCGGTGGTCAGCCCCGCGGTGATAAGCTTTTTGCAGTAATTGACAACATCGATGCGTTCTTGTTCAAGCAGCATAGGTTTCCTTTCATTCCTCCATCAGCCCGCGGGCTTTCAGAATCTCGGCCACGGCCTCGACCGCCTCGAACACCATCCCGTCGCAGTGCACCTTTTTCGGCGTACCGGTCTTGGCGTTGGCGGCTAACAAATGCGCGCAGTCGATGACACCGTCGTGTCCGGCCTTCATCCGGCGCAGAAAGGCGTGGGCGTCGTCGGCTTCCCCCGCGCCGCTGATACCCAAAGCCATCAGTCCGCCGGTCACGGCGCCGCAGGTCAGCCCTGAGCGCATCCCGCTGCCGAAATGGGCGGCAAGGGCGTAAGCCTGTTCGGCCGAAAGTCCTGCCCGTTCGGCGAACGGGATCAGCACCGCCTGAGCGCAGTTGTAATGCACGTTCGGGTCGGCCCTAAGTGCCTTTGCGCGTTCTAATACTGTTTGCATATGATTGCTCCTTCCCTTTGCGTATAATCGTTAGTGATAGGTTTATTATAGCACAGCGGACGGGTATCGTGAGATGACTCCTTTAGAATTGCAAATTGAGGTGCGGCGCGTCAGCGCCTGAAATGCCGCGAAGCGGCATGACCGTATCTTCTCTCTTCTCATCTTCTATCCTCTTCTCTCTTCTCATCTCCTCTCCTATACGAATTTCTCGACCGATAAATTGATTTTTTCGACCGATTATTTCCTAAAACACATTTTTCACTGCAATTATCGCGGCAATAAAACCTGCTAACAAAAGTCAAGCGTAAAATAAAAATAATTAGATGCTGATTTCC
>NZ_CAIFFF010000014.1:0-50584 GCF_903789625.1 uncultured Pseudoramibacter sp. | reverse complement strand
GCAGCAGGATGAAAGAATTTCTTCTCTGTCTTGCTACACTTTTATGGTACTAAAAGCCGCCCGTTAAGGCGGCGAAAGCGTTATAGAAGTGTTATGAGACGATGGATATATTCAGAGTCTTCAACGGCAATCACATTGTTTCGTTCTAGTGAATCGAGCGCTTTGTCAAAAGACTGTGGATTAGCACCAATGGCGGACATACAGTTCACATCTAACGCTTCATTGCCGTGCGATTTGAGATAATCGCAGATCAGTTGTTCGGTATGGTTCATAACCTTCTCCTTTCCATTTGGTTTCACTATGGGGATAGTGATGAAATCATTGTAGCACAGGAGAAATTCAAGCACTCGGGAACGGGTGCTTTTTTGTATTCAAAAATGGGTGAAATATGGCCAAATCAATCATGAAAGAATGGACAGACGAAGCCCATTTAACACTTTTAAAAGAGTGCAAACGTAAGGGCATGACGGATGCCCAAATTGCAAAAGAGATTATTGGGATCAGTAACACGACTTTATACAGTTGGAAAAAGAAGAATGTGAAGATTCTGAATGCCTTAAAAAAGGGCAAAGACTTTTACGAAGCCGAAGCGGTTTTCACGCTGATCGACACCTTCAAAGGGCATTACGTCGACGAAGAGCGCGAAGAAATCTGGGCAGACGGCGAGGGCAAGCTTACATCCAAACATAAAGTGGTGACCAAGCGATGGATTGAACCCAACATGACCGCCATCATCTTCTATCTCAAAAGTCAGGCCGGGTGGCGGGATAAAGACCTGGTACAAGTAGATGATAATGAGGAGGTGCAGATCGTTGACGATATCTAAGCTGAGACTGAGCGAAATGATCAGCCCCGCTTTTTACGACATGCACCGCGACATCAAGAAACACGGCCATCAGGAGTATGTACTCTATGGCGGCAGAGGATCCACCAAATCATCTTTCATTTCGATCGAAGTGGTCCTGCTGATCAAAAAGTATGAAAACCTGCACGCCGTCATCTTAAGAAAAGTCGGCAGCACCATCAGGACCTCAGTATTTAATCAATACTTGTGGGCCATTGATGAGCTCGGCCTCACATCAGAATTTAAAGTCACTAAAGCCCCGCCGGAGCTTACGCGGCTGAAAACCGGCCAGAAAATTATGTTTTTGGGGTTGGACGATCCGCAGAAACTAAAATCGCTTAAAGTGCCATTCGGGTACGTCGGCATCCTGCACTTTGAAGAACTGGATCAATACGCCGGGCCGGAAGAAGTGAGAAACGTCGAGCAGTCCGTTTTGAGGGGCGGCAATACCTTTTACTCCTTTAAAAGCTTTAACCCGCCCATTACGATGAGCAATTGGGCCAATCAATACGTGCAAACACCAAAACCGGACTGCATGCTCAATCATTCCACCTATCTCACCACACCGGCGCAATGGCTCGGGCAAAAATTCATCGATGACGCGGAATACCTTAAAAAACAAAACGAGCGGGCATACAAGCACGAGTATTTAGGCATCCCGACCGGGACCGGGGGCAATGTGTTTGAAAATGTGGAAATCAAGGCGATTACTGACGACGAGATCAAAGGATTCGACCGCATTTTCAAGGGCATTGACTGGGGATGGTATCCCGATCCAACCGCTTTTGACGAAATGTATTTCTCAAGCGCAAAGCGAGAACTCTATATCTTTAAAGAGCTGCATGTGAATAAGATGCGCTCAACCGATGTAGCAGCTAACCTCGAAAAGATCGGCGTCAACAAGTACGAGCGGATCACAGCCGATAAAGAGATGGAGACCATAGCCGACTTCAGATCGTGGGGGTGGAACATGCGCCCAGCGGTAAAAGGGCCGGGGTCCATCACGTACGGGATGAAATGGCTGCAATCCCTCAATAAAATTGTCATCGATCCGGTAAGATGCCCACACACCAAAGAAGAATTTATTAAGTACGAATACGAGCGCGATCGGAATGGCGACGTCATCTCAGGTTATCCCGATAAGGACAATCACCACATCGACGCCGTCCGCTATGCGCTCGAACAATATTGGAGCAGGCGAGGACAATAGACCATGTTTGACAGGTTAAAATCATTGATACAGGGGGTATTTGGAAATATGATCGGTCGGCAGGATATTAAAGACGCGTTTCATATCGACGCGGCCATGACCACAGAAATGGAAAACGCCATTGCATTATGGGCCGCCGCTTATCGCGGCGAAGCACCTTGGCAGCTGGAAAGCAACGCTAAATCCCTGAACTTACCCGTCAGCATCTCAAAAGAAATCGCGCGGCTTGTCACTGTTGAATTCTCTTCAGAAGTCTCGAATGATCCATGGCTGAACGAACAATATCAAAAGGTCACCGCGCAGCTGAGAAATCGCATTCAGCGCGGCATTGCCTTAGGCGGAATGATTTTCAAGCCTTATCTGGTCGACGGTGAAATCGCCATCGATTATGTGCCGGAAGGCTATTTTGTGCCGACGCGTTACAGATCGACCGGTGAGATCACAGGGCTTGTGCTGCCAGAGTATAAAACCATCGGCGAATATACCTTTACACGGCTTGAACATCACGAATTTGACAAACAAGCCAAAACGTACACCATTGAAAACCGGGCATACAAAAAGTATCAAACCGCAGCAGATCACATTTTAGGGACGCCGTGCCCGTTAACCGACGTTGAAGGCTGGGAAGATTTGCAGCCCAAAAGCACGTATACCAATATTTATGCTCCGTTATTTTCGTACTTCCGGATGCCGGGAGACAACATCATCGACAGCGTAACCCCACTCGGCGTGTCGATTTACGCCGACGCGCTGCCGCTTATTGAAGATGCAGACCAGCAATATTCCAGAATTGATTGGGAATACACCGCAAAAGAAGCCGCCATCGACGTCGACCGTTCAGCGATCATGCAGGATCCAAAAGGACGTCCCATTTATCCTACTGGAAAAGAGCGGCTGTTTAGAACGCTGGACTTTGGAACTGGTATCGGCGATACCTATCACGTATACGATCCGCCGATCCGCGACGCCTCTTTATACAACGGACTCAACGAAATATTAAGACGCATTGAATTTTCCTGCTGCCTGGCTTACGGAACACTTTCAGATCCAAACGACATTGAACGGACGGCGACCGAAATCAACTCCAGCAGACAGCGTTCGTTCTCTCTGGTCAAAGACACACAGATGGCTTTACAGCGCGCACTTGAAGGGCTGATTGAGGCCATCAACTGTTGGGCGCAGATCGGCGGTATTCAACGATACAATCCCAAACCAGAGATCACATTTAACTGGGATGATTCCATTGTCATCGACAAGCAAACCGAATTGGCCGCCATGCAGGCCGATGTCGCCGCGGGGATTTTGAAACCGGAGCTGTATCTCATGAAAAAATATGGCGTCAGCGAAAAAGAAGCCCTCGACATGATGCCGAAAAAAGAAAACCCGATTGAGACCCTCTTACAAGGTGCGGCGGCGGAGCCTGAAGGCAAGCCGCCCGACGAAAACAAAACGAACGGTTCTGAAGCCTGATGTTATACCCAAAAGATTTAGACCGCCTGACCGAAAGCATCTACGATGAGAGCTTTGAGGATTACTGTCTGAAGAAATATGCAAAAGTCCTCTCACAGGCCGACACCATTACAGATGAGCAGATCATGCAGGCTGCCAACGAAGTCAAAGCCGAAGCCGACCGGAGAAAAAGACAAACCGAGCGCAACACATTATCCACCTTGTGTGCGCTTTTTTTGTTGTCCAAAAAACGGGACAAGAAAATCTATCAGGCAGCAGAAAAGGCGGGCACCATCACTAAAGTTGGCGGACAGTACAAGAAAGTCCTGGCACAGGATGAGCTTGTGGGCACCGTCACAGGTGAGACGATCCCTTCAAACTTCAGCCGCATTACTAAACAAGAGCTCAGGACGGTTATCGCCCCTTCATATAAAACCGCCCAAAAAGGGATTGAAGCTGCATATCAAAACGTGGGGTATCAATCCCATGTGCGTTATGGGAAGGTGGAATATAAGCCCGTATACAAGGCATACGCGGACGCCGTAGCCATTGCCAGAAGACAGGTACAATCCGGGGCGAAGGCGTACGAGCAGGCCATCAGCGAGGCGATCGATGCGTGTGAAGGACTTAAGGCTATTCAATACGATTCCGGCGTGAATACATCCATCGAAGCGGCGGTGCGCCGGGCTGTCATGACCGGCGCCAATCAAATGGCCCAGGACATGAATGACAAGAGCATTGAAGCCCTTGGCGCGGAGTACGTTGAAGTGTCCGCCCACGAAGGCGCAAGACCGTCCCACGCTGAATGGCAGGGGAAAGTTTACAAGATTCACGGACGGGACAAGAAGCATAGGAACCTCTATGAGGCCACCGGCCTCGGCACCGTCACCGGTTTGCTCGGTGCTAATTGCCGGCACACCTATTATCCGTTCTTTCCAGGCATTTCGGAGCCGGCATACTCTAAAGAAGAATTAGCGAGTCTTGATCCGCCACCGGTTACATATAACGGCAAAACCTACTCTTATTACGAAGTCACCCAGCGCCAGCGGGCCTATGAGCGTGCGATCCGCAAGACCCGCAAGCGGATCATGATGAAAGAAGAAGCCGGGCTCGATCTGACAAAAGATAAAGCGCTGCTGCAGAAGCAGATGAAAAATTATAAAGTCTTCTCCAAGGCCACAGGGCAGTGGGCGAAATGGGGAAGGACGAGGGTAGGGAAGAACAATACAAAGAACACTATAAGTGTGAATATGCCAGCTTATTTAAATCAAGTCAGAGGATCGAAGAAATTCCAAGGCGATTTCACGCAGTATTTTAAAAGCGAATTGAGCAAAATTCCAAAATTACATGCCGATGCGCTTCAGAATTATGTCAAGGAGATTCAAGTTGTCGACGGCGTTGATCAGCATTCGTGCTATAATAGAGCCACAAGGGTTATTCAAATCAAATCAACCGCAGGAGAAGGCGAATTGATTCATGAAATGGGCCATGCACTTGAAACAATGCTCGAACTTTATTACGACCCTGAATATCAGAATGTTAGAAATCAGGGCCTTGAAAAAATAAGTGTTTTCTCGAAGAATATTGTAAGGGAAAAACGCGAAGGGCTTGTTAATTCATATTTGAGAAATGATAAATTTGTTTCGGATTATCAGGGCTATATCAGCGAGTTTGACGCTTACGGAAAAGGCGAAATGTCTAAGGATGGTTATTTAAATACAAATTCTTTAATTGAGTACTTTTCAGAAGGATATCGTTGTTATTGTATTGAACCAAACAAGCTAAAGAATAAGGATAAAAAATTATTTGATTTTATTGAGAGGTTGTTTTGAAAAAGGAAATGATTGAAAAGGTGTTAGAAGCTGATACAGCTTTTGACATATACAAAATCATGCACAAAGAAGGTTATGAGTGTACCGAAGAAGGGATAAGCAAATGGCCCAAGGAAGCAAGAGAAAAGTTGGAACAATTACATGCTGAAGCATCAGCACGTGCTGACTTTAATATAGCAGTTGATGATTTTGATCTGTGGCGGGATTTGATGTGATTTTTGAACGGGATGTACGTTTTTATGATCAAACATTATATTACAAAGTACTGGGAAAAGGACAAAGCATTATTTGATTATATTGAGAAGTTGGCGTAATTCTATGAAAAAAGAAGTATATGAAAAAGCATTGCAGATTGATTCCGGATTAGAACTTGCGCGTTTTATGTTTAGGAATGGATATAAGCTGTCAGAAATTAATAAATGGCCAGAAGATCTGCGAAAGAAGTATTATGATTTAAGCGGAGACGATGAATTCGATTTTGACATTTGTGTTGATTATTTTTAAGATACACGATAAAGGCCAAGTCATAAAGATATTTAGTTGAATTTGAGGAGAAAAGGTTATGTTGATTATAGACGAATAAAAGTATAATCCGAGGCGATTGAGCTTGATAAAAAAGCAGAAAGTGACGGCAAGCATCTGAATGGCGGTGGTGGTCCATTTAACGATTTGTCTAAAAAATATATTGAGAAGGTGCGAGAAGTCATTGAAAAATACAAATGATAACATGCGGGGCGAAAGCTTTTTCCCGCCGGAAAGCAGAAAGATTTTAGAATTGTCCCGGCAAATCGCGGCGGAACTTAGGAAAAATTATCATCCACATATGGCGGTCGTGATTGAATCAGACCGTATGTGGATGACAGAAATGATATTATACGACATTATAGACGATGAGTAATATAATGGCCTTTGATAAATCGGCTAAAATGTTTACCCTTGGATGGTGCATTTAATAACGCGTAGTAGACAGATTCAGGGACATTATCATAATCGTACGTGCCGTTATGGAATTGAACGCGCAATGTTCTTCTCTGCGAATCATAACCAACGGCCACAATATTGCTTGAGGTAACAGAAATCATATTCATAAAGCGGTCTCCTTTCTAAATATTTCATCTGTGGAGGATGATATTTTATTATAGCATGGAGATGGTTTTCAGCATCGCTTAGGCGGTGCTTTTTTAGTGCTTGAAAGGGCTTACTAAGGGCTTACTAAGGGCTTGGCAAGGGGTTAGTAAGAGGTTGAAAGGAAGGATCCATGAAAGAATTAAAAGAAACAATTGCGGACATGACCAGCACAGATTATAAGAGACGCATGGCAGCAGAATACAATCAGTTGAAAATCCGAGTAGAGAAGCTTGAGAACATGCTTGATGATTTGGACGCTGGGACACTGCCATTTATGCCAAGATGTCCACGCAGTCTGTTAGACTGTCAGTACCGCGCTATGTTGAAATATCTGAACGCACTGGAACTCCGCGCAGCGATAGAAGGCATTATGCTATAACAAGGCAGGATAACAGGAGAATCATGAAACTATTCTTTACAATTGTCGGCGCAATTCTAGCGGCCGACGCGATTAAATCGCTCGTTGCGCTGGCTATTGCCGCAATTGTCGCATTAAAAGATTGAAATTTCACAACGCTGAAAGGCGTTTTTTTATTGTTTACAAATAAGGAGACAACATGATGAAATTGAGCCCAGGCCGAATTTGTGCTGCTATGAGTTGTTTTTCGTTCAAAGGATTAACCGATGGCATGAGAGGATATGCTTTAGAGCAGAAACAAGCCAATACTCGATTAAAAAATGTATTTGATGAAGGAAAGATCGTAAAGCCGCGTACAGTAAAAAAGATCAAGAGGCAAAATGTATATCAAAAGTCTTGCGAGAGAAAACGTGAGAATAAGGTATTTGACACCATCACAGATTATACACGACTAAAGAAGGAGCGGGAATATGGGTACCTAAAAGAAGCCGGGTTAGGAGACTTGGCAGACTATTTTGATTGTGATCCACGGCGATAAGGAACTCAGTAAGAAAAATGATAGAGAAGTAAACATAACCATCTTAACCCTGACGATTTTAATTAAATCGTCACAGTTACGAATTTAACCACGACGAAATTAACCAAAAAGTCGTGGTTTTTTATTGCCCCGAGCATGGCGGTTAAAAGGCTTCGTCCTGTCGCATGACGTTAAACCGTGTCACATTTTCGGCTTGGCGCAAGCCGGTTAACATGCGCTCCGATAAGTTGTGGAGTGAACCACGTTTAAAAAATCGATTCGGGAAAGGAAGATTTATGGCATTAAAGGACATCTTAACTAAAGCATTTGACGGCCAGGCATTGACGCAGGATCAGTTTGAAAAGGCACTCGAAAAACAGCATGCGAAGCTGTTTGATTTGAATGACGGTGAATTTATCGCAAAAGATAAATACGATCGCAAAGTCAATGAGCTGAAAGACACGCAGAAAGAAACACAAGTACCCTCGCCGTAAAGCTCAGCCAGGCGGAAACCCGCGCCCTTTCAGAAGGGTCGGTCTTCATCCAAGCCAAGATCAAGATGGATTCAGACAATGTCTTGGTGACTGATATTGTCAAGCAGAGAATCGGAGAAGACATTGACGGAAAGGAAATCTGATGAGTGTAAAGCCTGGCATAAAAACAGAGCGGCCGGTAAAGCTTAAAGTGGGTTTTACGATCGGCTCCACAACTGTTTTTCGATGCACCAGCGAGCGGGATGCGAAGCGTCATCATCTGTTTGAATAGCTTTGATCGGTGTTGGTTCTGGATTCAGATCGCCGCTTTCTTAAGCCTCCTAAAACCAAAGATTTAATACGTATATATTTGTTGAACAAGCTTAATAAACTATTGATATATCCTTGATATCATGCTGTAATATATACAGAAGTTGAGATAAGACTTCTAAATCAAAAGAAAGGAGGAATCACATGAGTAAGAAAAAGAAAAAGCCAATTCCGAAATGGCTTGAAGTCACAATTCAAGCCGGAATTGACTTAATCATTGGTCTGCTAGTCGCATGGCTGAGCAGAAAGTTTTAATTCAGAGGGGCCTTGCCCCTCTTGTTAAGACCATTATATAACCTTACTCATGAAAAAGCAATGAAAGAATTTTTGTTAATGATTGCGGCGGTACTTATCGCCCTCGGTATTGATCACGGTATTAAAGCCCTGATTTTGTGGGCAAGAAACAGAAAGGGAGAATAACATGGCCGAAGAACTTATCAGCCTCACAGAATACGCGAAACTTCACGGCAAATCTCCCAGGACGATTCGGCAGAAAGCGCAGGCGGGCGGCTTCAAAACCGCCCGCAAGATCGGCCGAAACTGGGTGATCGACAAGAACGAACCCTACACGGATTTGAGAGTAAAATCTGGGAAGTACAGGGATTGGCGGAAGAAATAGGCGGGATTCATTCGTATATTTTTCGCAAATTGAAAAAATAGCCTATAATGTGGGTGTTCTCGAATCCTCGGTATCTTTATAGGAATAGATGATTCTAAAATTGCGGTTTGAAGTCTTTAGCTTAATACGGAATGATGCCTTATTATCTTTTTTAATAATATAACTTATAGGTGGTAGACGTCAATCTAATACGACAAATTTTAGATTTAGTCTTTAATAACTTATTCTTTGTTTCTGCAAAATAAGAGGATTTTCGCGCAAAGAAAAAAGGCGGCGTCATACCGCCGCCTCGTGCCGTTCCCGTTCGATTCGGTCCGCGGAGCCCGCGGCCCCGTAGTCCAAATCCCCGCGCCTGAAGTGGTTAAGCTCGTGCTCCAGGCACGCCCGCTTCATCTCGAGGGACAGGGCCTCGTTGATGAAAATCGCCACGTCGCCCTCGTCGTTCTTTGAAATCAAGCTGTGAATCCGCGGCGGCAGGGCCACCACGTGCACAGGAATATCTTCTTCCCAAATCGTCATGCATCTCATGTCCTTTCGTGAAAAAATTGATCTATATTCAAGGGCAGGGGCGGATCGTGGGACATCCTTTGGCCCGTATTTGACTTGATTAAAATTCTACTTGATATTATTTCTTTTTGTTGCGTTCGGTCAGCCGGCGGATCATCTCGGCAGCCATCTGAATGTCTTCGGGGGCCGCGCCGCGGCTCGCGTCGAAGAGCATCCGCAGGTTGTCGTCCTCGTAGACCTGCTGGGCGATCTTCCGGGTGCCCGGGTCGATGTAGTACACGTCGTCGTCGGGTTCGTTGTTTTCCGGATCGGCGAAATCGTGGCTGATCAGGTCGTCCAGCGTGACGCCGAAGATGTCGGCCAGGCCCTCGAGGGTGCGCACGTTGGGCTCCGAGTCGCCGGATTCCCATTTTTGCACCGTCGTGAAGGAACGGTAGCCGAGCATATCGGCGATATCGTCCTGAGTCAGGCCGCATTCGTGGCGCAGAAACCGTATGTTTTTGGATAAGGTGGACATGGTCACCACTCACTTTCTAGGTTCTTATTTTTTGAGTTGCACTTATTTTACACTATTTCAGATCGCCTTTCAAGCCAAATTTTGAAATTTTTTCGAAAAAACTTCAAGAAAAGTCTTGACACATGAATTGTATTCTCGTATAATGAACGATGTTAAACTGCATTTGTCTGAGACATTGAATATTCTGCAAGTCCAACTTGCTGAAAGGGGGGCGCGATTTTTTTTGGCTGACGGCTTGAATGGTTATCAAGTCATAATAGGAAAAGTACATGATAAGGAGGCATTTTTTGGCAAATAAACGCGGGAGGCCCCGGAAAATGGGGCTGGATTGGTTTCCCTTCGACGTGACCCTGCTCACCGACCGCAAGCTCAGGCGGCCCCGGGCGGAGTTCGGCAGCGCGGCGGTGCTGACCAGCCGCCGCATCCAGCGGACGTATTACAACGCGGTTTCCAGACGAAAATGCGCGTGCATCGACTGGGACATCTGGCTTTTATCCGAGGATGAAATGCGGGAAATCAAGCCCAGTCACGAGATATTATCCGCCTATCTGAAACGTCAATCTCATGGAGACATTTCTGCAACATTAAGTCCAATTAATGCGGAAAAAAATACACAGAGTAGAGTAGAGAAGAGTAGAGTAGAAAAGAGTAGAGAAGAGGAGACTCTCTCCCCGGCTGACGCCGGGGCCTGCCGCGCTGACGCGCCGAGGGAGGATCTCAAAATGTACGCGGATGACTGGAATCACCATGTGGCTGAGCCCAACGGCCTGCCGAAGGTTCGTGAGTGCTCGAAATGGAGCGCGGCTCGCAAGAAAAATCTGCGGGCGCGCATTCGCGAAGAGGGCGCTCAGGGCGTCCTCGATGTGTTCGGCAAAGTCGCCCGTTCGGATTATCTCTGCGGTAAAGTCGACAACTGGCACGCGGATTTCGACTGGGTGATCGTGAATAAAAATTTTCAGAAAATTGCCGAAGGCCGCTTCGACAACTACAAATCGAAGGCCAAGGAAGCATCCAGTATGACGTATTACGAAAAATTAGCGAGAGGTGAAATATGAATCTAAACGATACAGCGCGGATTATGCAAATGATTAAAGCGGCTTACCCGAATTTTGACAAGAACGGTGACGCCAAGGACATCGCGGCGCTGTGGGCGTGGCGCTTCAAGGAGACCGATTTCAAGACCGTCCTCGAGGCCGTGGGCGCCTACATCGATGGCGATCACGCCTTCGCGCCTACGGTGGGGCAGATCAAGGCGGTGATCCGCGCTGCCCAGCCCAAGCTCTCCGCCGCCGACGGCTGGGCTGAGATCGCCCGCGCCTTGAAGGATTCCCTGGCCAACGCCGAGGCCGAGTTTAAGAAGCTCTCGCCGCCGGTGCGCGACTACGTGAAAAGCCCCCAGACCCTCAGGAGCCTGGCCGGCTGCGACATGGCCAGCCGGTTCTTCACCGACTACCAGGCGCAGTTTTTCGCGCGCTTCGCCGCCGCCCAGGCCGACGAGACGGAGGACTTCGCCGCCCTTAATTCCCCGGGAAATAATCAGAAGGCAATCGAAAGCGGGGAAGATAAGGGGTGAAATCCGATTGATTTGCGGCGTGAATTCCGTTATAATGAGACAAATTTAAGATAGATGAACGAATTGATACAGAATTAACACATTATGATAGAAAGGAACGCTATGAAACACAACAAAATCCTGATGCACATCGCCATCGCCCTGTTCGCCCTGTCGGCGGCGATCTACGCGGCCCAGATTCTGATCTTCCGCGACCCACGCACCGCCTTCTACATCTTTCAGGACTTCGCCTTCCTGCCGGCGTCCATCGCCATCGCCACCGTCGCCGTCGGGGCCATCCTCGACGAGCACGACCGCCAGGAGGCCCTGGCCTCGACCCGGATGCTTAGGAGCCAGTTCTTCACCAGCGTCGGCGCCCCGATGCTCAAGGCAATCACGTACTGCGCCAAATGCGGGACAAATATGGGCCAGCTCACGGCCATCGACGGGCCCGTCGACACGATCCGCCAGCGCCGTAAGCTTCAGCGGGAAATCGAAGCCCGCCAGGAGCAGATCGAGGGCGTCGACCTGCGGGTCAACCTGACAAAATCCGCCTACGACGGCATCCGGGACATCCTGATGGCAAACCGCCTGGACCTGCTCATCCTCGGCTCGACCCACAATTTGAACGAGGCCGAGCGCTTCTCCGAGATGCTCTGGGGGATCTTCCACCTGATGGACGAGTACCGGCTCCGGGGCGACTGGGAACAGCTCAGTCCCGCGGACATCGCCCACCTCGAGGCGGATTTCGCCGAGGTGCTCAGGCTGATGCTCGCCAACAGCGTCGCCAACAATTTCTACCGGAAGACCACCTACCCGAATTTCTACGGCGCCGCCCAGGAGAAACTCCTGGCCCACCGCGCCGAAAATCGGGAGGACGACGGGGAATAAGCATTAAAAGAATTAAAATGATTGGACTGATTTGAATAACCTGCGGTTCGCCCGCGGGTTTTTATTTTTATTAGAAGGCATTGATTTCGGGTTGATTTTTTGACCTAAATGATCCGCCTGATCCGCCATCGCTTTCTCAATATAGGCGATCCGGGCGGCCATGCCCGGGTGGTCGTAGGTCAGGGCCTCCACCGTCGGGTCGGGGTTGACGTCCACCAGCTGATCCCGGGAAAGCCGCTTGAAGGTCGCGATGAGCTCGGCGCCGTAGCCGTTGCCCACCGCCTCCATGTCCGCCTCTTTTTCCTCGCGGCGGCTCCGGAAATTGTGCCAGACCGAAAGGGCCGCGGCCGCAGGGCTCGCGACGAGCTTAATCAGCGCGAAATCCAACATCAAATTGGTGTGGGCGAGGCCGTAGCAGCGCCGGGCCCAGAAGTCGAAGGCGCGGGGCAGGCCAGGCCTCGCGCAGCAGAGCGCCAGCAGCAGCACGCCCGCCGCCGCCAGTATCGCGGGCACGAAATTGGCCAGCGTGCGCTTGTGCTTCAAATGGCCGATCTCGTGGCTGAGCACCGCCAGGAGCTCCCGCTCCGAATTGCCCGACAGGAAATTGTCGGCGATGCCGAAGGCCTTGAAGCCGAAAAACCGGAACATGAAGGCGTTCTTCCGGGTCGATTTGGCCGACTCGTTGTACACCAAAATGCGGGTGATCGGCCGCTTGACCCCGGCCTGGAGGGCCATGATCTGATCCCGAAGGGGTCCCTCGGGCAGGGGCGTGAGCCTGTACTGCCGGGTGAGGACGAAGAGCTCCAGCCCCGCCGCGGCGAGCATCCCGGCGAAGAGGATGGCCGCGACGATCCCGGCGGCGAGCACCGCCCGGCCAGCGCTTAGGCCGCCGCCGGTCCAGGCGGAAAGGCGCGAGAGCAGCCAGGTGGTAAACATCAGCCCGCCCCCTCCGACCGCCAGGGATTCCGCGGCGTCCAGGGCCGTGTCCTTGGCGAAGGCCCGCCGGGTGCGCCGGTTCTGACCGTAGCGCGCCTCGATCACAAAGACGTCGTAATAAGAAAAAATCGTCTCCGCGGTGGTTTTCACCACCCAAATGAGCGCGTAAGACCAAAAGGCCAGGGCGTAGGGGCGGGCGCCGAGGGCCTGATCCATCCATTTAAAATAGGGCGCGACCAGCGCGGCCAGGGTGATGGCCACCCCCGCCAGCGCCGACGCCCGGGACAAGCGCTCGTGCTCGGCGTGGTAGGCGCGGAAGTCGGCGTAGCGGTCCCGGTCGTAGACGTCCGCCACCGCCGGCGGCAGCGGCCTGTGGAACTGACGCTCGCTGCGCCGGGACAGCCAGGCGTCCCAGGCGAGCCCAGCGGCGGTGAGAACAATGACAATGAGTTGTGCGGTGTGCATGGCAGCCTCCTAAAATGCGTGTTGAGATTGGCTTTATTGTAGCACGGCTATAATCTTTCGGCATAACCGATTCTATCAAATCCATATAACCTATTTTATAAATAGGAATTGACAGCATTGTCCTTCGGCGTTAAAATGGGGACATAATCATACTAAACATACAGACACACTATGTATTCAAAGGAGTTCACCATGAAAAATCGCACCCAGTCACCATCGGCTCACACCGCCCGCCAAGCGGGGAAAGGGGCGTTTTTCATGTGTATGCTCAAGATCGGCGCCATCGGCTTCGGCGGGGGCACGGCCCTCATCCCGGTGATCGAGGACGCCGTCACCCGGGAACACCCCTTCGTCTCCAAAGAAGACTACGACCGGGATGTGGTCGCCGCGGCGATCACCCCGGGCGCCCTGCCGGTGGAAATCGCGGCGGGCCTGGGTAAATCCGTCGCCGGCCCCGGGGGGATGCTCCTCTCGGCGCTTTTAATGGCCCTGCCCGGCTGCCTGCTGACTTTAGTGATCCTGGCCGTCCTCTCCGGCGTCAACAAAGCGGTGCTGACCCTGACCGACTGCCTGTCCATCGGGATCACTGCCTTCATCCTCACATTGCTGATCGCCTACGTCGTCCGGACCTATCGGGAAGGCGGGGGGGACCGCCGCACCGCCGCGGTCATCGCCGGGGTCTTCGCGCTGACCTGCGGGAAAAACCTGTTCACAATCTTTGGGATTAAAGGCGTCCCGGCCGTGTCCCTCGACACGCTGTCCGTCCTGGGGCTGGCCTTCTTCGTGATCTTCTTCACAAAAGGCAAATTCGATTTAAAGAAGGGATTGGCCGTCGCCGGCGTCGCCGCCACCTTTTTATTCGGCAAAGGGGCCCTGCGCCTCATCGCTATCGCTGCGATGGCCGCTCTCGGCGGCTGGGGCCTGATCTCGGATATCCGATCGGCTAAGGGCGCGATCGCCAAGCCCGGCCAGTTCGGCCGCAAATGGGCCATGGAAATGGCCATCTGGGGCAGCCTGATCGCCGTCGCCGCGGCCCTGACCTTCATCGTCACCGGCCGCTCGCCCCTCTTTGTGCTCCGGGGGCTGCTCTCGTCGCTGATCTCCTTCGGCGGCGGCGACGCCTACCTGTCGGTGGCCGAGGGGATGTTCGTCCAGACAGGGACCCTCTCCGCCGGCCATTTCTACGGCAATTTGATCCCGGTGGCCAACCTGCTGCCCGGGTCGATCCTCTGCAAAGTCCTCGCCGGCACCGGCTACTACGTCGGCTGGGGCGTGCGCCACTCGCTGCTCGACGCGGGGCTCCTCTGGCTCGCCGGCTTTCTCGTCGCGGTGGCCGGCAGCGGCATGACCTTCGGCACCGTCCGCCTGATTTACGACGCCCTGGAACGGCTGGACACCTTCGCCTGCCTGTCCCGGTGGATTAGACCCATCGTCGCCGGGCTGCTGCTCAACATCTGCTTATCACTCATCAGCCAGAATCTGACCACCGGCGTCACTTTGGGCCTCTCCACCGGCGCCGCCGCGGGCATCACCGCCGCGATCCTCGCCGTCAACCTGGTGCTGCTCTACAGCCGCCGGGCCAAATCCGGCGCGATGATCGCCTTCTCGGCCCTGGCCAGCGTCCTCACCGCCGGCTCCCTGGTCTTATTGTAAAAAGGACAACCTGCAATGGCATATGCTTTTAGATAGAAAGGAAAATCGATGACTGAACCCAACCCGATTTCATGGCAGACGCTCACGACCGACGTGCTGATCGTCGGCGGGGGCACCGCCGGCTGCTTCGCGGCCGCCACCCTCGGCGCAAATCCCGACGTGTCGGTGCTGATCGCCGAAAAAGCCAACATCACCCGCAGCGGCTGCCTCGCCGCCGGGGTCAACGCCCTCAACGCCTACATCACCGAGGGCCACGACCCTGAATTTTACGTCGATTACTGCCTGCGCGACGCCGACGGCATCGCCCGGCGCGACCTGCTCACCACGATGGCCGAGCGCCTCAACGCCGTGACCGCCGACCTGGAGGATGCCGGCCTCGTCATTTTAAGGGATGCAGACGGCAAAATCGTCAACCGCGGCCCCCGGAACATTAAAATCAACGGGGAAAACATCAAGCCGCTGCTGGCCGCCCAGGCGGAAGCCCAGCCCAATGTCACAGTACTCAATCACGTGAACATCACCGATTTGATGATCCATGACGGCCGGGTCGTCGGCGCCTACGGCTTCTCGGTTGGCGCGCCGGTGGCCTACGCGATCTGCGCCCGGGCCGTCTTCGTCGCCACCGGCGGCGCCGCCGGGCTCTACCGCCCCAACAACCCGGGCTTCTCCCGGCACAAAATGTGGTACCCGCCCTTTAACACCGGGGCCGGCTACGCGATGGGCATCCGGGCGGGAGCGGAAATGACCACCTTCGAGATGCGCTTCATCGCCCTGCGCTGCAAGGATACCATCGCCCCGACGGGCACCATCGCCCAGGGGGTCGGCGCGCCCCAGCACAACGCGCGCGGCGAGGCATACGAGGCGAAATACGGCCACACCACCTCGGAGCGGCTCTACGGCACGGTCTCGGAAAACCGCGCCGGCCGCGGCCCCTGCGTCCTCGCAACCCGCGGCATCGGGGCAGCTGCCGAGCAGGATCTCTACAAGGCCTACCTGAACATGGCGCCGAGCCAGACCCTGCGCTGGCTGGAAAACGGCCAGGGGCCCGACGCCGAGGACGTCGAGATCGAGGGCACCGAGCCCTACCTCGTCGGCGGCCACACCGCCTCGGGCTACTGGATCGACGCCGGACGCCGCACGACCCTGCCGGGGCTTTACGCCGGCGGCGACGTCGCCGGGGGCGCCCCCCAGAAATACGTCACCGGGGCCCTCGCCGAGGGGCAGATCGCCGCGGAATCGATCCTCAAGGATTTAGATCATCTGGATTTTGCGGATGAAGACGAATCCGCCCGGCCCGACTACGGCGCCTATTTCGCGCGGGGTCCTGAACACGTGGACACCGAGCAGCTCGAGGAAGCGATGCAGAAGGTGATGGACGAGTACGCCGGGGGCATCTCCCAGGGCTACCAGTACAACGAAGCGCGCCTTGAAACCGCGAAACGCCGCATCGCCGAGCTCACCGATCTCTCCGCCACTTTGTCGGCGGAGTCGATGGACGATCTGCTTCGGATCTACGAGCTCACCGACCGGCTCACCGTCTGTCCGGTGCTCATCGCCCATTTGGAAGCCCGGAAGGAAACCCGGTGGCACAGCTTCGCCGAGAACGCCGACTACCCGGACAAAGACGACGCCTACGCCTGCTACATCAATTCCATCACCCGAGACGGCAAGACCCAAATCATCAAACGGAAGCTGAGGTAAATCATGAGCATTGCAATTAACACCAACAAATGCGTCGGCTGCGGCCGGTGCGTCGAGGTCTGCCCGGGCAATCTGATCAAAATGGACGGCGGGGGACACGCCCGCCAGATGCACCCCCGGGACTGCTGGGGCTGCACCGCCTGCCTGAAGGCCTGCCCGGCCGGGGCCGTGGATTTCTTCCTCGGCGCCGACATCGGCGGCCGGGGCGCCACCTTGAGCTATCGGGAGGACGGGCCCATCGTCACCTGGACGGTCCATCAGCCCGACGGCACCACACGCGCCATCACCCTAAACAAGCAAGACGCCAACCGCTACTAGAACAACAGAGAAGGAGAACATTATGGCGAAATTATCACATCTAGACGCCCTCGAGGCGGAAGCCATTTACATCATCCGGGAAGTCGCCGCGGAATGCGAAAACCCGGTGATGCTTTATTCGATTGGAAAGGACAGCTCGGTGATGCTGCATTTGGCCCTCAAAGCCTTTTATCCCGAAAAGCCGCCCTTCCCGTTCCTGCACATCGACACCACGTGGAAATTCCACGAAATGATCGAATTCAGAGACCGCATGGCCAAGGAAAACGGCATCAAGATGCTCACTTACACCAACATGGACGGGGTGAGAAAAGGCGTGAATCCCTTTGACTACGGCAGCGCCTACACCGACATCATGAAGACCCAGGCCTTAAAAGCGGCCTTAAAGAAATACGGCTTCACCGCAGCCTTCGGCGGCGGGCGCCGGGACGAAGAAAAATCCCGGGCCAAAGAACGGATCTTCTCGTTCAGAAACGAAGCCCAGGCCTGGGACCCGAAGAACCAGCGCCCGGAAATGTGGAAGCTCTACAACACGCGCCTTCACAAAGGGGAATCCATCCGGGTTTTCCCGATTTCAAACTGGACCGAAAAGGACATCTGGGAATACATTCGCCGGGAAAACATCGAAATCGTCGATCTGTACTTCGCGAAGGAACGCCCGGTGGTCTACCGGGACGGCAACATCATCATGGTCGACGACGACCGGATGCGCTTAGAACCTGGCGAAAAGCCGGAAATGAAGAAGATCCGCTTCAGAACCCTTGGGTGTTATCCGCTGACCGGCGGCATCGAATCCGACGCCGATACCTTGGACAAAATCATCGACGAAACACTCGCCGCGGTGGAATCCGAACGGACGAGCCGGGTCATCGACCACGAAGAAACCGGCAGCATGGAAAGACGGAAGAAAGAGGGCTATTTCTAAAATGAACGATTTACTCAAATTTATCACCTGCGGCAGCGTTGACGACGGCAAGTCCACGCTGATCGGCCACATCCTGTACGACTCGAAACTGCTCTACGCCGACCAGGAACGGGCGCTGGAACTGGATTCCAAAGTCGGCTCCCGGGGCGGGGCCATCGACTATTCGCTGTTGCTCGACGGGCTCACCGAAGAACGGGAACAAGGCATCACCATCGACGTGGCCTACCGCTATTTCACCACCGATGCGAGAAGCTTCATCGTCGCCGACACCCCGGGCCACGAAGAATACACCCGGAACATGGCCGTCGGCGCGTCTTTCGCCGACCTCGCCGTGATCCTGTGCGACGCGACCCAAGGCGTGCTGATCCAGACCAAGCGCCACGCGCGCATCTGCGCCCTCATGGGCATCCGCTGGTTCGTCTTCGCCGTGAACAAAATGGACCTCGCGGACTACAGCGAAGCGCGTTTTAAAGAAATCGAAGGCCAGATTCAAGCCCTGTCCGATGAACTCGGCCTCGAACACGTGGTCATCATCCCCGTGTCCGCCACCGAAGGGGACAACGTCACCAAGGAAAGCGCCAACATGCCGTGGTACACAGGGGTGCCGATCTTAAAATACTTAGAAACCGTCGACGTCAGCGGGGGAGATCAGGAAACGGGCTTCTATATGCCCGTGCAGCGGGTCTGCCGCCCGAACCACGCCTTCCGGGGCTTCCAGGGTCAGATCGAAGCCGGGAAAGTCGCCGTCGGCGACGCCGTCGAAACCCTGCCGTCCAAGGAAAAGGCGAAGATCAAGACGATTTTAGTCGGGGACAAAGAAGTGGAATCCGCCCAGGCCGGCCAGCCGGTGACCCTGTGTCTCGACAAGGAAGTGGACGTGTCCCGGGGCTGTGTCCTCGCCGATGAAGCCGCCGATCTCAAGATCTCTTCCGGCGTCACCGTGGAACTTCTGTGGATGGACGACGCGCCCCTGACCCCGGGCACCGGCTTCTTTGTGAAACTCGGGACGAAGATGATCCCGGGAGAAGTGGCCGCCATCGACTACAAAATCGACATCAACACCGGGGAACACCAGGACACCGACACCTTAAAGAAAAACGAAATGGCCGTGTGCAGCCTTCGCTTCGCTGATAACGTGGTCGTCGACACCTTTGACGCCCACCAGACCATGGGCTCACTGATTTTAATCGACCGGGTCACCAACGCCACCTCCGCCTGCGGGGTCGTGCGCAAAGTCGCCAAGGAAGCCTGGAAAGAAACGACCATCAACCCGGATTTAAGAAAGCTCCAGAAGGGCCAGAACGCCGTGACCATCGCCTTCCCGCTGCGCAAGGACGGCATCACTGAAGGGCTGATTCAGGACGTGGAAAAACGCCTGTATCACGCCGGCCGCCACACCTATCTCTACAAGCCGAACTTCGAAGACGCCCCGAACGTCGTGCGCCATCTGAACCGCGCCGGGATCATCGTGCTTTTGGCTTTGGATACCGAGAGCGTTCCAACCGAAAAATTCGCGGAAATCAACGGCTTCTACGCCGGCTGGGAAGACGAAGTGGAACTGAACGCCGCCGCCATCGCCGACTTCATCCTGGAAAAATCCGACCTCGACCTGTCCACCAGCGCCGCCTACCGCGAACCCGCGATTTTGATCTAAGCTCATGACGCTTCAGCAAATGCATTACCTGCTCGAGGTGGCCAAGAGCGGCTCGATGAACAAGGCGGCGGAGCAGCTCTTCATCTCCCAGCCGACCCTGACCAAAGCGATCAAGGAGGCGGAGGAGGAGCTGGGCTTCACGATTTTCATCCGCAACAACCGCGGCGTCACCCTGACCAAGCGGGGGGACGACTTCGTGGCCGATATCCGCCGGGTATACCAGCAGTACCAGGCGCTGATGGACAAGTACGCCGACCCGGACAGCCTGAACCGCAAGCGCTTCGGCGTCTCGACCCAGCACTACTCCTTTGCGGCCAAGGCCTTCGTCGAGATGGTGCGCCAGTTCGGCACCCTGAACTACGACTTCGCCTACCGCGAAACCACCACCGCCCGGGTCATCGAGGACGTCGCGACGGGGAAGAGCGAGCTGGGCATTCTCTACCGCTCGCCCTACAACGAGCGGGTCATCGACCGCCACCTGGTGGAGCACAACTTGAAATTCACGCCGATCGTCAAGAGCCAGGCCTACGTCTACCTGTGGAAGGGCCACCCGCTGGCAGGCAAAGACGCGATCCGCTTCGCCGATCTGGAGGACTACCCGTGCCTGTGCTTCGAGCAGGACGGGGACGACACCTCCTACATGGCCGAAGAGATCTTAAGCGACAGGCTCTACCCGAGACGGGTCGTCGTCCGGGACCGCGGCTCGATGCTCAATTTGATGGTGGGCTTAAACGGCTACACCCTGTGCTCCGGCATCATCCACGAGGCCTACAACGGGGAGGACTACCGCTGCATCCCCTTTAAGCCCGAGCCGGGATTCCCCAACCAGGACATGGAAATCGGGCTGATCGCGCGCATCGACAATGTGCCCAGCGAGTCGGCAGAGGTCTTCGTGAAGACCATCAAGAACTACTTTAAATAATCCATTCTTTTATATTTTTTATTTTTTAATCTCACTTTGACCTAAATCTTTTATCACGAAAGCTGATGCTGAGCATCGGCTTTATTTTTTTGTTTCATCTTCGTAAGCTGCTTTAACTAACTTTCGTTTGCTTTTCTTTTAAGCGACAAAAAGAAAATAAAAAAGAAAGAATAAGAAAGAAATTAGTAAAAAATAAATAAAAATAGCTTGACAAACGTTATGAAACGCTTTACTATAGACACACAAAGCAAGTTACACACAAACAAAAGAAAACATAACGAAAATAAACGAAAGGGATTTATTATTATGGAAGCACAATTCAAACCAGTTATGGCCATCACGATGGGCGACCCGGCAGGGATCGGACCGGAAACCGTCATCGGCACGATGCTCGCAGACGAAATTCACGCCTGCTGCAAGCCCTTTGTCATCGGCAGCGAAGCCATCCTTCAGAGAGCCGCGGACGTCTTGAAGAAGGACGTTTCGTTCCATCAAATTTCCGACCCGTCGGAAGCGAAATACGAAAAGGGCGTCATCGACGTGATGGAAACCGGCGACTACGACACCGACTCCATCGAATGGGGCAAGGTCCAGAAGCTGGCTGGCCAGATGGCCGTCGATTTCATCATGAAATCCATCGAACTGGGCATGGCCGGCAAGGTCGACGCGGTGTCCACCACCCCGATCAACAAACAGGCCATCAAGCTCATCGGCGTCAAGGAACCGGGCCACACTGAAATCTATCAGCACGCGACCAACTCGCCCTACGCGCTGACCATGTTCTCCTGCCACAAGCTGCGCGTCTTCTTTGTCAGCCGCCACATGTCACTGATCGACGCGGTGCACTACGCGACCAAGGACGTCGTCCTCGACTACATCCGCAACATCGACAAGGAACTCCGCGGCGTCGGCATCGACAATCCGCTGATCGCGGTCGCCGGCATCAACCCGCACAACGGCGACAACGGCCTCTTCGGCAGAGAAGAAATCGACGAAATCGAACCGGCGGTCAAGGCGGCTCAGGCGGAAGGCATCAACGCCGTCGGCCCAATCCCAGCGGACTCGATCTTCAACATCGGCAAGAGCGGCAAATTCGACGCCATTCTGTCTGAATACCACGATCAGGGCCACATCGCCTGCAAGACCTTAGACTTTGAAAAATCCGTCACCATCACCTGGGGCCTGCCGTTCATCCGCGGCTCGGTCGACCACGGCACCGCCTTCGACATCGCGGGCAAGGGCATCGCGAACGACGTCAGCCTGATCGAATCCACCAAGGTCTGCGCCGAATACGCGATCCGCAAGCACAACATGAACAAGTAATTCATCCGTGAGAATAAAGGGGGAAATATGGCAAAGATAGGAGTAGTCGCCGACGATTTAACCGGCGCGACGACCACGGGCGTGCTGCTCGCGAGATCCAAGGCCAAGACGGCCGTGTTCTTCGACGATACCGCGGCGGCCCAGTACGAAGGCTTAAAGGATCTGGACGCGGTTTTGATCAGCAGCAACTCGCGCCCGCTGTCCAAGGAAGACGCGTACCAGCGCGTCAGCAAGGCGACCTCGGTGCTCAAGGGCGCCGGCGTTCAGTATTTTTCTAAGCGCATCGACACGACCCTGCGCGGCAACGTCGGCACCGAAATCGACGCGATGCTCGACACCATCGGCGACAACGCCATCGCGGTGATGGTCCCGGCGATGCCCCAGTCCCGCCGCATTTTGGTCGGCGGCTATTCGGTCATCGACAACGTCGCGCTGATCCGCACACCGGTGGCCCAGGACGTGCGCACACCGGTTAAGGAAAATTACATCCCGAAACTGATCCAGTCCCAGAGCAAGCGCAAGGTCGCGCTGATCGAGCTCGAAGACGTGCTGGACGGGGAAGCCCAGATCGCCGGCGCGATGCGCAGGGCCATCGACGGCGGTGCCGAAATCCTCGTCGTCGACGCGATTTCCATCGACGACGTCGAGCTCATCGCCAAAGCGGCCATCAGCTTAGGCCGCACGATGATCGCCGTCGACCCAGGTCCCTTCACCGCGAAGGTGGCCTTCTGCCACGGCTTAATCGAAACCGAACAGCCGAACATCCCGGACGTCAAGCCGGTGACCGGCAAAACCGTGCTCATCGCGGCCGGCAGCGCCACGCCAGTGACCAAGCGCCAGATGGAAGTGCTGTGTGAAGACGACCAGGTCCGCCGCATCGAAGTCGATCCGCTGGCCCTGATCCACGGCGCCGATTCCGCCAACGCGGAAATCGACCGCACCGTCAAACAGGCGGTGGCCATGCTCGGCGAAACGCCGCAGCCCAAGGCCATTCTGATGGAAACCGCCCTCCACGGCGATCTCCTCGATTTGGACGAAGAAGACAAGCGCCACGGCTACGCCAAGGGCATGAGCGCTGAAAGCATCAACGGCGGTCTCGGCGCCATCGTCGCCGCCGTCATCGAAAAAGTCGGGCGGGACAAGATCGCCGGACTTTACGCCACAGGGGGCGACACGATGGTCAACGTCTGCTACCACCTGGGCGTCGGCTGCCTGGAAATGATCGATTACGTCATTCCGCAGACAGACTTAAGCTTCATCACCGGCAAATACGCGGGTCTGCCCATCGTCGGCAAGGGCGGCCTGACCGGGGACGATCACATTGCCGAAAAAATTATCGAACGCCTGTGCCTCGAAGCCGCGCGGGAACGGTAAACCAACCGGGTTAACAAACATGTTGTTAAAATATAATCATTATTTAGGAGAGTAGGAGAAAATGAACGAAAACGAAGTGAAAACACCGGCAAACGGCGAGCAGTCGCCGGAAACAGAAACGAAAAGAAGGGATTTCCCAATCCTTCAGAAGATGAGCGAGCTGCCAGGGGGCCTCGTCATCATCCCATTGGTCATCGCCGTGGTCATGTCCACATTGGTGCCGCAGTTCTTCCAGATCGGCGGCTACGTCACCGCGTTGTTCTACGAAGGCAACGCCTGCATGATGGGCTTCTTCCTGATCGTCTGCGGGTCCATGATCGACATTAAGCAAGTCGGGATGCCGCTGTACAAAGGGGTTGCGATGACCGGTGTCAAATTTGTACTCGGCGTCGTCGTCGGGCTCATCGTCGGCAAGCTCGCTGGCCCAGCCGGCTTCCTCGGCATCGCGCCATTCGTATGGATCGCTGCGATCACCAACTCCAACGGTTCACTGTACATCTCATTGTCCTCTCAGTTTGGGAACGCCACCGATACCGGCGCCATTTCCATCCTGTCCTTGAACGACGGCCCGTTCTTCACGCTGGTCGCCCTCGGCGCCACCGGCCTGGCGAGCATTCCGTTTATGTCCTTGGTAGCCGTCATCATTCCAATCTTAGTCGGCTTTGTCTGGGGCAACCTCGACAGCCACTTCAGAGCAGCCTGCAAGACTGCACAGCCAATCGTCACCTTCTTCATGACGATTTCCATTGGTGCGAAAACCGACCTGAAGACCATTTTGACCGCCGGCGCTTCCGGGATCGTCCTCGGTCTCGTCTCCGCCGCAACCGCCGTCATCTTCTTCTTTGTCATCAACCTGCTTCTGCCGAAGAAGGAAAGAAACGCCATGGGTGCTGCCATCGGGACCACCGCGCTGAATTCCGCGATGACACCGGCAGCCGTCGCCGAAGCCGACCCGACCATGAAGAAATACACCGGCATGGCCACCGCACAGTGCGCCACCGCGTCGATTATCACCCTGTTCATCTGCCCGTTCATCACCGCAGCCTTTGACCGCTACATGATGAAACACCAGAAGGGCATCTACAGTCCGGAAGGCTGGGCCTACGAAAAAGGCATCGAAACCCTCGCGGATTTGGCTAAATAATTCACCAACTAAAGGAATATCCAATCATGAAATCATCTCCCACCGGAAAGAACGCGGATCAGATTCCCATCCCCGAACACATCGAAGACGTGACCTTTACCGTCAAGATGGAAGAACAGTATCTATTCGATTTCTTTCTGTACCATGCCTATTCCAAGCTCAGCGGCTTCTTAGTCAACCTGCTGGGCCTGGCCGTGGGCTTCACCGGCCTGTTTCAGTACGCGAATCACCGCATCTCCCCCCTCGCTTGCGTGATTTACGTCGCGGCCGCCGTCGTCTTCCTCGGCTACACGCCGCTGACCCTAAAACTGCGCGCGAAAAAAGCCATGAAGGCGATGGCCCAAACAGAAACCCAGGTGACACTTTCGGAAAAATGTGGTATGATAAAAAAACAAGGTGAAGAAGAAAAACAATATCAGTGGGACGAAATGGAACGGGCTGTGGTCACCCCGAAGACCATCGGCATTTACCTAAAGAACGATGAGGCCATCATCATTCCGAAGCCGAGTTTTGGGGACCAGTTCGTGCCGGCATTCATGATGATCACCAAACAATTGGGACTCAAGAATGTCAGAATGAGATAGGAAGGCTTAACAAGCGGCAGAGGTGGATTTGGACGACAAGAAATTAAGCATCATGCGTCAATTGGAAAAAGCGGGCCGCGTCAGTGTCAACGACCTCAGCGAACAGCTGGGGTGCTCCAAGGTCACAATTCGCACGAAGATCCGGGAGCTGGCAGACGAAGGCAAGCTGGAACGGGTCCGCGGCGGCGCCGTTCTCAAATCCGAATCGACCATCAGCAGCTTTCAAACCAAATACAACAGCCCGCATCTGGATCAGAATGTGGACGAAAAAAAGGCCATCGCGATACAAGCCTATCAGCATATCGCGGACCGGGACGTTGTCCTCCTCGACGATTCGACCACAAGCTTCTATTTGGCCGTGTACATCAAAAATCATCCGGAAAAGCGCATCGTGGCGGTGACCAATTCGCTGCCGGCAGCCAACGAGCTGTCCAGCGCCGAACACGTTGAATTGTACATGATCGGCGGATACGTCGACGGCTTCCTTGCCGCCTCGATGGGCGACACGGCAGCGGACAGCATCCGGGGCTTCAAAATCGACAAGGCCTTTATCGGCGTCCACAGCATCAACTTCGACGTCGGCCTGACGTCCATCGCGACCCCGCAGATGCAGATCAAGCAGGCCATTCTGCAGGCCTCCAACCATGTGGTCGTATTGGCCGACAGCAGCAAATTCGAAAACGGCTACCTCGCCGTCATCTGCCCGATTAACGCGGTGGATCTGATCATCACCGATGACAAGATCCCCGAAAAGTACCGCGAGCGGGCGGAATCGGAGAGGGTTCCCTTTGAAATTGCGAAAACCGAATAATTCTGACTCAGCGCAAAAGCGGCATCTCGTTTTGAGATGCCGTTTTTTGTGTTATAATAAACAAAACGGTTCGACCGACAGGGGAGTGCTATGAAAGAATCCTTATCCGCAGACGAGATCCAAAGGCTCGTCGCCCGCGTTCGCGCCCTTTCGGACAAGACAGAAGCGCGGCTTGCCAAAAATCCATACAACTTTTTTTATCAGGGCAAATCGGTGGCCTACGCCGAGGTCCTGCGCGTTTTGGAGAAGCGCCTGGCTGCTGCCCGGGGGACAGAGCGGGAGGAAGAATGAGCGCGTCATTTTGCATTTTTGCCCCTAATCGTGTATACTAAACCAAAATACATGAGTGAGATAAAGGAGTAGCTATGCAAACAGATCCAAAAGGCATGCGCAACCTGCTCATCGTCTGCGCTGTCATCTTTGTGCTCATCATCGGGCTGGCCTGCTGGCGGCATTTTTCGTCAACCAAAAAAGCGGCGGCATCCGTGTGGATGACGCCGCCGGCCGCTGTGCAGATGGCCGATGCACAAGTCCGGGCCTAGCACGGCCGATGGGCGATCAGCCGGGAGATTCCCGGCTTTTTTTTATCCCGCGACAGCGGAAGCCAGCCCGAAGACGAGAAACACCAGCGTTAACATCAGCGACACCAGCCAGATGATCCCGCAGGTGCGGAAGACCTTGTTGTCGTCCTCGTTGCGGCTCGAGATAAAAAGCCACAGCATGCCGGCCGCGACGACGGCGGCAACGAAAATGAAGCCCAGGATGATCAGCGGGCGGTTTACCGCGCGGATCTGCGAGTAGGTAAAGGCCCCGCCGAGCACCGAGAGCACGCCCAAAAGGGCCGAAACAGGAATAGATTTCGATTTCATAACAACCTCGTTCATTTGTTTTTTAAAGGATTTGATTACAGCCATTATACACAAAAGTGGGGCGGGCGGCTTAAAAAAATTAAAATTGGCCTTTGACAAACCGAAAAATTCGTGCTATATTGTATACAAAATTAAATAAAGCAACACCAAACCGTTGAGACGGAGATAACGTCAGTGATGCTCATACAGAGACTTCGGGGAGCTGAGAGCCGAGGAGAAAACAAGCTGAACAAATGGACCGTTGAGGGCGCAGTGAAAGGCTATGCCGAGTATTCTGCGACGTGTGGGCATACGTCAGTTGCCGGGAGTATGTTGGTACTTCGCTAAGGGCACAGGGTCATACCTGTGAATCAAGGTGGCAACGCGGATAGTATATTTAGAATATCTAGAATTATTCGTCCTTGACAGATGTATCTGTCAGGGACTTTTTTATTACAAAAAAATCTTCTCGGACAGAAAGTTGATCAGAAAATACAAGAGAAGGAGAACGAACATGGAAGTTTACCCAAAGCTATCGGAAGTCAAAGCCGTCGCGGCCTCCGGGAAATACCGGGTCTGCCCGGTGAAAACGGAGATCCTCGCCGACCGCTGCACGCCCATCGAGGCGCTGAAGATCCTCAAAAACGTGTCGGCCCACTGCTACGTGCTGGAGTCGGTGGTCCACCGGGAAAACTGGGGACAATACACCTTCCTCGGATTTGACCCGAAGCTGGCCATCACCTGCAAGGACGGCCAGATGCAGGTCGGCGACGTCAGCCTGACCACCGACGACCCGTCGGCGGTGCTTCGGGACGTGCTCTCCAAATACAAAAGCCCGAAGCTCGAAGGGTTCCCGCCCTTCACCGGCGGCCTGGTCGGCTACTTCGCCTTTGAAAGCTTCGGCTACGCCGAACCGACGATCCGCACCGCCCAGGACGATCCCGAACACTTCAACGACATCGACGTGATGCTCTTCGACAAAGTCATCGCCTTCGATCACATCGCCCAGAAGATCGTGCTGATCGCCAACGCCGATTTGACCGATCCCGAAACGGGCTACCGCAAGGCCGAAATGGACGTGAAGAATCTAGCCGAGCTCATCAAGCACGGCGTCAAGAAGGAAGAGCCGGCCGGCCACCTTGCAGGCGAGCTCACCCCGATGTTCGACAAAGACAAATACTGCGCCATGGTCGAAAAAACAAAGGCCTACATCCGGGAAGGGGACATCTTCCAAGCCGTCATCGGCAACGGCCTCGTCGCCCCGTACGAAGGCAGCCTGCTCAACACCTACCGGGTGCTGCGCACCACCAACCCCTCGCCCTACATGTTTTATTTTTCCGGCACCGACGTCGAAATCGCCGGCGCCTCACCGGAAACCTTGGTCAAGCTCAAGGACGGCGTGCTGCACACCTTCCCCCTCGCCGGCACCCGTCCTAGGGGCGCGACCGATGAAGAAGATCAGGCCCTCGAGGCGGATTTAAGACAGGACGAAAAGGAATTGGCCGAGCACGACATGCTCGTCGACCTCGGCCGCAACGATTTGGGCCGCATCTCCCAGTTCGGCACTGTCCAGGTCGAAAAGCTCCACGTGATAGAGCGCTATTCCCACGTCATGCACATCGGCTCCACCGTCCGCGGCAGAATCCAGGACGGCAAGGACGCCCTGGACGCCATCTCGGCGGCCCTGCCGGCTGGCACCCTGTCGGGCGCGCCGAAAATTAGGGCCTGTCAGATCATCGGCGAGCTCGAAGGGCAGAAGCGCGGCATCTACGGCGGCGCCATCGGCTACATCGATTTTACCGGCAACATGGACGTCGGCATCGCGATCCGCTTGGCCTACAAGCGGGGCGGCAAGGTCTTCGTCAGAAGCGGCGCCGGCATCGTCGCCGATTCCGTCCCGGAAAAGGAATATCAGGAATGCTTGAACAAGGCCAAGGCGGTTGTCGAGGCCCTGAAGCTGGCTGAGGAGGTCGACGCATGATTTTACTCATCGATAATTACGACAGCTTTTCCTACAATCTGTACCAGGTGGTCGGGAGCCTCGACCCGTCGATCACCGTCATCCGCAACGACGACAAAACCGTCGCCGAGATCGAAGCGATGGCCCCGGACGCGATCATCCTCTCGCCCGGGCCGGGGCGCCCGAAAGACGCCGGCGTCATCGAGGACGTCGTGAAAAGCCTCGGCGGGCAAATCCCGATCCTCGGCATCTGCCTCGGCCATCAGGCCATCGGCGAAGCCCTCGGCGCCACCGTCACCTACGCGGCCAAGCTGATGCACGGCAAGGCCTCGGCCGTCACCTTGGATCAAGCCAGTCCGCTGTTTGCGAACTGCCCGAAGGTGATCCAGGCCGGGCGCTACCACTCGCTGGCCGTCGACCGGGACACCTTGCCGGATCACCTCAAAGTCATCGCCGAAACCGACGACGGCGAGGTCATGGCCATCGCCGACGAGGCGAAAAAAATCTACGGCATTCAATTCCATCCGGAGTCGATTTTGACCCCCAAGGGCAAACAAATTTTGAAGAATTTTTTAACGATCGCAGAACAGTAAAGGAGACCCCATGATCAAAGAAGCCATTATCAAAATCGTCAGCAAAGAAGATTTAACCTACGACGAAGCCTACGCCGTGATGAACGAAATCATGAGCGGGAAGACCACCCCGACCCAGAACGCGGCCTTCCTCGCGGCGCTGTCCACCAAGAGCACCCGGGCCGAAACCATCGCGGAAATTTCCGGCTGCGCGGCGGCGATGCGCGAACACGCCACGCCCGTCCACTTCGACGAACCGGTGCTGGAAATCGTCGGCACCGGCGGCGACAACGCCCAGAGCTTCAACATCTCGACGACGGCGGCCATCATCTCGGCGGCCGGCGGGGTCAAGGTTGCCAAGCACGGCAACCGCGCCGCCTCCTCCAAATGCGGGACGGCCGACTGCCTCGAAGCCCTCGGCGTCAACATCGAACAGGACCCGGACAAGGTGAAGGAAATGATCGCGAAGGCGAACATGTGCTTCTTCTTCGCCCAGAAATACCACACGTCGATGAAATACGTCGGTGCGATCCGCAAGGAGCTGGGCTTCCGCACCGTGTTCAATATCTTAGGGCCTTTGACCAACCCGTGCCGGCCGGACATGCAGCTTCTCGGCGTGTACGACGGCTACCTGGTCGAGCCCCTGGCCCAGGTCATGACCCAGCTGGGCGTCAAGCGGGGCATGGTGGTCTACGGCACCGACAAGCTCGACGAAATCTCGATTTCGGCGCCGACCAAGCTCTGCGAATTTAAGGACGGCTGGTACCGGACGACGACCATCGCGCCGGAAGACTTCGGCCTGAAGCGCGGCACGAAGGACGACATCCGCGGCGGCAGCCCTGAAGAAAACGCCCAGATCTTAAGAGACATCCTCGCCGGGAAGGAAAGGGGGCCGAAGCGCGGCGCGGCGGTGCTCAACGCGGCGGCCGCCCTGACCATCGCGGAAAAGACCGACACGATGGCCGACGGCGTCAAGCGCGCGGAAGAACTGATCGATTCCGGCGCGGCGGCGGCTCAGCTTGAAACCATTATCGAAACGAGCCAGGCGTAAGATGAAAAACATTCTGGACCAATTAGCGGATCACGCGCGGGAACGGGTCGCCGCGGCGAAAGCAGCAGTCAGCGCGGACGCGATGCGGGCGGCGGCCGACAGCCTGGAACCCGGCCATTTCGAATTTGAGCGGGCCCTCAAAAAGCCAGGCCTGTCCTTCATCTGCGAGTGCAAGAAGGCCTCCCCCTCAAAGGGCCTGATCGCACCGGACTTCCCGTACCTCGAAATCGCGGAGGACTACGAACGGGCCGGCGCCGACGCTATCTCCTGCTTGACCGAGCCCAAATGGTTTCTCGGAAAAGACGCCTACCTCCAGGCGATCACGAATCAGGTGCGTATTCCGGTGCTTCGGAAGGATTTCACCGTCGACACTTATATGATCGATCAGGTGAAGGTCCTCGGCGCGTCGGCGGTGCTGCTCATCGTCGCGATCACCGAGCCGGACGATCTGCGCCGTTACCTGAAGCGCTGCGACGCCCTGGGGCTCTCGGCGGTGGTCGAAGCCCACGACGCGGACGAAATCGCCACGGCCCTCTCCGCCGGGGCGCGGATCGTCGGCGTCAACAACCGCAACCTGAAGGATTTCACCGTCGACACCGGCAACAGCGCGGCGCTGCGGGATCTGGTGCCGCCAGAGGTGGTCTTCATCTCCGAATCCGGCGTCAAAACGGCGGCGGACGTCCAGGCCATCCGGAAAACCGGCGCCGACGCCGTGCTCGTCGGCGAGGCGCTGATGCGGGCAGAAGACAAGACGGCGGCGCTGAGAAGCTTGAAGGGGGAAGCCTGATGGCCACCCACATCAAGCTCTGCGGGATGATGCGCCCAGAGGATATCGAAACGGCCAACGCCCTCGGGCCTGATTTCATCGGCTTCGTGTTCGCGAAGAAGAGCAAACGGGCCGTCACCCCCGATCAGGCGGCAGCGCTCAAAGCGGCCCTTGATCATAAGATTAAAGCCGTCGGCGTCTTCGTCGATGAGGACCCGGCGGTGATCGCTAAACTGTTCGCGGACGGCGTGATCGACGCCGCCCAGCTTCACGGCAGCGAGACGGACGACGTCGTCGCTCAGGTCAAAGCCCTCACCGGCGGAAACTGCCCGGTCATTCAGGCCGTGGCGATGCGCGGGGCAGGGGACATCCCCCGGGCGGCGGCCAGCCCGGCGGACCATATCCTCCTCGACGCCAAGGGCGGCGGCACCGGCCATCCCTTCAACTGGGATCTCGCCAAGGCGGTCAGCCGGCCCTACCTCTTAGCCGGCGGCCTTTCCCCGGACAACATCGCCGAGGCCCTCGTAACGCTCCACCCCTGGGGCGTCGACGTCAGTTCCGGCATCGAAACCGACGGCAGAAAAGACAGCGAAAAGATGCGGCGCTTTGTCGAACAGGTCCGCCGCTTTGACGCTAATATATCTAATATATAAAGAAGAAAAAATATAATTTGAATTTTTGAATTTTGAAAGAAAGGACATAATCATGACGAATCCAAAGGGACGCTTCGGCATTCACGGCGGCCAGTACATTCCGGAAACGCTGATGAACGCAGTCATCGAACTCGAAGCGGCATACAATCACTACAAGGACGACCCGGAATTCAATCGCGAGCTGAACGATTTGATGGTCAACTACGCCGGCCGGCCGTCTATGCTCTACGAAGCCAAGCACATGACCGAAGACCTCGGCGGCGCGAAGATCTACCTGAAGCGGGAGGATCTGAACCACACCGGCGCCCACAAGATCAACAACGTGCTGGGGCAGGCGCTGCTGGCTAAGAAAATGGGCAAGACCCGGCTGATCGCCGAAACCGGCGCAGGCCAGCACGGCGTCGCGACGGCGACGGTAGCGGCGCTCCTCGGCATGGAATGCGTCGTCTTCATGGGCATCGAGGACACGAAGCGCCAGGCCCTCAACGTCTACCGGATGCGCCTCCTCGGCGCGGACGTCGTGCCCGTCACCTCTGGCACCGGCACCCTGAAGGACGCGGTCTCCGAAGCGATGCGCGAATGGACGAGCCGGATCGCCGACACCCATTACTGCCTCGGCTCCGTGATGGGGCCCCATCCGTTCCCGACCATCGTCCGGGATTTCCAGGCGGTGATCTCCAAGGAAACCAAGGCGCAGATCCTCGAAAAGGAAGGCCGGCTGCCCGACGCCGTCATCGCCTGTGTCGGCGGCGGCTCCAACGCCATCGGCTCCTTCTACAATTTCATCGACGACAAGGACGTCAAGCTCATCGGCTGCGAAGCGGCGGGCCGCGGCATCGACACCTTTGAAATGGCGGCGACGATCAACACCGGCCGCCTCGGCATCTTCCACGGCATGAAATCCTATTTCTGCCAGGATAAATACGGCCAGATCGCGCCGGTCTACTCCATTTCGGCAGGGCTGGACTACCCGGGCATCGGGCCGGAACACGCCCACCTGCACGACATCGGCCGCGCCCAATACGTCGCGATCACCGACGAGGAAGCCGTCGAAGCTTTCGAATACCTGTCGAAGATCGAAGGCATCATCCCGGCCATCGAATCGGCTCACGCGGTGGCCTACGCGATGAAAATCGCACCGAAGATGGACAAGGATCAGATTATCGTCGTCACGCTTTCAGGACGCGGGGACAAGGACGTCGCCGCCATTGCACGCTACAGAGGGGAGGATCTCCATGACTGAACAACACACCAACCGCATTGCCAAGGCCTTTGATCACGGCAAGGCCTTCGTCGCTTTCATCACCTGCGGCGACCCGGATCTCGAAACTACCGGCAAGGTCGTCCGCCAGGCGGCCGCGAACGGCGCCGACTTGATCGAGCTCGGCATTCCGTTCTCCGACCCGACCGCCGAAGGGCCGGTCATTCAGGGCGCCAATATCCGGGCCCTTTCCGGCGGCGTCACTACCGACAAGATCTTTGAATTTGTCAAGGATTTGAGACGTGACGTGGACATCCCGATGGTCTTCATGACCTACGCCAACGTCGTCTTTTCCTACGGCACCGAAAAATTCGTCAAAATCTGCAGCGAAATCGGCATCGACGGGCTGATCCTGCCGGACGTCCCCTACGAGGAAAAGGCGGACTTCCAGCCGACCTGCCAGAAATACGGCCTGAGCCTGATCTCGATGATCGCGCCGACCTCTCACGACCGCATCGCGATGATCGCCAAGGAAGCGGAGGGCTTTCTCTACATTGTCTCCAGCCTCGGCGTCACCGGGGAACGGCAGGCCATCACCACCGACATCGGCGCCATTGTGGACGTCGTCAGACAGAACACCGACATCCCCTGCGCCATCGGCTTCGGTATCTCGACACCGGATCAGGCCAGCACGATGGCCCAGAAGGCCGACGGCGTCATCGTCGGCTCGGCCATCGTCCGAAGACTCGCCGAGTACGGCCGCGACGCGGCGGAACCGGTGGGCGCCTACGTCAAATCGATGAAGGACGCCATCGCCGATCTCTAAATAACGCTTTCGATTCTTAAAACAAAACGCGCTTTCTGGGGAAGTGGATTCCCCGGAGGCGCTTTTTTGGTATAATGAAATCTCAAGAATGTACGCGAAAGGAGCGGCGCTGTGGGGAATGTCTTCGATTATTTGAAATGGCGGGGCGATATCCCGATGGAGGTGGACGGGTTTAACGCCGTCGACAACCTGATTTTTTCCGAGCTGGTTTACGTTGATCTCGAAAAGGCGGTGCCCGAGAGCTGGGACCCCGGCGTCACGATCGCCGAGGCGGCGGCGCGCTACCAGGCCGCCGAGGATCCGGAGCAGGCCGCGGTCTTTTCGGTCTACAAGCGCAAATCCGTGGCGCTGCTCGCGGCGTCGGCCGGGACCCGGCGGTTTCGGGACGTCAAGATGCACGCCTTCATCAGCCGGGTGAGCCATTCGGCGGAGGGGCAGATGGCGGCGGTGACCTTCGAGATGCCCCATCACCGCTATTACACAGCTTTCCGCGGCACCGACGACTCCTTTGTCGGCTGGAAAGAGGATTTCAATATTTCTTACCTCGCAGAAACCGAGGGCCAGCGCCAGTCAGCGGCCTATTTAAACCGCCACTTCGTCGGACGAAGGGGGACGCTTATGACCGGCGGCCACTCCAAGGGCGGCAATTTCGCGGTGTACGCGGCGGCGATGGCCGCACCGGGCGTTAGAGAGCGGATCCATCGGATCTACAACAACGACGGTCCGGGCTTTCGGGAGGCCTTCGTCAGCCGGGCGGGCTACCTCTCGGTGCGGGACAAAATCGTCAGCATCATTCCCGCCGGGTCGGTCATCGGCGTGTTGCTGGCCAACGTGCCGCCTCACGCCGTCGTCGCAAGCGACGCCCAGGGCATCGTCCAGCACGACGGCTTCAGCTGGCAGGTGCTGGGGACGGACTTCGTGCCAGGCGCACGCACGGCTTTAAGCCTGTACATCGAGGACACCCTGAGCCGCTGGATCGAGGGCGAGAGCGACGCCGACCGGCGCCACTTCGTCGACGGCCTTTTCGACATCTTCAACGAAGGCCTCGACCAGATGGACGATCTGTCCAACAAGCGCCTCGTCTCCCTGGCCAAATGCGTGCGGGCGCTGAAAAACCTGCCCCTCGACGAGCGCCAGCAGTTCATCAAGGTGACCCTCGACCTGCTGCGCCAGGGCGGCGCCGTGGCCGGCGAAAAATCCGAGACTTGGCTCAAAGGAATCGAGGAAAAACTCCCGGAAATCAAGCTTTCCCTGCCCGATAAACTTAAAAAATTATAAAAATAAAGGGCAAGATATTGTCTTTTTACGATAAAATTAATATAATATATAACAAGATCATGAAAAAATAACGGTTGAGTCATTAAGGAAACTACAAAGGAAGCGCAACATGAAAACAAGTGAAACAATAGATTGGACACTGAGTGATGAATGGCCGGGATTGATCGAACAAATCAGCCAGGGCATTATCAACAGTCGGCACGCACTGGGAATGACCCAGAAGGAGCTCTCAAAATTAACCGGCATTTCGCAGAGCGATATCAGCCGGATCGAAAACGGCAATGCGAACCCGTCAGCGAAGACCTTGATGCGGCTCGCGAAGGCATTGAACCGGGATATCCGCCTGACTTTCGAACTGAAGACAGACGACGGCGACATGCACTGAGAACGCAGACAGCAAAACCCACCTCGCAAGCGAACAGCTTATGCGAAGCGGGTTTATTTTTTTGCTTAATTTTCGGATGATCAAGGGCTTATCCCTTGACGGTGCCGCCGCGGATGGCCATGTTGATTTCGGCGATTTCCTTTTCACCCGCGAAATAAGGCTCGTACATCGCCTCAAGGCGTCCGCTTCCGAGGCTGCCGCAGCCGCTGCAGAAATTGCAGGATCCGCCGCAGACGCTCAAAGCCTGCGCGACAATGCGCTCCCGTTCCTCGCGGGTCGTATCTTTGATCAAAATCGATTTAGGTTGATTCATTGAGAGGGACCTCCTTAAGAATTCTATTTTCAATTATACCAGCTTTTCAGTAGGGTATAAAGATTTAAACGATTTTATTTTATATGTCAAAACTTAATTTATAGCAATTATAAACTAGAAAAAATAAGTTTGATAATTCAAACAAAAATGTTTGTTATGCCTTGACAAACAAAATAAGGGGTGATAAACTCTCATTGCCGTTAGGGAAAACGAACATAGTTCTGATTAACAAATTGTGTTTGTGAAGCCAAACGACTGGACTTATATTTTTAAATTTAAACATCTGATGAAGGAGGCATGTCAATGGCAACGCTCAAAGACGCCAAGGTAGGGAGCACCGTAAAGATTAAAAAGATTCACGGCGCCGGCCCGATCAAAAAGCGGATCATGGATATGGGCCTGACGAAGGGTCAGGACATTTATATCCGCAAGGTCGCACCCCTTGGTGATCCGATTGAAATCACGGTACGCAATTACGAACTGAGTCTTCGAAAAGAAGACGCGGGGATGGTCGAAGTGGAATAAAGAGGAAAAAAGGGAGAAATCATGTCAAAGATTATTGCCTTGGCCGGCAACCCGAACTGTGGGAAGACGACGCTGTTCAACTCACTGACAGGGGCGAACCAGTACGTCGGGAACTGGCCAGGAGTTACGGTTGAAAAGAAAGAAGGCCGACTGAAGGGCCACAAGGATATCACAATCACCGACCTGCCGGGGATTTATTCACTGTCTCCGTACACGTTGGAAGAAGTGGTTGCCAGAGATTACATCATTCAGGAAAGACCGGACGCCATCATCAACATCATCGACGGCTCCAACCTGGAACGCAACCTGTACTTGACGACACAGGTTCTGGAATGCGGCATTCCGACGGTCATCGCCGTCAACATGCTCGACTTGATCGAAAAAGCCGGCGACAAGGTGGACTACAAGAAATTGTCCAAGATCACAGGCTGCCCGGTCGTGCCAATTTCAGCGCTGAAGGGCCGCGGAGTCAACGAGCTGGTCGAAACGGCCGTGAACCTCGCCAATTCAGGCGAAACATACCTCCCGCCGCACCGCTTCTCCGGCCCGGTAGAACATTGCCTGGCCCATATCGAAGAAGCCCTGCTCCACGATATGCCGGAAGAAGAACAGCGCTGGTACGCCGTCAAGGTTTTTGAAAACGACCAAAAGGCGCTGGCCAACCTTCACCTGGATCCGAAGATGGTCGCCCACGCGAGAGAAGACGTTATCGCCTGCGAAAAGGAAATGGACGACGACGCCGAATCCATTATCACCAGCGAACGCTACGACATCATCGGCGACTGGGTGAAAGATACTTACGTCAAGAAAAACGCCGGAAAGCTGTCCGTCTCCGATAAAATCGACCGCATTGTCACCAACCGAATCTTGGGGCTCCCGATTTTCGTTGGCATCATGTTTTTAGTTTACTACATCTCCATTACGACAATCGGGACGATGGCCACAGACTGGGTCAACGACGTGCTCGTTGGGGACTGGATCACCAACGGGGTCCGCGGCGCGATGGAAGCCGCCTCGGTTGCCCCATGGCTGACAGGCCTCGTCGTCGATGGGATCATCGCCGGGGTCGGCGCGGTCATCGGCTTTTTGCCGCAGATGATGGTATTCTTCTTCTTCCTGGCCCTGCTGGAAAGCTGCGGCTACATGGCAAGAATCGCCTTCGTCCTCGACCGTGTATTTAGAAAATTCGGCTTGTCTGGTAAATCCTTTATTCCGATTTTGATCGGGACCGGCTGCGGCGTCCCTGGGGTTATGGGGACGAGAACCATTGAAAACGAACGTGACCGCCGCATGACCATCATGACGACGACGTTCATGCCGTGTTCAGCGAAACTGCCGATCATCGCATTGATCTCAGGCGCTGTGTTCGGCGGCAGCGGCGCTGTTGCCACCTCCGCTTATTTCATGGGGATTGCGGCCATCATCTGCTCCGGGATCATTTTAAAGAAAACCAAATGGTTCGCAGGCGATCCGGCCCCATTCGTCATGGAACTGCCGGCCTATCACTGGCCGCGTCCAGTTGACGTGCTCAGATCGGTTTGGGAAAGAGCTTCTCACTTCCTGAAAAAAGCGGGCACCATTATTACGTTAGCCACCATCCTGATTTGGTTCCTCCAGGCCTTCGGCGTCGAAGGCGGATCCTTCGGCATGGTTCAAAATATCAACAACTCCATGTTGGCAGGGATTGGCAATGCCATTGCCTTCATCTTCATGCCGCTTGGCTGGGGAACATGGAAACCAGTTGTCGCAACCGTCACCGGTTTAATCGCCAAGGAAAACGTCGTCGGCACCTTCGGGATTCTGTACCACGCTGTATCTGACGCAGAAGCCGGCAGCGCACATCTGTGGGCGAGAGTCGCACAGTCCTACACCCCGATTACCGCGTACTCATTCTTAGCTTTCAACCTGCTCTGCGCACCTTGCTTCGCAGCGATCGGCGCGATCCGCACCGAAATGAACTCTGGCAAATGGACCGCAAGAGCCATCGGCTACGAATGCCTGCTCGCTTATTTAGTCGCACTGGTCATCAATCAGTTCGGCGGCTGGATTGCAGGCGAACACGGCTTCGGCATCGGCCCAGTTGTCGCCATCGTGATTATGATCGGATTTGTCTATCTGCTCGTCAGACCAGACCCGAACAAGAAGCTGATGGATGCGGCTCGGGCACAAGATGTGTCGATCAACTAAATGATTACAGCATTATTACAACACAACAGATTAGAGGTGGATTTAAATGTTAGGTTCAATCATTGTGGGTCTCATCGTCGTTCTGATCGTGGTCGCCGCGGTGAGGTCCTTACACAAATCCGTCAAAAACGGCGGCACCATTCAGTGCGGGGACTGCCCCAGCGCGGGTGCCTGCCACGGCGGTTGCCACACGGAGCCCACACCTGAACAAAAGGCGTGGATCAACACCTACAGCAGCCGAAAACACAAAGCGAATTAGCTTTCCCTGTGGATTCTCCACATGATATAAATATGCAGGCGGCTTTGCCGTCTGTCCTCCTTCTTTGATGATTATTAAAAAGGGAAAGACCGCTGAATCAACGAAAAATGCGTTTAGTGCACGCATGGTCTGGCGCGGGTTTTATTTCATCGACGTGAGTGATCACTCGATTCCTCTTCTTTCAGCTAACCGCGGCAGCCCTAGGGGTCTGAAACGTTCAAACACCTATTTGATCTATCCATAGATCCGAGACCTCAGTTGGTCCCAGCGAAGAAATGGCCGGTCTGACCTGAAATAACGCCGAAGGGAATTAGTGCCTCCCGGACGCAGTCAGGAAGATCGGTCGTTTTTTATTGGTCAATCGAATTAAAGTAAAAAAGGAGTTCAATATGCCGTTATCACTTGCAGAACTCAATCAGGAATATATGATTAAATTCATCCGCGGCAACGACAAGATCATGAAGCACATGAACGATTTAGGTTTTGTCGTCGGCGCGACGGTTAAACCGGTCCAGAAATTGGGCGGCAACCTCATCGTCTCCATCAAGGACAGCCGGATCGCCATTGACGAATCGATGGCAAATAAGATTATTGTGTAAAACGAAAAAGGTGGCAAATAAAAAGGAAGAACGGTATTGATGGCCGGCGACGGCATCAACGATTCGCCAGCCCTCTCTGAAGCGGACGTCGGCATCGCCTTCGGCTGCCCGTCAATGGGCGTTGAACAGCTGGAAGACAGCGAATTCGAACCGATGTTCGACGACGTCAAAGGGAGTCTGAAGGGCAAGCACATCGTGCTGTTTGGCTCCTACGGCTGGGGCGACGGCGAATGGATGCGCAATTGGGAAGACGACTGCGATAACATCGGCGCAAAACGCGCGGCGGATTCGGTGATCTGCAACGAAACACTGGACGACGAAGCGACCGAATCCTGCAAGGCGTTGGGCAAGGCATTGGTCGAAGCGTAATTCAAAAACGATAAAGCCATGTCTGATCTGCAGTTGATTCGAAATTGTGCGTCGACGCTGGCGGGAATGAAAATCGGAAGCCTGTTCAACGCGAGAGAAAAAGAAGAAGCTCAGGTGAACTTCTGGCTTAAGCGTTGGAACGCGCTTTTAAATGAGAAAGGGGTTTACGTCCGGTGTCTGCGTTACAACGGCCGGGCTGCGTTAATGTACGTCTACCGGGAGGCGGCGTTAAATGAACGGATGCGAGAACCAAAGGTGCAGGCGCCGATGCGGCGGCTGCGCTACCCGGCAGGCGGGATCGCGGGCAAAATCGATCATTTGTCCGCGCATCTGAATGCGCATCCCGAATTTCCCCACGAAATCGGCCTGTTTCTCGGTTATCCGCTGGAGGACGTCTGTGGCTTTATCCGGAAAAAAGGGAGAGATTACAAGTGTTCAGGATGCTGGAAGGTGTACGGTGACGCGGAAAAGGCAAAGGCGTGCTTTAAGAAGTACCACCGCTGCACCGCCCATTACGTGAAGCATTATCAAAAGGGCGGCACCCTGTGCCAGCTGACGGTTTAAGGATTTGGTGAAAGCCAGCTCTGTGTTTGATTAAAACGCAGGGTCGGCTTTTTGGCGTCTAGATGAGCGCCCACAGCGGCAGGAAGGTGACGAGGTAGCGGCTCTTCGATTCCCAGAGCAGCAGGAACAGCGCGAGAAAGAGCAGCGCAAGCTTGATCAGATCGCTGTGGCCCTTCAGCCGCTTGTCCGATCGGCCTTCTTCGATGAAGGTCCATTCCGTGGTGAAAAACACCGTGAAATACAGGATGTTAGCTAAAACGCGGAGGCTCAGATGTTGAAACACCGGGACGTAGTGGGCGCTTCTGAACATGCCGTCTCCCCAGGTTCGCCCGATCTTGACGCCCATGTGGACGATAAAGGCCGGCACGTCCTTGAGCTTCTGCCCGAGGCGGATCCAGTCGGCGTGGGTCTTTGCGGCCTGCCCGGAGTAGGATAGGGTGTAGAGGAAATCCGCTTTGTGGAAGCCGCCGTCGCCGCTGGCGCTCATCATCACCCAGTGGATCATCGGGAATTTGTACTCAGCGAGCAGTTTCTCGTTGAGATCCAGGCCCTTGACGAGGAGTGTGCCAGTAATTTTGGCGCTTAGGGCAAAGACGACAATCAGCCAGGCCATTTGGGCTGCGCGGGCTGTTTTATTCTGATGTCCGGGATTGTGGACGAGAATGTCGCACAGGTAAGCCGGCAGCAGCAGGCCGGCGCTGCCCTTGACTTTGTAGGCGATCATCAGCAGCAGCATCGAGAGCCCGAGAGTCAAAGTGGCGCGGGCAGATCGAGAGTGCAGGGTGCCGCGGTCGAGGCCCGTGCGCCAGCAGACGTAGGCGTACACCGAGGCCATCAGCCAGGGCATCGCCATCGAATCCGTGTAGAAATACGGGATGTAGGTAAACATCGGAATGAAGCACAGGCATTTGACGGCGCAGAAAAAGGCCCGCCTGCCTCCGTAGAGCTTTTCGCCGGTGGCGAAGACCAGAGCGAGGGAAAAGTTGAGGCAGAGCATATTGACGAAAATTGGGCAGGCGTCGGACAGGCCGCCGGTGAGGGTGTATTCGATTTTGTAGATCCCGGCGAGGAGCGCGAGGATCATGTGATTGTTGGGGTAGGTGTAAAAATAATGGTGGTGGTGGGCCGGCATGCCGTCGTGAATGGCCGATGGACCGTAGAGCACCAGGTTTTTCGCCGCGTGGGAGACGTAGTACAAATCGTTGTGGGGCTTGATCGGGACGTGATAGACGATAAGCAGTTGTACCCCGAGAAAGAGAAAGTCTAAGATAATAAACGCCCGAATCGGGTCGAAGGCAGCAGTATCATCAGTATCGATCTGGCCGTCAATGCACCTAAAAATCAAAAATAGAGCGAACACGCCGAGAAAGGTGAGGGTAAAGAGCACCAGCGCTTCAGGCACCGCCACGCGCAGCCGCAGGCTGTAAAAATACCAGACGCCGGCGAGGAGCAGCACACAGCCAAAATAAAGGGATAAAAACCGGTTGAACCGGCGGGAATCGTAACGTAATTTCAATTTCGTAACCTCTTTTTGCAGCGTATTGATTTCAGTCGGACCTATCTTAGCATACTGAGAAGAAAGACTTCATGTGTTTATCTAAATTTAATTTTTAATTAACTTTTTTGAAATAAAATGTTCAAAATTAAAACGGATAATCAGTAAAAAACAAATAGAGGTTGTATTGTGGAATGTATTGAAGTAAAGACAAAAGAAAACCGCGAACGGCCGAGACTGATCGTCGTCGTGCCCTGCTACAACGAAGAAGCCGTGCTGCCGATCACGTCGAAGCTGTTTCTCGACGAGCTCAACGCAATGATCGCAGATGGAAAGATCGCGGAGGACAGTCGGATTTTATTCGTCAACGACGGCAGCAAGGATCAGACGTGGCCGATCATCACAGGGTTATCCGAACAGGACACGCATTTTGCGGGGATCAGTCAGAGCCGGAACCGCGGCCATCAAAACGCCGTGCTCGCGGGTCTGATGGAAGCGAAGGACCGCTGCGACATCACCATTTCGATCGACTGCGACGGTCAGGACGACATGCACGCGATGGAAGAAATGGTCGACGCCTACCGCGGCGGCGCCGACATTGTGTACGGCGTTCGGGACAACCGCGACAGCGATTCGTGGTTCAAGCGGACGACCGCCCAGGGATTTTACAAATTTTTAAACAAAATGGGCGCGGAGGTGGTGTACAACCACGCGGACTACCGTCTGGTTTCGTCCCAGGTGCTGGACGCTTTTTCGGATTTTAAAGAGGTCAACCTCTTCCTTCGCGGGATGTTTCCGCTGGTCGGCTTCAAAAGCGCCTGCGTCTATTACACGCGGAACGCGCGCATGGCCGGCGAGAGCCATTATCCGCTGAAGAAAATGATCGGCCTCGCGGCCGACGGCATCACGAGCCTGTCGATCAAGCCAATCCAGATCATTACCAACGTCGGCATCGGGGTGAGTCTGATCGGTTTCGTTGGTGTGCTCTGGGCGCTGATCGAGGCCCTCCTCGGGCACACCGTCGGCGGCTGGGCGTCGCTGACCTGTATCGTCTGCTTCTTAGGGGGCATTCAGCTGCTCAGCCTCGGCGTCATCGGCGAATACGTCGGCAAAACTTATCTCGAGACCAAACACAGGCCTCGCTACATCATTTCGGCGTGCACAGGCAATTGGCATTCGGAAAAATAAGCGTAAAAAACGGCTTATTCCGCTCACGATTCAAGCGAGATAAGCCGTTATTTTATTGCTGCCAGACGGTGTCGATGTGATCGCTGATGTCCTGGGTCCGGCTCGACGGCGTGTAGTCGTGCTCGTAGATGAACAGGTGCAGGGTCTGCACGTTTTCGCTTAAGGACGTCGGGAAAACGTAGGACTGGCCCTGGAGATAGCCAAGGCTAAGCTGGTTCGCGTCAGGAATCTGCTGCTGCTGAAGGGTGGCGTTCCGGACCAGCGCGAGATTAAATAAGAATTTGAAAATCTTGGCGTTGGACATGTTGGTCTTGATGTAGGGCTTGACTGTCTTGTAGAGGCGGTACTGCTTCGACAGGCTCATCTTTTTGGCCTTGTTCAAAACCTTCTGCATGACGGTGCGCTGGCGCTGGGTGCGCCCGAAATCCCCGTTGCCGACGTAGCGGATGCGCGAGTAGGCCAGGGCCTGGACGCCGTTCAAATGCTTGGTGCCGCTGCCGGTCACGTGCTTCGCGTTTTTGTTGTTGGTCCGGTTAATGTTGTCGACGTAATCGTTGAGGACGCTGACTTCGTCGGACGAGAGGTCGACGTTAATACCGCCGACCGCGTTGACCACTTTAATGGTGCAGTCAAAGTTGATGGTGATGTAGTCGGTGACCGCCGTGTCGAAATTCGTGTTGATGGTCTTGAGGGCGAGGGACGGCCCGCCGTAGGCGTAGGCAGCGTTGAGCTTGCCGTAATTGTGCCCGGGAATTTGGACGTAGGTATCGCGCATCAACGACGTCGCCTTGATTTTCTTGTGCTTGTTGTCGCTGGTCACGATCATGATCGAGTCGGAACGGGCGCCCGCAACGTCGGAGCGCGAGTCGATGCCGAAGACCGCGACGTTCATGATCCGCTTGCCGCTGGCCTCACTGGCGGCCTTGAGGCTGATGCCCCGGGAGGGGCTGACGGTTACGAAAACAGGCCAGATCAGCACGACGTAGGCAGCGGAGATCAGCGCCGCGACGATGGCGATCAGCGAAATCCAGAGCTTTTTGCGGCTCTTTTTGTGAGCAGCTGGAACAGCCGGGCTGCCGGTCCGGCGTCCGGTGTTGCGCCGTGGGGTCTGTCCGGCCGGGCGGACGCGGTGCCGCTGGCTGCCATTGGACTGGCGCCGGTTTGTGCCAGAGGTGCGCCGTCTAATTGGCTGCCGGCCTTGGCCGGAAGCGTCGGGGCGTTGAATGCGGCCAGTGGTCCGGTGGACGATCCGCTGACCCTCATTTCGGGGCTGGCGTCTTTGCGGCTGGCCGTTCGTTCGACGCGCGGAGCCGGGTGACGCCGCGGTTCGCGTGGTTCTCTTCTGCGGCGGGCGGCTGACGCCCTGCGCAGAAGCTGTCCGGCGTTTTTGGGGCTGGGCCGTCCGGCTGGCAGGGCGCCTTTGAGCCTGCGACGTGCTGGGCCGCTTCGGCGGCTTCGACGAAAGGTTTCGGACAGGGCGGGCAGCACGGCTCGACGGGCGGGCTGATTGGGCCGTTCTATGGACGGTTGAAGATCTTTGAGCTGATCGGTTCGCTCGGTTCGCGCCGGAACGCTCAGCCAGCCGTCTTTGACGGGCCAGTTCAGCGCGTTCGCTTTCGGTTAAAGGTCTTCGCTGTTTTGATCGATGATTCAAGATACTTCTCCCTAACGTTAAAATTTAACTGACTTATTATATCACGACCTGTCAAGTGTGGCCCTGAATCGCAAAAAATTATATAAATTGTGAATTACAATGATAAAAAATATACATTTGAAGGAACATTTGTTATAATAACACTATCATAAACTGAGGAGTTGAATTTATGACAGATCAAAAAAGCCGGAGATGGCTTTTATATATCTTTGATTGTATCGCGCTGGCGGTCGGCAACTTCGGCATGCTGGGCGTATCCAAATTCGTCTTTAACGCGGAGGTCAGGACCGATCTGATGACGGTCGTGCTGTTCATGCTCTGCATCCGTCTGCTGATTGTGGCGCTCGGAGATTTTACGGGTTTCTGTGACAAGCTCTGGCACACCGTGGTGATCGTCGCCATTGAAGAAGCGGCCGTCGTGATCGTCGAGTACGTCATGGTCTACGGCCTGTCTCAGCGCTTTCTGATCATGACGGCGGCGGCGGACTTGATTCTCGTGATGCTGGTCCACGTTTTCTGGCAGCGCAGACAGCGCAAGGCTGTGCCGGCGGATGCGGCAGACTCCGCCCAGACCGATACAGACGGCGAAGCGCCGGAAGGGGTGCTTGAGGCTGAAGAAGAAGCGGCTGCGGACGAAGCAGCAGCAGCTGAAGATGACAAAGATCACAAGGTCAGCTGGCTGCTCAGAGGCAGCGTATTGGATGACGCTGACGAAGCAGACGAAGCTTCCGAAGCATCAGACGCGGCGGATCAAACCGAGGCATCGGGCAGCGGCACAGCCCTCGATTGGCTGGACGACGACGATGAGGATTTTGGATCGGAAGGGTCCGGCCTGTTCACATCGGAAGACGATGACCTCGAAGAAGAGGAAGATATTGAAGATGCTGAAGCCATTCAACAAACTCAAGAAGAAGTGCCTGAAGCGGTGCCCGAACAGGAAGTAAATCCAGCTCAAGAGACAACACCTGAACAAGAAGCAGCGCCGGCGTCCGACGACGGTGAAGGCGAAGCGGCATCAGAGACCGCTGAGATCGAAGACACCGAGCAGGAAGAACCGGTTTCTGAACCGACAACCGAATCCGAGGCTGAAGCACCGGCGGCAGAGACAGCAGAAGCGCCAGAACGCGAAGAAGTGCTTGATGAAGCCGAACCCGCCGTACCAGAAACGGCAGCGCCTGAGGCTGAAGCGGCGGCTGAGTCTGAAGACCAGACAGCGCAGCGGGACGTTGAAGACGACCTCAACGATTTTATCGACGTGTTAAGCGCAGAGGTTTCCGACGACGTGTACACCGAAGTGTCCGCCCGTCTCAAGGCCTCCCTTGAAAGGCTTCTCGCCTTCAGGACAGACGAACCCTTTGTGACGACGAGCCGCGAGCTGATCGGTCAGCTGGACGGCACCAAAAGCAAAGGCGATTTGACCACTGCGGCGATCGACAACGTCATTGCTGTAGCCCAGCAGATCGAATCCATTGACCAAGTCGAAAACGTGATTGAAGCGCCGGCGGCGACGGCCGAAAAGCCGGTCGAAGCGCACCGCGTGAAAAAGTCGGACTACAACATTCAGGACGACGAAATCCTCCTCGACAGCGGCGATTCGGAAATCATCATCTCAAAGGAAGATCTCGAACACATCCGCAATTACATGAAAAACCACCGCAAATCGAAGTAAATCTTTATAGCGTCTATCTTCTCTCTTGAATAAAAGGGAATAGGCGCTTTTTTAATGCTTAAACGCGCCTCACTGTAAATAATGCAAATAAAATAATACGATAAAAAAGGCACAGCCGATTGATTTAGCTGTGCCTTTGAACTTGTCAATAGATATTTTTAGAAGATTTAATTAGAAGAATTTTCGATCTGCAGATTCGATTTAAGCTGCGACAAGGTGAAACTTTCAGTGTGTGCGATCGGTTCCCAGGTAGTCAGCGGCTTGAGGATGCAGGCGAAATTGATGACCGTCCACGATACGATAAAGAACCACCAGGTGAAATAAGACGACGTCTTGACCGAGCTGTTTTTGTGATGTTCGTGGCGGACGAGCCAGTGGGTGAACTGGATGGTCAGCAGAATGCCCACAGCGCTTCCGGCGATTGAGAGGTAATTCTGCGTCTGCGGAATCTGCAGGTTGATCGAAATCATCATGATGATAATAAACGACACAAAGCTGTAAATCGTGGAAATGACCTGGAGCAGCGGCGCCGACAGGTAGAGAATCATGTCGATGCAGCCGAGGCGGTGCGTTTCTTTAAAGCTCTGCCAGAGCTTCGGCGTGTAGTAGGAGAAGCACTGGATCGTGCCGGTGGACCAGCGTTTGCGCTGCTTCCACGAGGTCTTGAAATCGATCGGGTGTTCGTCGTAGGTCCGGGCGTCCGGCACCCAGGAGACGTACTGCCCTTTGATGATGTTCTGCGTGGTGAATTCGATGTCTTCGGTCAGGCTGAAGGTTCTGAAGCCCGAATTGTCTTTCTTTAAGACCTTGGCCGAAACCATGAAGCCCGTGCCGTTGAGGGCGGCGGAAAGGCCGACATTTTGGCGGGCCTGGTTGATGAACCGGTTGACCGTGTAGTAGAAAATCGTCTGGCAGCCCGAAACCCACGAGGTTTTCGGGTTCTTGCTTTCGCGGTAGCCCTGACCGATTTCGACGCCGGCGCACATCGCGTTGTTCATCGCTTGGAAGAAATCCTGCTGAACGAGATTATCGGCATCGAAGATGCAGAAGCCGTCGTAAATGTCGTTGTGAGCGAAGGTGTCGTCGAAAAATTCTTCGAGGGCGCCGCCCTTTGAATGCACCGCCGAGGAGCAGTGGAACGTTTTAGCGCCGTGGGCCAGGGCCACTTTTTCAGTGTTGTCGGTGCAGTTGTTCGGCAGCACGTAAATGTCGTAGAGTTCCTTCGGGTAATGCTGTTCCTTGAGGGAGTCGATCAAATTACCGACGACTCCGGCTTCGTTGCGCGCGGCGATGACCGCGGCAAATTTCTTCTGCGGCGGCGCCTGAGGATATTCCTTTGATTTGAACAATCCCATGACGCCGATGATGACGTAATACACACCGTAAATCGTAAAAGGCAGACCCAGAATGATTAACGCAGTCTGGATCGCATCTTGTACCATCATAGACAACCTTCCTTTTATTTCCTTATTTTATTTATACAAAAAATCGTAAATCATTGGTAAAATCGTATTTCTCAAAATTCCGGTGTTATTTTATCATCATTTCCGGATTTTGACAAGAAAGCCGGCAAAATCTAGGGAAAACATTAAGATTGACAGAAGGGGCGCCGTGTGATAAAATAGACCTGTTTTTAAAATACACACTTTATTCGGAGAGACCGAAAAGGTAGTGAGGAGTTTAATATGAAAAAACAGAATAGTTCAAAGCAGAAGACCCGTTGGCTGGTCACGTTGGCAATGTTTGCCGCAATCATCGTATTGCTGGCTTTCACGCCGTTGGGATTGATCCCGCTTCCGTTTATCAAGGCGACGACGATTCAAATACCGGTCGTCATCGGTGCCATTCTGCTGGGGCCCTTGGCCGGCGCCATTTTAGGCGGCGTCTTTGGCATTTGCTCGATGGTCAACGCAACTGTTGCGCCGACACCGATGAGCTTTGCCTTTTCTCCGGCACTCGCGATGAACGCGGCCGGTGCGGTCAAGGCCGTTTGGATCGCTCTCGGATGCCGGATCTGCATCGGTATCGTCGCCGGATGGCTCTGGCGCGGACTGAAAAAGGTCAAGATGAATGACATCCCGGCGCTCGCGATCACCGGCGCGGCCGGCGCGATGACGAACACTGCCCTTGTGATGGGCAGCATTTACCTGCTGCTGGCTCAGGAATATGCCAAGAGCATCGGCAGTTCCATGAGCGCGGTGTTCAAGGTGATTATGGGCGTGGTCGCCGGCAATGGCATTCCGGAAGCCATCGTCACCGCGATTCTCGTTACCGTCATCGGCAAGGCGCTTCTGGCGCTGACGAAGCGGTCGGCAAAATAACTTCATAATATATTGGCAAGGCGTCAGGCGTTTGTCTGGCGTCTATTTTTTTAATTTAAAGGAGATTTATGAAATTCAGCACATTGGCTATTCGGGAAACGACCCTTCAGGCGGTCGATCAAATGGGAATTGTGGAGATGACGCCGATTCAGGAACGGGCGATTCCCGTATTATTAGAGGGAAAAGACGTCATCGGCCGTTCGCAGACCGGGACGGGCAAGACTCTCGCTTTCGCGGTCCCCGCTGTTACGGCAATCGACGCAGCACAAAGACATCCCCAGGTGCTCGTGCTGCTGCCGACCCGGGAGCTGGCTATTCAGGTCGCCGGCGAATTCGACAAGCTTACAGCTTTTGACGACGCCCTTTCCGTGGCTCTGCTTTACGGCGGCGAACGTTTTGACCGCCAGCTCGCGGCCCTGCGCGGCGGCGCGCAGATCGTCGTCGGCACGCCGGGGCGCACGCTGGACCATCTGCGCCGCGGCACCCTGAAGCTCGATCATTTAAAAATCGCCGTACTGGATGAAGCCGACGAAATGCTCGACATGGGCTTCCGGGACGACATCGAAGGGATTCTGTCCCAGATTGGCCATCCAGTTCAGACGGCGCTGTTCTCGGCGACGATGCCGAAGCCGATTCTTGAGCTGGCCAGACGTTTCCAGCGCGATCCGGCAAAAATCGAGGTGGCGCCGAAACGCATTGTTGCCTCGGGCATCGACCAGAAGGTCTTTGTCGTGAAAAAAGGGATGAAGCTTGAAGCGCTGATGCGCCTCCTCGAGGTGTTTGAGATGCAGAAGGCGCTGATATTCTGCAATACCAAACGCGCAGTCGATACCGTCGCGATGCAGCTGATCGATCAAGGGTACCCGGTGAGCAAGCTCCACGGCGATATCGACCAATCGGCTAGACAGGCGGTGCTCAGACGTTTCACCCGCTCGAAGCACGGGGCCCTCGTCGCGACGGATGTGGCCGCCCGGGGTATCGACATCGACGACATCGACCTCGTCATCAATTACGACGTGCCGGAAAACGCGGAGGATTACGTCCACCGGATCGGCCGGACTGGCCGCGCCGGGCGCAAGGGCACGTCGCTGACCCTGGCCCAGAACCGCGACCGCTTCCACCTTGAAAAGATCGAGGCCTACACAAAAAAGAAAATGACCCGGGAGACCATTCCGACGGGGTCGGAAATTCAGGTGCTCAAGAGCCGGCAGATGACCGAAAAGCTCGCTGCGGCCTGCGAAGACATGCGCACCAATCCAGAAAGCGGCGATGCGGCCGGCATTTATAACGGTATTTTGAATGCCCTCAGAGACAAGGGCTATTCAGACGCGCAGATCGCTGTGGCGCTGCTCAGGCAGTCTATGCCGATCACCGATTACGCCGAGACCGACCTCAACGACCAGATTCAGACCGTCGGCGCAGGGAAGAAAGGCGGCCGGAAGAGCCGGAAGGGCCGCGGCCATCGGGATCCGCGGTCGGGCGTGACGATTATGATCAGCGCGGGAAAGAAGGACGGCGCGAAGAAGGGCGACATTCTCGGCGCGATCTGCGGTGAATCGGGGATCTCCAGCGATGAGGTCGGGGACATCGCCGTGTTCGGGCATTTCTCGACGGCGGTGGTGGCCGACGATCAGGTGGCTAAGGTCATCGCGGGGTTGGACGGCGCGCGGATCAAGCGCACCGTCGTGTCGGCGTCGATCGCGGGCAAGAAGAAAGATAAAAAGAAAAAAGGGCATCACGCCCGAAAAAGCCAGCATCACGGTAAGAAGAAAAAAGTCGAAAAGAAAAAGTCGAAGTGAAGTTCACTTCGACTCAGACTGTCGACAAAGTCTAGAGGGAAACGCTCTAGGCTTTGTTTTTTTATAGC